>CAZGUM010000005.1:0-20866 GCA_964529085.1 uncultured Methylomonas sp. | reverse complement strand
TTGTTCGATACCGTATTCGGTAAAGTTGCCATCAATATCTGCTACGACAGCGAGTTCCCGCATTACGCCCACCAACAAGCCGAACGCGGCGCAAGCTTGATTCTGGTCCCCAGCTGCACCGATACCGAAGCCGGCTATTACCGGGTACGCATCGGTTGTCAGGCCCGTGCTTTGGAAAACCAGTGCTATGTGGTTCAAGCGTCGTTGGTTGGCAATGCCGACTGGTCGGAAGCGGTGGACATCAATTGCGGCGCGGCGGCGATATACACGCCGGTGGATCGGGGTTTTCCCAACAATGGCATTCTGGCGATTGGTGAGTACAACCAGGCGCAATGGGTGTATGCCGACCTGGATTTGGCGGCGGTGAACACCGTGCGTCAGGAAGGTCAGGTATTCAATTACCGGGATTGGCCCCAACAGTTCGATTGCCGATAAGCACCAAATACATCGTTAAGCCCGCACCGGAATATTGTACCTGGTGCGGGTAAAGTTCCCGGTAGATGCATTAAGCAGTGCTTCACTGAGCTAGCTTTCAATTCGGCAACGGCCGATCAAACCGCTGCCGAAGTCTTACTCTTTCGATTCCATTTACCAGCGATTTGTTTCGGTATTAGGCTTTCTTGGCTTTTCCGCCGATTATCCTAAACTTGCGCCCTACAAAAAAACAATGCGCGCAATAGGCAAAGCGCGGTTATCATTGAATCTTTGTCTATTTACATGCCCCGGCGGAGATAAGCATGCTTGACTCAATCGCTCTCGATGTCCAGGCTCTGGTCAATCTACTCAGCAGGTTAAGACCGGAATTACTGGATCAAATTTGCGCGAAACACCCCGGCTACACCGAAACCCTCCGGCCCGGAAAATTACTGGGGCAAGACAATGCATCACAGTCTCAGCTGCTCATCGATTTGGCGTTGAATACCAACGGCCTCATCAAACAGGAGTGCCTGAGCATCCATCGTTTGTTGACGGCCCGCCTGCAAGGTTCGGGCCGTTTACGCCTGATCGGCAGCACGATAGCTACGGTATCGGCCGGTGCCCTGATAGCGGCGCTAACGCTGGGCATTCCGAAATTGGTTATAGCATTTGCGGTATTGACGGTATTTGCGGCGGCATTCATGTTGGTCGGCGAATGCCTTGAGGGTTATTTCGGCCGGCAGCGCGGATTTCGCGAAATGCAAGATCGCCTGCTGAAAAATCTGCTGGAGGTAGCCGACGTTGAAGCCGAGTTGCGTTTGATGGAATTTCGGGGTAATTTCGACGGCATAGAACCGCAAATCCGCAGATTGAACGCGGTCGCCGTTACGACGCAGCAAATTCAACATCTGGCCGGCTGAACACCCCCCATCGCGCTGCCGGTACTTTGTTTTGCGCCCAAGCCGAGCGTCCGGCACGCTCGCTGTCAGTAGCGGAATTTCAAATTGCACTCCCCAACCAGTCGGTTGGTCAGCGAACTGTTTTCGCCGGCAAACTGATTTACATCCACACCGCAACCCACATTCACCGGCCGGCTATTTCGCTTTTCAGTCTGCTGTGGATTTGCCGCACCCAGCGCAGAATTACTGAGTAAAAGATTTGCGCCATGACCGCTGTCGGCGGCAAAAGTTTGATCGGACGGCGTCAAGATCAACTCAGAAGCAGTGTTAAAATTTTCCGGCGGCGGTCCGGCATAGACATTTAGCGCACAAAACGCCAGTAAGCCGCCGATGATGGCGGAAATTGTGTTTGGGTTCTTTAGAAACAAAAAATCATGAGCTTTCATGACTTCCTCCTGTTCCAAAGTTGGCGTTACGAGCCCGGCGAACAAGTCGTCCTTCAACACAAACTTGTCGGAGAGCACAGTCGGAGCTACGCGCCGATGCTGACAAAAAATACTGCCCATCAATCGGCTACAGCAAAATCAGACACTTAATTAAGCATGCTTTGCTTAACATATTTTTAAAACCTTAATGCGAACCAAGTCTCAAGTGAGGTTTAAAAACTACACTAAATAATAGTCTGTTACTTGTTTTTTGGCGACCTTTAAATCGATTAATTTCAAGTTTTTCTTATTCAATGTCAATTGCTTGACGAATAAACCTCATCAACCTTCTAGCATAATCGGCGCCAAATTCCTCGTTGGACGCCATACAAAATATTTTCTTCGAAAAGTGGATTTAGTTTGACTGCAAAACATAATATTATGTAGAGTATTCTACAAAATAGAAACAAGAGAACATATGCATACAAAGTCATGGCTGGTCTTAATCGTCAGTCTCCCCACGCAAAATGCAAGCGGCCGGATGCGTATTTGGCGCGGCTTAAAAGCCATGGGCTGCGTTGCCTTGCGCGACGGCGTGTATTTACTGCCTAACCGGCCGGACTTTCGCTTGGCATTGCAACGTTACAGCGAGGAAGTGTTAGCGGGCGGCGGCTCTGCCCATATTTTGCTGACAGATAGCGAAGACGAAATTCAGCAAGCGGCTTTCGAAGCCTTTTTCGACCGGTCAGCCGATTATGAAAATCTCTTGGCAAGCATTGCGCAATTCGATCATGCGCAACAGGATGCAAGCAAACTGCAAAAACAGCTAAATCGACTGCGCAAGGACTTTGAAACGTTAGCGAATCTGGATTTTTTCCCCGACGCCGCTCAAGCGCAAACTGCCTCGGCATTGGCCGAACTGGCGGATACACTGCACGACAGGCTTTGCCCGGACGAACCGCGCACCGTGCAGAGGCCAATCCCATTACTGAACCGCGACGATTATCAAGGCCGTACCTGGGCTACCCGTCACAGACCGAAGATAGACCGTTTGGCCAGCGCCTGGTTGATCCGCCGTTTTATTGACACCAAACCGCATTTGCTCTGGCTAGCCGACATCGGCGATTGCCCCGCCGATGCGCTGGGTTTTGATTTCGACGGCGCCGCGTTTACCCATATCGATGCCAAAGTCACTTTCGAGGTACTGCAAACCAGTTTCGGCCTGACGCAAGATGCCGCGCTGAACAAAATCGGCAACATCGTGCATTATCTGGATGTCGGCGGCATTGCCCTGGCCGAAGCGGCCGGACTGGAGACTTTACTAGCGGGCATGCGGCAAAACTGGAACGACGATGATCGTTTATTGGCCGAAGCCGAAAAGATTTTCGACGCTTTTCATCAAGCTTTTTCCGGAACAAACGCATGAATCAGCCGCAGCCCCCCACCAGTCCTCCGCCACCCGTCAGCTTGAAACAGGCCTTTTGGTATTGGCTAAAACTGGGCTTCATCAGCTTCGGCGGTCCGGCCGGGCAGATTGCGATCATGCATCAGGACCTGGTGGAAAATAAACGATGGATCTCAGAACGCCGTTACCTCCACGCCTTAAATTACTGCATGCTATTGCCCGGCCCGGAAGCGCAACAACTGGCTACCTATATCGGCTGGCTAATGCATCGCAGTTGGGGCGGCATAGTGGCCGGCGGCTTGTTTGTATTGCCGTCCTTATTGATTTTGATCGGTTTGGTTTGGATTTATCTGGCTTACGGACACCTACCCGCCGTGGCTGGTGTGCTTTACGGCATCAAGCCGGCAGTAACGGCGATTGTGTTATTCGCGGCATATCGCATCGGCTCGCGCACATTGAAAAACGCCTGGTTATGGACGATGGCGGCGCTGGCGTTTCTGGCTATTTTCGCGTTGCACGCCCCGTTTCCGCTAATCGTGCTGGCCGCGGGATTGCTGGGTGCCGTGGGCGGCAAACTGGCTCCCGATTACTTCAATCTGGGCGGCGGCCACGGCAAATCCAACCGGCATTTCGGGCCGGCGTTGATAGACGACGAAACACCGATGCCGGAACACGCCCGTTTCAACGCCAAAAAACTGGCAAAACTGGCTTTAATCGGCCTGGGGTTATGGGGCGGCGCGCTCGGCTGGCTTTGCGCCCACTACGGTTGGGACGGTGCGCTGACGCAAATGGGCTGGTTCTTCACTAAAGCCGCCCTACTCACGTTCGGCGGCGCTTATGCGGTATTGCCCTATGTATATCAAGGCGCGGTGGAACATTATCACTGGCTGACAGCAACCCAAATGATAGACGGTCTGGCCCTGGGAGAAACCACGCCGGGCCCGCTGATCATGGTCGTCACCTTCGTCGGTTTCGTCGCCGGCTGGAGCCAGGTCTTGTTCGGCGGCGAGCACCTGTTTCTGGCCGGCGCGGCCGCGGCAACAGTGGTGACTTACTTCACCTTCCTGCCCAGTTTTCTGTTCATTCTAGCCGGCGGACCGTTGGTGGAATCCACTCACAACAATTTGAAATTTACCGCGCCATTGACCGGCATTACCGCCGCCGTGGTGGGTGTCATTCTAAATCTGGCGGCATTTTTTGCGTATCACGTATTCTGGCCGAAGGGCTTTGGCGGCGAGCTGGATAGCATCGCGCTGCTGATTGGCCTGACTGCTGTTCCGGCTTTGTTTCGTTACAAAGCCGGCGTTATCCCGGTCATTGCCTGCAGCGGTGCGGCCGGACTGTTATTGACCTTTCTAAAACCCTGGCTAAGCCAACATGGAGTGAACTTATGACTAACGATTATACCCGGAGAGATTTTTTAGCCACAGCCGCGGCCGGTGCAGCCTTGGCATCACTGAGCAGCAACAGTCACGCCGAAGACGGACCGGACATTAATACCAATTTATCATCGGCGTTCGGCACGGTTCAGGAAATAAAGCCGTTACCCTTCGATCCGGCCAAACTGGACGGCATCTCAGAAAAACTGATTCGCTCGCACTGGGAAAACAATTATGCCGGCTCGGTGAAGGCGCTGAATACGGTCAAACAAAAACTGGCGGGTTTTCTGGAAGATTCGACGCTGCCGGCTTATATCTATAACGATCTAAAACGCGAACATTTGGTACGGACCGGCTCGGTGGTATTGCACGAACTGTATTTCGCCAATCTGGGTGGCTCCGGTAAGCCGGATGCTGCTGTAAGTAAGGCTTTGAACGAAGCCTTCGGCTCGGCGGAAGCCTGGGAAAAAGAATTCAAACGCATCGGTGCCGGCCTGGGCGGCGGTTCCGGCTGGGTGGTTTTGGGCTTAAACTTGCATACCGGCCTATTGGAAAATTATTGGCAATGGGATCACGCCACCGGCCCTAGCTCGACATTACCTATCCTGGTGCTGGACATGTACGAACATTCCTATCAAATGGATTACGGCGCGGCCGCCGGCAATTATGTCGATGCCTTCTTTCGCAACATCCAATGGGAAGTAGTCGCCAGCCGTTTACAAAAAGCATTGAAAGCGCGAGCTATTTGGGCCGGCTAAGCATCTGCTTAGATTTTCCGATAACAAGTTCGCCTTTCCACGCGGACCCGAGCACAAGGCTATTCGGTTCAATTCAGGCTTGTCACAGCCCGAAAACATAAACACCTCGAAGAACAAAATAGCCAGCGCTTAAAAGGCAAACAACATCCGGATACACTCGGGCGGTGGGCGCATTAGCACGATGCCCACCAAATTTCCGGCTCCCGCCCTATCGTCACACCGAATACATGGCCCGCAGAATTTGCTCGAATTTCTATAAACCGGATTTTTTAGTATAAACTTCGCGTATTAGTTGCAGGTTAAAGGCTAAGTCTTTCAAAAAACAGGTAAAGAGTGAATAGACATATCATCGCTTGCTGTTCTGCAATCCCTCTATCGGCATTTTCTAACGGAAACCGCTCACAGTGCGATTACTGCAAAAATTACTGCGAAAACCCAGCGTATCGCCCGGCATCGTCGCCATCAGCTTCGTCGCCAATGGGTTTGCGATAGCCATCACCCGTTATACCGACCAAGAGCGGCCGCGTCTTCTGCACTGCGAATTTGTCGCCGGCAGCGAAGCACAGCTGTTGCCGCTGCTGGAAGCCTTGGTGAAAAACCATCAGCTGGAAGAATACGATTGCCATATTCTGCTGGCACCCGAGCAATACCGCGCTATCAGCATCGAGGCGCCGGCGGTTAATCCGGAAGAAATGAAGCAGGCGGTACGCTGGCGAATTGCGGATTTACTGGATTATCCGGTCGATCAAGCCGTCATCGATTATTACCCTTTACCGCCATCCAATCGTCCCAACACGCCGCAGATGCTGGAAGTGATCGCTTGCACCGAATATTTAATCGCCACCCTCGGCGCACGCTGCCGGCAAGCCGGTTTACGGGTTAAAGTCGTCGACATTCAAGAGACGGCTTTACGCAATCTGGCCACCTTATTACCGGAAAATAAGCAAGGTATCGCCCTACTGCACTTACAAAAAGACGCCGGCCGTGTCATCCTGCAAAAAGATGGCGCGATCTATTTATCCCGTAAACTGGCCAGCGGTTACCAGGCACTAGCTGAAGCCTCCGCCAATAACGAAATGGAATTTGGTTTTATGGCGCAAGACGGCCTGGCGCTGGAAATACAACGGTCGTTCGATTATGTGGAAAATTTTTTCGATATTCCGCCAATCACCAGTTTGGCGCTGGTGCTAATGCCAATTGACACCCAAAAAATCATCAATTTCCTGACCATCAGCCACGGCATTACCGCGCGAGCCATGGATTTATCGGCAATAGTGGACAGCGATATTTTGTTAAGCGATGCGATGCAAAATCTTTGCGCCCCGGTCATCGGCGCCAGTTTACGCCGCGCATTGGAAACCGACCAATGATCCAGCAAATTAATCTTTATCAGAATGGCGGCCAAGACCGCAGCCATGTTTTGCTCAATCCCTATATGCTGGCGCTTATCGGTATCTGCCTGTATCTGTTGATTGTCGGTACTCTAGCCAGCAATTCCCTGCGTAATCGGCAAGAGGAATTACATCAGCTGCAAGCCGAGTTAAAGCAAGCGCAGACCCACTTACAAAGCCAATATCCCGACCGACAAGTCGATGCATTATTGAGCCAGGAAATCGGTCAATCCCAGAGTCTGTATCAAAGCCTGTCGCACGTTCTGGAGCTGTTGGCCGAAGATCGAACGGATCAAGCCCAGGGATTTTCCGGCTATTTGTCGGCTTTGGCCGCGCAAGCGGATAGCGGCGCCTGGATAACGGGCATAGATATCGACAGTACCGACAACAGCATTCGCCTGTATGGCGGCGCGTTCAAACCGGAACAAATCGCCTTGCTGTTGCAACGCCTGCAAAACGTCGAGCCGTTCAAGGGCCGGCATTTTGCCAAACTCAGCATTCAGCAATCGTCAAAGGCGGCCGAACTCAGCGAATTTAGCGTTAGCTCCCGATATAAGGACGACAAGGAGACGGTAAATGCAACTAAACATTGAGCAGTTTCAGCAGCGTTTCGCCAGACTTAGCCGCCGCGAAAAACTGATGGCGGTCGGCACCGCCATCCTGACGATATGGGGTGTCTGGGATTCCCTGTTTTATCAGCCATTGCGCAAACAGCAACAATTGCTGGATGCCGAAATCGGCGCATTGCAAAAACAACTGGATGCGCAACAAAAAATCGCTGGCCAATTGCAGGAAATGGGCCGTAAAGATCTGAATGGCGACTCCCGCAAGCAATTAACCGAGATACAACAATCCGTGCAAAATCTAAAGCAGCAACTCAACCTCGGCGGCAAAAAATTCGTGCCCGCGCCGTTAATGGCCGCCGCTTTAAGAGATATGTTGAAACAACATGGCAATCTGAATTTAATCAAATTGCAAACCCTGCCGGCCACTGGATTCGGCAATGCCGAAGCAGAACCGATCTGGGTTTATCGGCACGCGATGGTCATCACCTTGCAAGGCGACTATTTCAGCACCTTAAATTACTTAAAATCCTTGGAAACCCTGCCCTGGCGTATTCATTGGGACAGCATCGCCTACCGGGTGACTGAATACCCGGACGCCGAAACCCGGATTCAGGTTTATACCTTGAGTTTTGACGAGGATTTTCTCGGTGTTTAAACGCCATATCGTTTTATTAATATCGCTAATGCTGCCGAGCTTAACCCCGGCTGAATTACGCGACCCAACCCTGCCCGGCAATCTGCCTGCCAGCCCTGTATTGGACTCTCCGCATACCGAAAGCGTATTCAGTCTGACCGGTATCTGGATTTCCGATACCCACCGCCGCGCCACTATTAACGGTACCACCGTCAGCAAAGGCCAGACGCTGGCCGACGGCAGCCGGGTTTTACAGATTAAGCCCGGCTATGTGCTAATCAGGCAAAACGGTACCGATAAAAAACTCTACCTGGTCCCCTCAATTAAAAAACCGGTGAAACGAAACTAATGCCCAATACTTTTGTACTTGTTACTATCAGCCTGACCTTATTGCTATCGGCCTGTAGCGACACTGCGGCTATCAAAACGGCAAACGTCGATAGAACCTTTCCGGCCCTGCCGGCACCAAGCAGCCAACCCTCGCCTACGCCACCCACGGCGGTAACCGATGCGCTGATTCCCGATTTCAATCAAACCCTGCTCGGCGACTCGTTAACCAGCCGGCCAGCCACTTTTAACGTGTCGGTACACGAAGTCGATGCCCGCGAATTTTTCATGAGCTTGGTGGTGGATAGTCAGGAAAACATGGTGGTGCATCCCGATGTCACCGGCCGTATCTCCCTGGAGTTAAAAAACGTCAGCATCCCGCAAGTGCTCAGCGCGGTGCAAAAAGTCTACGGCTACGATTACAGTAAGACCGATATCGGCTACATCATTTACCCGGCCACCTTGCAAACCAAAATATTCAAGATCGACCGTATCGATTTGCTGCGCGAGGGCAGCTCCAACACACGGGTGTCGTCCGGGCAAATCAGCAACGGTTCCAGACGCTCCAATCTCTACAACCAAGCAAATCAGAGCAGTAATCCGAATAATCCGAACAGCAACGCACCGAATAACGCGACCTCGGGCAGCTGGATTACCACATCCTCAAAAACCGATTTCTGGGACGAATTGCAGCAATCGTTATCGGCCGTGGCGGATGTGACGCCCGCTGCCGGCAATGCCGACGAATTGCACAATCCACAGACCGGCACCAAAGTCGTGATCAACAAACAAACCGGTATCGTAGTAGTGCGCGCCAATCCCAGCCAAATGCGCGAAGTGGAGAAATTGATAAGCACTACCCAAGGGCAAATAGGCCGACAGGTAGTCATCGAAGCCAAAATCCTGGAAATCATCCTCGACGACAAACATCAAGACGGCGTCAACTGGGCGAATATCATGCACGACGCCAAGAATGCCTTCCTCAGCAGCGTCAATCCGCTGCCGATGGCGGCCTCGGTGACCAGCCAGGTGTTCACCATCGGTGTGCATTCCGGCGATTTTTATGCTTTTATCGAACTGATGGAAGGCCAGGGTAAAACCAATATTCTGTCCAGCCCGCGAATTTCCACGCTGAATAATCAAAAAGCCGTGATCAAGGTCGGTCAGGACGAATATTTCATTACCGACATCGCCTCCAATAACAGCCTCTCGGCGGCGACCAATACCGTCACGCAAGACATCACCTGGACGCCGTTTTTCTCCGGTATCGCTTTGGATGTAACCCCACAGATCGGCGATACCAACAACATAACCTTGCACATTCACCCTTCGATTACCAGGGTGGAAAACCAAACCAAAAAATTCACGATAAACGATCAGCCCAACGAATTGCCGATGGCGCTGAACACGGTGCGGGAATCGGATAGCATCGTCCATGCCGAAAGCGGACAAATCATCGTCATCGGCGGCTTGATGCAGGAAAACCGCGAAGAAAACAAACAAGGGGTTTCGCTACTTTCGCGCATCCCTTACCTGGGTAACGCCTTCAGGGAAAATCAGGGCACCGGCCGCAAGTCGGAACTGGTCATCCTGTTAAAACCGACCGTTATCAGCAATAGCCAGGACTGGACAGCGCCGATAGAGGACAGCCGCGAACGCATGCAACAGCTGGAACGTAAGCAATTGTGGAAGTAAACGTCGCCAATGACTATATGTACCTGCAACATTTCGGCCTGAACCAGCTTCCCTTCAATCTGACGCCGGACACGGAGTTTTTCTGCGATTTGCCAACGCATCGTGAAGCTTTGAACGTACTGATGATCGCCTTGCAAAGCGGCGAGGGCTTTATCAAGATCACCGGCCCGGTCGGCACCGGCAAAACCTTGTTGTGCCGGATGTTGCTGAACGAATTGCCGGCACCGTTTATTACCGCCTATCTGCCCAACCCGCATTTGAGCGCCGCCGGTTTGCATCTGGCCGTCGCCGAGGAATTGGGCATCCGTTATTCCAGCAATGCCTGGCAAAGCCGTACCCTGACGCAAATCAACGATTATCTGCTGATGGCGGCCAAGCTCGGCAATAAAGTGGTGCTGATTATCGACGAAGCGCAAGCCATGCCACTGGAAACCCTGGAAAGCTTGCGCCTGCTCACTAACCTGGAAACCGAAAAACAAAAATTGCTGCAAATCGTGTTATTCGGCCAACCCGAATTGGACGAACTGCTACAAAGCAAATCGATCCGCCAACTGCGCCAGCGCATCAGTTTTAGCTACACCTTGCAGCCACTGAATAAGCAGCAAATTCGCGAATATGTACAACATAGGCTAAACGTTGCCGGCAACACTCATACCGACTTGTTAGCGCCGCTAACCATCAACGCGCTGCATTTTTATACCCAGGGCATACCGCGTCTAATCAACATCCTAATGCATAAAGCCTTGCTGGCAGCCTACGGCAAAGGCCAAAGCAAAATCGGTTGGCGCCACTTGCAACTGGCCGCGCAGGATACCGACGATACCCGCAATCGGCAATTGCCGTGGAGCTTTAGAAGCGTCTTCCTGTGGCTCTTGCTACTCTGCAGTTCGCTGTTTGCCTATTTTTCGCCATACTTAGCATTATGAGTCTGATCAATCAAATGTTGCGCGATTTGGAGCAGCGTAACCCGCAAACGGCAAAACCCGCTCCCAAACTCGAGCTGAGATCGACCGCTAGCGGTGGGCGTCGGCACGGCTGGTTGTGGTTACTCGGCATTGCCGCGGCCTTGCCGATAGTTTATATCTGGCGGCAAACTCAGACCCATGCACCGGCAGCGCAAGCCATCCAAACATCTGCCGCAATCCAGCTCCCCGTCTCACTCCCCGTACCGGCGCCTATTACCGCGCCTATAGCCCAGTCAACGGCCCCGGCCTCCACGCCTATCGAAAACGCCAGCCCGCCGCCGACCACTGCTATTGAATCGCTTGGAGTCGTCAATAAACCCATATCATCGGAGCAAACAATCGCGGCCGCCCACACACCAATACCGCAGGCGATCGCGCCGGTTTCAGCCAAACCAGTTAAAGCCGCCTCTCCCGCGCAACAGGCCGAGGCCCTGTACAAACGTGCCAGTGCCGGCACTGCCATGTCGTCTATTCGGGAAAATTTGCTCGATGCCTTAAAGTTGGAGCCGACGCACCTGCCTGCCCGCACCTTGTTGTTGCAAACTCTGCTGAAATATCGTGCATCCCCGGCGGAAATCGCCGCTTTCGTCCAGGAAAGCCTGGCGTTATTTCCGAACGACCTGTTATTTGTGAAAACCCAAGCCCATTTATACGTTCAACAAAAAAACTTTGCAGCGGCGGTATCGATACTCGAACGTATCGACAGCAATACGGTGGACGATCCGGCCTATCTGGCCTTGCTCGCCGCCGGCTATCAGCAGCAACAGCAATTCACGCAAGCCGCCCCCCTTTACCGGCGCCTCACCGAATTGCAAGCGGACAAAGCCGAATATTGGCTGGGACTGGCTATGAATCAAGACAAACTGAATCAAATCCAAGCCGCGGCGGAGTCGTACCGGCAAGCGCTGGACAAAAGCACCTTAAACGCCGAGGTTGTCAGCTATATTAAACAGCGTCTCGACGCCCTGAATTAATCCCCAAGCCATGGAATATTCGCAAAAGAAAATCCGCATCGGCGATCTGTTAGTCCAGCACCGCATCATCAGCCACGAACAATTGATGACGGCGTTGACCGAACAGAAAAAAACCGGCCGCAAGCTGGGCCGGACTTTGGTCGATCTGAATTACATTTCCGAGACCGATCTACTCAGCTTCCTGTCACGGCAATTACAAATCCCGTTTCTGGATATTTCGCAATACAAGCGCAAGCCGGAGATTTGCAAGGAACTGCCGGAAAATCTGGCCCGCCGTTTTCGGGTGATGCTCCTGGAAAGCAATGCCAACGACGTCTTGCTGGCAATGGCCGATCCTACCGATTTGATGGGCCTGGACGAACTGAGCCGCGTGTTGAAAAAACGCATCCGTCAAGCGGTGGTGCGCGAATCGGATCTGCTCACCGCCATCGATCAAGCCTACCGCCGCACCGAAGAAATCAGCAATCTCGCCGATCAGCTCAGCGACGAACTGGCGGAAAATCAGTTCGATTTGAATGCCCTGCTCTCCAGCAGCGAAGTCAGCGATGCACCGGTGGTTAAACTGCTGCAATCGATCTTCGAAGATGCGGTGCAAACCAACGCTTCCGACATCCACATCGAACCCGACGAAAATGTGTTGCGCATCCGGCAACGGGTAGACGGGGTATTAAACGAACAGGTTCTGGACAATATCAACATCGCGCCGGCGCTGATGGTACGCTTGAAGCTGATGTGCGGCTTGAATATCTCGGAGAAGCGCCTACCGCAAGACGGCCGTTTTAGTATCCGGGTCAAAAACAAAGCGCTGGACGTCAGGCTATCGACCCTGCCAATCCAAAGCGGCGAATCGGTGGTGATGCGTATTCTCGACCAATCCAAGGGTTTGCTGGATCTGGAACAACTCGGCATGCCTACGGAGTTGCTGGGCCGTTTTAAAGCCCATATCCGCAATCCGCACGGCTTGATTTTAGTCACCGGCCCCACCGGCAGCGGCAAAACCACCACTTTGTATGCGGCGCTATCGTCGGTCAACTATCCGCAGACCAAGATCATCACCGCCGAAGACCCGGTGGAATACAGCCTGCCCCGTATCAACCAAGTGCAAATCAACGACAAGATAGGCCTGACTTTTGCCAGCGTACTGCGTTCCGCATTGCGTCAGGATCCGGACGTGATTCTGGTCGGCGAGATTCGCGACCGGGAAACCGCCGAAATTGCTGTGCGCGCGTCGATCACGGGCCATTTGGTGTTCTCCACTCTACACACCAACGGTGCGGTAGAAACCGCTACCCGCCTGCTGGATATGGGCATCGAAGGTTATATTTTGGCGAGCGCATTAAAAGTCATCGTCGCGCAACGTCTGGTCAGAAAAATTTGCGACCGCTGTGCACAAGCCACCGACATCAGCGAAGGCCAAAGCATCTGGCTGGAAAAGACGTTTAATATTCCAAGCGCCAATATCGTGTTTAAACAAGGCACCGGCTGCCAATATTGCAATCATATCGGCTATCGCGGCCGGATAGGCGTTTACGAATTATTGGAAATGCGCCATGAAACCCTGGACGCTCTGCGCCGCAACGATTCCGCGGGTTTTATCGCCGCCGCCCGCGCCACGCCGAGTTTCAAGACTTTCACCGAACAGGCCTTGGAATTAGTCAAACAAGGCACAACAACTTTGCACGAAATCATGCGTATTTCAGAAAGTTAAGATGGCGAATTTTGCCTACAAGGCCCGCAATCCGCAGGGTAAATTGATAATCGGCCAACTCGACGGCGAATCCGCGCAGGCTGTCGCACACACCCTGAATAGCCGGGGTTTGATCCCCTTGGCCATCGAGCCCGGCGCCAAGGACACCGACATCTTGCGGCAGTTTGCGCATTGGCGCGCTAAGCGGTCACTGAACATCAACGACCTGATTTTGTTCTGCAGACAAATGTATAGCTTAACCAAGGCCGGCGTGCCGTTGACCCGCGCTATTACCAGTCTGGCCGATTCCAGCCGGAATCTGGCGTTGAAACAGGCTTTACTGGGCCTCACCCGGAAGTTGGAATCCGGGCAAACCCTGTCGCAAGCCATGTCTCAATACGGCCAAATTTTCCCGTTATTGCTGATCAGCATCGTCAATGTCGGCGAAACGACCGGTAATTTGGAGCAGGCTTTTTTGCATATCGCCCGTTATCTGGAACGGGAAAAGGAGACCGAAAACCGCATAAAGACCGCGTTACGTTATCCCGGCATGGTCGCCGCAGCGATCGGCATGGCACTAATAGTCGTCAACATTTATGTCATTCCTGCTTTTAAAGGTATGTTCGACAAAATGGGCTCGCAATTACCCTGGCAAACCCGGCTGCTGATGTCGATTTCCGAATTCACGGTCCACTATTGGCCGCACCTATTGGCCGGCTTGGTAGCCGTAGCGATTTTGATCAGCAAATACCTGGAAAGCCCGGAAGGCTTAAGGCAATGGCATCGGCTATTATTGAAACTGCCGGCGGTCGGCAGCATCGTCGAACGAGCCACGATGGAACGCTTTTCCCGCGCCTTCGCCATGATTTTAACTGCCGGCGTGCCGCTGATTCAGGGCATTGCCATTGTGTCGAAAGCAGTCGGCAACGAATATATCGGCAGTAAATTGCATCGGATGCGTATCGGCATCGAGAAAGGCGACAGCATCAGCCGGATGGCGAAAAGCACCGGTTTGTTTCCGCCGCTGGTGATTCAAATGATCCTGGTCGGCGAGGAATCCGGCAATATTGCCGAGATGCTTCAGGAAGTGGCGAATTTCTACGAAGGCGAAATCGATGCGGAACTGAAGACGCTGTCCAGCGTCATCGAGCCGTTTCTGATCGTAGTGATAGGCATCATGGTATTGGTATTGGCCTTAGGAATTTTTCTGCCGATGTGGGATTTATCCACCAATATGCATCGCTAGTAGAGTTCCCGCAGATAAATCTGCTGGCTGCTGCCTTTGTAGATGCCGAAGGTCGCCTTGGCTGTAGGCGAATTGTCATGCACGCCATTGTGATCCCAATCGAACAATAGCCACGGCAAGCTGTTAAAACTCCCGCTGACATCGATAGAACCGGTATTGCCGGCACCCGGCGCGCTAAAACTCAAACCGGCCTGCCCAGACAGTAGCGGTGTATGCGCGAGGCTTGCCGCCGATGAGCCCGCCGGCGGAATTGTCATCGCCGTGTTGCCGGCTTTTTGGACGCCGCCGGCCGTTGCCGAATTGCCGAGCCTGATCTGACTACTCAAACTTAGGCCGGTGCAATTGTCAGCGGCATTGCCGACAAAAGCGCTGCCGTTGAAATACTCGCTGAACAGTGGCATCGGCAAGACGTTCAATTCCGAACCGTAGGCATTGCTCAATACCAGCCGCCCCCAGCGCTGGGTTTTGTTGCCGCCGCTAAAACCGATACCGTTTCCGGCGCTGGCCGCACCGAATTTAACCGGATTGCCGCCCGCTACGCCGTTGACATTGGCCACCTGCACCGCGTCGGTATCTTGCAGCGTAAAACTCATTGCGATTTCGGCGTTAAACGGTGCTATAGGGTTGCCGCGAGTAACGGCGAGAATATTGCTGGCGGTGTCGGCAAAGCTCAAGCTGCCGCTACCATTACCGTTATCGGTCGCAATCGGTACACTATTGTTCAATACGCTTAAGGGCTGACTGGCTTCGCTATAACTGGGCATGATCCCATAACTTGCATCACTGGGGCTTATTTTCCATAAACTCCCGGTATAATTTACTGTCGTTGCCGCTGCCGCATTTTTTGCCGTTACGTTGGCGACCGGTTGCGTTACGTATTTTGTCGGTTGCCCCATATACGTAAAATTGCCGCAGCCCGGCGAAAAAATCGGCGTATTCAATGCGGCGTCAAAATGGTCGGGTACGAAACGGCCTATTGTAAATATCACGGAACTTACCGTGCGTTCCGCTAACGTTGAACCGTCTGTCGTATCAACCGCGGCAAAATTAGCATCGGACAAACTGCCGCTGATAGCACCGACATCTGAATAACTGGCTGTTACGGAAGTGGCTACGCCCGCGCTATTGGAAAACGCTCCGGCTGAAAATGTACCAACCACGCAGGCGGTAGTTGGCAATAAACAACTAATAGTTCCGGCACTTGGCGTGCCGTTGTAGCCGGTGGTCAACGCACCGACCGCATTCTGAGCGGTTGCCCTTATCGTGAAAGGCCTGCCAGCCTTATGCGTTGGCGTAGCGGACGTGGTAGCCATATTAAGCGTTCGGCTGGTGCCCGCTGTAGTCCAGTTACTATCGCTCGCCACTGCAATTAGCTCGTATGGGCGAATGGCAAAATTATCCGAAGAACAAGCGATTACACTTGGACTGAAAAACGGATATTTAACTCTTACCCGCACATTCTGCCAGGCATTGCTTTCTGAGAAAGCGACCGTCTTTCGTCCGGCATCGGCGGCAGTAAAGTTAGCGATTGCCGCATTGCCAATCGTCGGATAAGTACCGCAGGAGCCGCTTCTGGCATCGACTAACTCGATTGCAACGCCGCCGGTAAAACCAGTGGTTCTAGTTGTGCCGCCACTGTTAGTTGCTACAACATCCAGTGTAAAACTACTGCCGGCTACTTTCGTTTTAATGTATCCGGTATTGGCTGCCGCCGCGGTACTAGAGTCAAAGGCATTAAATGCGCCCGGCACCGTCGTCGTGGAACCGGGAATATAAAATTTGAAAGCGCTGTTATCGGAGGGAAAACCGATTGCGGAAACTGCATAGTCGCTGGTACTTACCTCCCAGCCAATCTGGGCCAAGGCCGCGGCCGGACCACGCACCGAACTGCCGAATTGATAAATAAACTCACCATTTTCTTGTAGGATGAGCTGTAAATCGTAGGCGCCGGACGCAGAGTTGGTGCTGGTCCACTCCGGCACGTGATACCAAGTAACCACAAATTGCCGGTCCGGTGTGGATCCGGTGCTGGCGTAGCTGACGTAACAACTCGTTCGATTAGTGCAACTCGTGGAATAACCGCTGACTTCCGACTTTAAAGTAGGATCCAAATCGTTGCCATAAATACGCATGCTGTAATTAAGACCGGTATCCGGATAGGGGAGTTGAGTCACCGGGCTACCATAACCGCAGGTGGTATTGTTGTTAAATTGAATACGCCCGTTGGACATTACTCGTAGACTGCTGAAATTGGTATTGCCGAATCTAAAGCTAAATCCTAGCGGGATATCGTCGCTGATGATGTCGTCGAGAATTGGCAAACTGCTGCCACAATTACTTATATTCGTAAATTTGTAGAGTGTCGAGTACACTCCACCAGTAGTCGGGCCCAATTTGTTGTGGTTACTGGCATCTATCCAGCTAAAGGCGTACGGAATTACAGCATAGGTCGCGGCAAGTGCTGAATAGCTAAATCCCCATATCAGAAAGAATAAGCTTAAGACCAGTTGTTGCCGAGATGTCAAAAGCATTCTTGCCAGAAAAGTTCGCAAATAAGATAACGGTTAATTTGCTGGGTTTTGACAAGCCGGGCAAATATGCCGGCCATCCTCGGTACAAAGCCACCCGGAATTTACAGCCAAATTCAATTCGCCTTCGAACCAGGCCCTACCGTCACTCAGGCGCCGGCCGACACGATCGCCGCCGCGCGGCGCCCGGCGAAATTCAATTGACCGTAAGCCTTGCGGGTTGCAAATATCGCAAAAAATAAATTTTCGAATACTCATATCGGAAACTATTGTATTTTAGAGGGGATTAACCAAAACCAAGCCAAAGTATAGCGTAGGACTTATCTTACAACCCCATACAGCGACCCTACGACACAGCGGCAAGTTTACCCAAAACGCATTTTTAGGACACACAATGACACTAAACCGGCAACAAGGTTTTACTTTAATAGAATTGATCATGGTGATCGTGATACTCGGTATTTTAGCGGCAACCGCCCTGCCCAAATTTTCCAACATGTCCACCAATGCCCGGGCAGCGGCCTTGGAAGGGGCACTGGGCGCCCTTAATTCAGCGATTACCATCTCTCATGCGCAGGCGCTGCTGGAAGGCAAAACTGCCCCCTCGGGACAAACGGTCACATTGGAAGGCAGCAGTGTAGACCTGGAATACGGCTACCCAGCGGCTACGGCAACCGGAATCGGCGCAGCGGTCAGATTAACCGGCGACCTGACTTTTACCACCGCCGGCACCAAAATAGGTTTTAGCACAGGCGTGACTACCGCCGCCACCTGCGAAATTACTTATACGGCTGCTACCAGCGCAGCATCCCCGGCTACCGCCACCATCGTCAATAGCAATTGCTCATGATACAAGCCGCAAAAACCTCATGTGGGTACGTGTAATCCAATGTTTCGCGGGGCTACAAAGATAAGCAATGCCAGCCGTAATTTTGCGGAGTTTCAACCTGGCTAATCCTTCGACGGCTGATTCGATGCGTCTATTACCTATCGGCAAACGAAGCAATGAAACCGGCTTTACTTTAATCGAGCTGGTAATGACTATCGTGATTTTGGGTATCTTGTCGGCAACGACGCTGCCCAAATTTTTTGATCTGTCGGTTTACCAGGAACGCACATTTTTCGACGATACGATCAACGCGATTCGTTATGCCCAAAAGTTGGCGGTGACAAGCGCTTGCAATGTCCAAGTGCAAATCGCCGCCAACCAATTCGAATTGAAACGGCCAACCGAAACAAATCGTAGCCTATGCGCGTCGACGAATTATGCCGACTTCGGATTATCGGTTGCGCGGCCGGGCTCCTCTGAATCCGATTACCGGGGAAACCAGTCCGGCATCAATTTAAGCGACGCCACGTTTTATTTCACCGCCAAAGGCGAAGCGTCCGCCGCGCAGCAGATTAATGTCGGCGGCAACGGCAAACAAATCAGCGTGGTGAAAGATACCGGTTTTGTGTATGACAGCTCGCCTTAAACCAAGCGTGAAGATCGCATATCGACAGCAATCCGGCGTGACACTGATCGAATTGATTTTATCGATACTGATCATCAGTATCGCGCTCGTGGGTATTTTATCCGTAATCAATCTGACCACAAGCAATAGCGCCAATCCGGTGGTGCAGCATCAAGCGGTGGCGATAGCCGAATCGTATCTGGAAGAAATTTTGCTGCAAGCCTATAGCGGCGGCTCTACTAGTGCCAGAGCCGACTTCGATGATGTCGACGACTACAATGGCCTCAACGATAACGGCGTTCACGATCAACAAGGCCATGCGGTGGCCGGCTTGTCGCAATACACGGTATCCGTGGCAGTGTCCGCCAACACCTTAAGCGGCAGCGTTACGGCCAAACAAATTAGCGTTACCGTCAACGGGCCGGGAGTCAGCAATCTCACACTGGTCGGTTATCGAGCCAATTATTGATATGCGCCAAGCGAATCAGGGTTTTACATTAATTGAGCTGATTACCGTGGTAGTAATCGTCGGCATTCTGGCGGCGATGACCACGGATCTGATTACGCTGCCGGTGAAAAGTTATTTGGATTTGGAGCGCCGCACAGCCTTGGTCGATAACGCCGAATCGGCATTGCGCCTGATGCAGCGCGACATTCGCCGCGCCCTACCCAACAGCATCCGCATCACCGGGGGCAAAACTCTGGAGCTATTGCATACCAGCGAAGGCGGCCGTTATCGCGCCAAGTTGGCTGCCGACGGCAATGGCGATATCCTGGACTTTACAAACAGCGATGTTAGCTTCGATGTGATCGGCAGCTTGCAGAACGCGCCGCGAGGCGAATTGGTTATTTATAATCTGGGCAGTGGCGTTGCCGACGCCTATTCCGGTAGCAACCGCGCCACGTTAAAAAATACCTCAACCGCTAACCGGCTCTTTCTAGATGGCGTTAAACAATTTCCGCTGCAATCGCCCTTACAACGATTTTTTATCGTCGATACACCGCTTACTTATCGCTGCGACACCGCCGCCGGTACCTTACTGCGTTACGCCGGTTACAGTATAAGTAATACGCAAGCCGATCCGCCCAATGAGGTTATCGGTCAATTGCAGGCCGACCATGTCAGCAGTTGCAACTTCGACTACAGCTCGGCGACCGCATCCCACTCAGGATTGGTGACCTTGGAACTGACCTTAACCGATAACGCCGGCGAATCGACTCGTTTGATTCGCCAAATTCATATAGATAACGCGCCGTGAATCGACAATGCGGCTTCTCCATCGTGATGGCTACCTTTGTCTTGGTAGTATTAGGTTTATTGGGTTCTTACATGGTTAGGTTGAGCGCAAATCAGACCGGTACGTCGATTAACGCGCTACAGGGAGCAAGAGCTTATCAAGCGGCGCACGCCGGCATCGAATGGTCTATTGCCCGGATTGCCGCCGGCGGCAATTGCACTGAAATAAACGCGCAAACGGCGCTTAGCTTTGCCGGCCTCGAGGGTTTTAACGTTAAACTAAGCTGTAGCAGTCAAACCTGTAGCGAGGCGGATAAAAGCCCGATCATTTTTCGAATCACTGCCTTGAGTCAATTCGGAAACTATATATCTAACGATTACGTAGCGCGGGAAATTGAAGTATCGATTGTAAATTAATAGGGGCCGTCAAAAGCCCCCGTTTAAATTTGCGGTCTTTGATAATTGCAGCTTTACGAGGTTAACTATTAAGGGGCTGTTGCCCTTTTGGAACGAGGGTGTAAGAATTTTTGTGTAAACGGTCATTAGGCAGGAAACTGCCCTTACTTTGAGGAGTAACTATGACCTTACCCAAATCGATCCCAACCGACCTAATCGATACCTTATTATCAGGCTATCAAAAACCGGAAGACCTGCTGGGCGAAAATGGCCTGCTGAAACAACTCACCAAGGCGCTGGTGGAGCGGGCTTTAGAAGCTGAAATGACCGAACATCTGGGGCATGGCAAGCATGAGTCTGTCAGTAATGCTACGGGGAATACGCGCAACGGCAAAAGCCGTAAAACGCTGAAAGGTGATTTTGGCGCATTGCCGATTGAGATTCCACGTGATCGTCATGGTCAGTTCGAGCCGCAAATCATTG
>CAZGUM010000004.1:50300-54945 GCA_964529085.1 uncultured Methylomonas sp. | reverse complement strand
GAGGCTGGTTCATCAAATCGATGAAATCGTCGAACAAGGACTCGACATCGTGCGGACCGGGGCTGGCTTCGGGGTGTCCCTGAAAGCTGAAGGCCGGCACGTCAGTGCGGGCAATACCCTGCAAACTACCGTCGAACAGCGACACATAGGTTGCCTTTAAATTGGCCGGCAAGGATTCCGGACTAGCCGCAAAACCATGATTTTGGCTGCTGATCATCACCCGACCGGTCGCCAGTTCCTGTACCGGATGATTGGCACCGTGATGGCCGAATTTCATTTTTTCGGTTTTCGCGCCGCTGGCCAAAGCCAATAACTGGTGCCCCAGACAAATGCCGAACACCGGAATTTTTCGTTCCAGGATGGTTTTGATCGCCTCGATGGCATAAGTACAAGGCTCCGGATCGCCGGGGCCATTGGAGAGAAACACGCCATCGGGATTCATTGCCAACACCGTTTCGGCTGGCGTAGTGGCCGGCACCACCGTCACCCGGCAACCGCGATTAGCCAGCAAACGCAAGATATTGCGCTTGATGCCAAAATCGTAAGCCACTACATGTTTAGTCAGATTTGGCGCTGGCGCATGACCTTCGCCCAGTTTCCAAACGTTTTCGGTCCATTCGTAGCTGGCGGCCGTCGTCACTTCCTTTGCCAGATCCATGCCTTGTAAACCGGGGAAACTTTCGATGGCCTGTGTCGCGGCATCCAAATCCACTGTCTCGCCGGCCATGATGCAGCCGCGTTGCGCGCCTTTGTCGCGCAGCAAACGCGTCAGTTTGCGGGTATCGATATCTGCTATCGCCACCACTTGGTGTTCGCGCAGATATTCCGGCAAGGTTTTCTCGATACGCCAACTGCTGGCCAACAAGGGCAAGTCGCGTATTACCAAGCCACTGGCAAACACTTTTTCCGACTCGTCATCTTCGCTGTTGGTACCGACATTACCGATATGCGGATAGGTTAATGTGACGATTTGCCGCGCGTATGACGGGTCGCTGAGGATTTCCTGATAGCCGGTCAATGCCGTGTTAAAAACCACTTCTCCCACGGAACAGCCGTCGGCACCGATCGAAATGCCGTGAAACACCGTCCCGTCTTCTAGTACCAGTAATGCAGGTTTGTTCAAGATTGGCCACCTTAGATGTAGAAAACGGGATAAGTCTTGCGACTCATCCCGTTCCTGATAGATAAAAACAGAGGCGATTTTACGAAATTATGGCTGTTTGGTCATTAACAATTTTCTAAGTTGGTGCATCGCGCCGCCTCTGTTCGATTTCAAACGCACTGTATTTATTGCTAATTTCGCTTTAGCCGGGCGATCCGGACGCCAACAGCCATTGCACCGGGCTATGCAAGGACAACAGATTCATTCAGTGTTCGAATTTGCCGATTTCAGCTTTCAATTGTGCTTGTTGCGGCGCCGTCAGCAACAAGAAAATCGCATTATCGATCTTGGACTTTTCCAACGCCAGTTGCTGGTGAATCGCTACCGATTTCTCGAGTAGCGCCTTAGCTTTGGCTTCATTGTAGTCGGCGGAAAAACTTAAGGCATGCAGTTCCGCTCTAAGCGCGTGATCTTCATCGAAACGAGAACGGCTGTCACCGAATTCGGCTTTCAAAAGACCCTTGATATCCGCTTCCTGCTTATCGCTAAGTTCCAGCTTTTTTAGATAGGGCGGCAACTGCTCTTCGCCATGGCCTTCGCCAAACGCATGCATCGGCGGCTTTCCACCACCGCAGTGTTCGTCATGCCCGGGTCTGGCCGCGACTGCGAAGGGTAACAAACTAAGTATCAACACTAATTTTTTCATAACAGTTCCTCAAACAGGCAATTTAAAGTAACGACAAAAATTTCTGAATTTCGTCGTGCTCAGTATTTCAAATCGGAGGTTAAGTGCTGTTATTGCTTTGTAAATTCAGGTAAATCCGACTGGTTAGCGTCGTCCGCCGCGACTATGATGAGTACCGGACAGGATAACGAGCGACGAATATGAACAAAGTTTTAATTATCGACGACGACATAGAGCTAGCCGGACTATTTCAGGAGTATCTGCAACAGGAAGGTTTTGCGGTCGATGTCGCCCATACCGGCTCCGCCGGTTTACAAAATGCCCTGTCCGGCGATTATCGGCTGGTCATTCTGGACATTATGTTGCCGGATATTAAGGGTACCGAGATATTGGCCCGGATCCGCCTGGAAAGCCGTATTCCGGTGCTGATGTTTACCGCCAAGGGCGATGATGTGGATCGGATTATAGGCCTGGAATCGGGCGCCGACGATTACGTCCCCAAACCCTGTACACCCAGAGAATTGGTAGCGAGGATACGGGCAATTCTGCGGCGGACACTGCCTGCCGATACGCATTTAACAGGCCCGATTACGGCCGGCCCGTTGAAAATATGGCCGGAAAAACGCAAAGCGGTCTGGTTTGAGCAAAACCTGGAACTAACCAGTACCGAATTCAATCTACTGGAAACTTTGGCCCATCAGGTCGGCCGCATCGTCAGTAAAAACGAATTGTCGGAAAAAGCGCTGGGCCGGCCGCTGGCACGATTCGATAGAAGTATTGACGTACATATGAGCAGCATCCGCCAAAAACTCGGCAACCAACAGGACGGCCGCTCTTACATCCAGACGGTGCGGGGTCAAGGTTACCAATTTATCAAGGAATAAGATGGGCCGACTGTTTTGGAAGTTTTTCTTTGCCTTCTGGCTGGCCCTGTTAACTGCGGGCATCGGCGTGGGTTCCGCCGTCTGGCTCAGACACACAGCGCAACAAATCCAGACCAACAATCAAGCCGATGTCATCGATATTAGACGCGCGTCGCTGGTTAAATTGGCGGCCAGCACTTTGCCGCATGGCGGCATCGACGGCCTGCGCGACTTCATCGAAACCCTGCATAACACCCGCTTCCCACCGATTTATGCAGTCGACGATATGGATCGAGAGTTACTAAACCGCGCCTTGCCGCCGGAGATTCTGCAACAGGCACGCGCGCTATTTTTGCAAGGCGCCTATCCCGACGCCATTAAGATGATATCGGCCGACGACGGTCATCACTATTTGTTGTTCGTCCCTTTGCCCGAACATGGCTTTACCGAAATATTTACGCCGCCAATCCCCAGAATCGACTCACCGCCATTCGGTTTCGCCGACCATCCACCTCCCGACAACCGGCCTCCTCCGCCCGACCGAGAAAACCACGGCCCACCGCAACGCCATGTGCCACCACCATCGCCGATTTTGCCTATAGTATCGGGCTGCTTAGCCAGTTTGTTGTTCAGCGCGTTGTTGGCGTGGTATTTCTCGAAGCCGATCCGCAGTTTGCGCGACGCTTTTAGCGCGATCGCCCAAGGCCGGTTGGATACGCGAATTGGTAATGCAATGGGCAGACGCGGCGACGAATTAAGCGATCTCGGCCGGGATTTCGATCATATGGCCCGGCAAATATGCTCGCTGGTCAATGCCCAACAGCACTTGCTGCACGATGTATCCCACGAATTACGCTCGCCATTGGCCCGCATTCAGGCCGCTATCGGTCTGGCCCAACAACGACCGGACAAATTGCCGGCGACGCTGGAACGTATCGAGCGCGAATCGCAACGCATCAGCGACTTGGTCGGCGAGCTGTTGATGCTCTCCAAACTGGAGGCGGGCGTTTCGCCGGGCAAAACCGAAACCATAGATATTGGCGAACTGCTGGCCGACATTGTCGAGGATGTGCGCTTCGAGGCAGAGCAGAACCGTATTGAACTTTTCTACCAAGGCCAGCTCGACGCCTTCGTGGAAGGCCAAAGCGAGTTATTACATCGCGCCATCGAGAACGTGCTGCGCAACGCGGTACAACACTGTAAGACCGGCGGCACCGTATCAGTGGCAGCCACTTTTAATGCCGATAATCGCCACTTAAGTATACGGGTGGACGATGATGGACCGGGGGTACCCGATCAGGACTTGGCGGCGATTTTTCAGCCGTTTTTCCGTAGCGGCCAACAACAAAAGCCCCACAGTACCGGACTGGGACTCACCATCGCACATAGGGCCATTGAGGCGCACGGTGGCAGCATCGTCGCCGGTAACCTGCCGGAAGGCGGTTTACGGGTCGCGATCGAAATACCGTTTCCTACTCGACATACAAACTAGAGGTACATTATGTTTAAACTCAAACGCAGGATGGCATTCCCGTTGGCGGTTTTAATGTCGGCGTGGGCTTTTACCGCGGCTGCCGGCCCGCACCATCACGGCGGCGGTCACTTTGGCGGCCATTTTTATCCGCGCTTCGGCTTATACCTGGGAGCGCCGCTGTTTCCACGGCCTTATTATCCGGCCTACCCATATTACCCTTACTACCCACGCTACGGGTATTACCCGCCGGAAATCGTAACGGTACCGGCGCAACCGCCGATCTACATCGAGCGCGAGCGCAACGTGCCGCAGAGCAATCCGTTACCCGAGGGATATTGGTATTACTGTAACGATCCGGCCGGCTATTATCCTTACGTAAATCAATGTCCGGGCGGCTGGCAACAAGTCGAACCGACTCCACAGAATTAACAGGAGGCCGCTATGCTAAAGAACACCTTATTTGCCGGTATCTGTACAGCACTGGTTTTTACCGGCTGCGCAAATCTGCCTTCCGGCCCCAG
>CAZGUM010000004.1:0-50200 GCA_964529085.1 uncultured Methylomonas sp. | reverse complement strand
GTATCTGTACAGCACTGGTTTTTACCGGCTGCGCAAATCTGCCTTCCGGCCCCAGCGTAATGGCATTACCCGGAACCGGCTTGTCGTTCGAACAATTTCGGCAGGACGATTATCTGTGTCAACAATACGCAACCAGTCAATTAGGCACCACGCCGAATCAGGCCGGCGCGGATAGCCAGCTCGGCAGCGCGGTGGCCGGCACCATCGTCGGCAGCGGCGAATCCGGGCGCTCCGGCTACGCTACGCAACAAGGTTACGACCATGCCTACGTGCAATGCATGTACGGCAAGGGCCACCGCGTACCGGTGTCCGGCCAGTTTTCCTACCAATCCGTACCGACCGGCGCGCCCGCTGCACGCATTCCGCCGCCACCACCCGGTTCTCCGCCACCTCCGCCCTATCAATAAGTCAAAAGCCGCCATTGTCTGCGCCTGCGGATGGCGACTGTTAAACTAGGCGGAAACCGGACATCGCCCGCTCAAGTTCAACCATTACACTTAGACCACCCGCCATGAATTTTGCATCCGATAATTGGGCCGGCGCGCACCCGGCCATTTCCCGGCGCCTGCTGGAAGCCTCCGCCGGATTCGCCGCACCTTACGGCAGCAGCGAGATCGACCGTAAAATCGAGCAGCAATTTAATGCCCTGTTCGAACGCGAGGTAGCGGTATATTTCGTCAGCACCGGCACTTCGGCGAATTCCCTGGCCTTGGCCGCGGTCAATCGGCCGGGCGGCGTGTCTTTTTGTCACCGCGAAGCGCACATGCTGGAAGACGAATGCGGCGCGCCGGAGTTTTTCACCCATGGCGCGCGTCTGGCGCCGGTTGATGGCGACAATGGTAAAATCGATCCAGACAATCTCAGAGCCGAAATCGAACGTTTTCCGCCGAATTTTGTGCATGCCGGGCAGCCGATGGCCATTTCAATTACGCAGGCCACGGAAATCGGCACACTGTATCGGCCCGCTGAAATCGCTACGATTGCGCAAATAGCCCGGACTTACGGCTTGCCACTGCACATGGATGGCGCGCGTTTCGCCAATGCCCTTGCCGCCTCGCAGCTAAGCCCCGCCGAAATGACCTGGAAACTGGGTGTGGATATTGTCTCCTTCGGTGCCACTAAAAACGGTTGCTGGTGTGCGGAAGCCTTGGTATTTATGAACCCGGCTTTAGCCAAAGACTTGCCGTTTATCCGCAAACGCGCTGCGCAGCTGCTCTCCAAGAGCCGATTTATCGCTTGCCAATTCGACGCTTACTTACATGACGGCCTGTGGCTGGAGTTGGCTCGTCACGCCAACGCGATGGCCGAACGCTTGCAGAATGGCATCGGCAACGCCAAGCAGGCCAGATTAGCCTGGCCCGCCGAGGCCAATGAAGTATTTTGTATCTTGGATAAAACCCGCGCTGACCGGCTCCGGGAACAAGGCGCGGTTTTTTATCCTTGGAATCCGCCGCGCGCCAAGCCCCAACTGTTGGCTGAAAATGAGCTATTAGCGCGTTTGGTGACCAGTTTTGCCACAGAAGCCGAACAAGTGGATCGCTTTCTTCAGCTTTTAGGGTAGCGGCGATTTTATGGCACAATCGAAACTCAATCGTTCTTTCAGAAATTGAGCCATGAGCATACCCAGCTTTTACCTAGAACCGGCCAACTTTCAGGTTGATTTTGAGGATATCCGCCACGTACGCGAGTCGGTATTCGTAATCGAACAACAAATACCGCCCGATATTGAATTCGACGAGCTTGATCAGTACTGCCATCACTTTATCGTGCGCGATGCGAATTATTTAGCTGTCGGCACGGGCCGCTTGTCGCCGGAAGGAAAAATCGGCCGCATGGCGGTTCTGCAACAATGGAGGAACCAAGGGATAGGCAGATCATTACTACTCGCCTTGCTGAAAAAAGCCCGTGGCCTGGGACTGACAACCGCCTTCGCAAACGCCCAGATCGGCGCTTTGGGTTTTTACGAAAAATTTGGATTTATCCAGGAAGGCGACACTTTTGACGAAGCCGGAATTCCACATCGGACGATGCGGCTACAACTCGAACCGCTAGCGCAGATACCTCGCGCCGCGCCGAGCCCCCGGGAAACCTCGGTGGACGCTGCGCGAATAGATACTCTGGAATCCGCACTTAGCGCCACGCTGCTTCTAATTAGCCAAGCGCGTCGTCAGCTCTACATCTACAGCCGTGATCTGGAATACGCCCTGTATGGACAAAACGAGCTGGTCGAAGCACTGAAACAGTTTGCACTCCGCGATCGTAACGGCGGGGTGCAAATTCTGCTTCAAGACCCGGCAAACGTGCGCAATCAACAACATCCGCTGATAGACTTGGCGCAAAGACTACCGTCATATTTTCTGATCCGTACCCCGGAACAAGCCGAGGATCTTCAATATCTTTCAGCTTTTGTCGCCAATGATGTCGATGGCTATTTGTTTCGTCTGCTTGGCGACCGTTACGAAGGCCATTGGAGTCCAAACTCTCCGGCACGGAACCGGCAATTGTGCGAGGAATTTGAGCGCGTCTGGCAGCGTGCGCGCCCTTGTACGGAATTTCGCGCCTTGGGATTGTAATTTTGGCGGGCGCTAATAATCTCGCCAAACTTCGGAACCAAAACTGCGAAATAGGATGTTTGTGCCGGCCAAACCCGGCAAAGTTCCCTGGCAGCGCGCATAAAAAAGCCCACCTAAAGTGGGCTCCGTCCAGTTTGTTTAATTATTATTGATTGGACGCCTACTATCAGAGATAGCAGGTTAATAACTAGCGTTTATTATTATTGATTTACCGCATTAGCGGTCGCTTTCCTCCCCCGAAGATACGATCCTGACCCGTCGTATTGACCTAAGTCAAGGTGGGCGCATTCTAGTGAATAAAAATTATAATGTCCAGAAAAAGTGTGACAATTTGTCGCATATTTTATTTATGGACATTATCGATCAGCTAGTACCCCACAAATTCATGGGTTGTAGCGGGATATGTGTAAATCGTTCCGCAAAATCCGGGTAAACTGACAGCAGCAATCACCACAGACTGGCCGTACGCAATCGAAGCATTTGGAGTTGGGAGCATGGACACAATTCATCATATTGCTATTCAGGTGGATAATATTCCAGACACGCTGGAGTGGTACAAAAACCAGTACGACGTAAAAGTCGTATATGCCGACGAAACTTGGGCATTGATCCAATTTAGCAATGTCGCGCTGGCTTTGGTGTTACCCAACCAACATCCACCGCATTTCGCCATTACCTCGGATCATGCCGAGCGCTACGGCCCGTTAAAAACTCATAGAGACGGCACCGCTTCAATTTACATCCAAGACCCGGCCGGCAACAACATTGAAATGATTCGGCTACCTAAGTAGCCGGGGCATTCGGCACGAGCCAGCCAGCGCATACCAGAGAAAAGGCGCCCACTTCCAAGTATCCGGGTTGACTTTTCAGCGGGTGCTTATCAATATGAATAGCGCCAAACCTCAGGAAAGGATACTCAGGTATTTCACAGGGCGGTCGCACTGTTGTTTGTGTTAACTCAATTCCCTACGGCGGTTCACTAAATATCATGAGCACTGCGAAATTCGACACATTAGGGCAATACCTTCTGAAGCGCCTCCATGGTGCAGGCGTTGAACATATCTTCGGCGTACCTGGGGATTACGTTCTTGGCTTTTACGATCTGATGGTGAAAAGCCAAGTGCGGCACATCGGCACCACCCGGGAAGATTCAGCGGCCTTCGCCGCCGACGGTTACGCGCGCTGCCGGGGTATAGGCGCCTTGGCGGTAACTTACGGTGTTGGCGCCTTGAACACAGTGAATGCCATCGCCGGCGCCTATGCAGAATCCTCCCCGGTAGTGCTTATCAGCGGCGCACCGGGCGTCAGCGAGCAAAAAACCGATCCCTTGCTGCATCATCGCTTCGGTCCGTTTACCTTCCAACGCGAAATTTTTGAGCGCATAACCTGCGCATCCGTGGTCCTCAACGATCCGGTAATTGCCTTCCGGCAAATTGACCATGCCATCGAAGCCGCACGGCGTTTTTGTAAACCGGTCTACATTGAAATCCCCCGCGACCTGGTGCTGGCCGAAGGCTATCCGATGCCGACCGAGACCGTGGAAAAATTTGTCAGCGATCCGGTCGCGTTATCCGAAGCCGTCGCGGAGGCGCTAGAGCTGCTGGCCAAAGCGGTTTCGCCGATGATAGTGGCTGGCGTGGAGTTACATCGGCGCGGTTTACAAACCGCCTTGGCCGACTTTGTCGAACGCGCCGGCTTGCCGGTTGTAGCGACATTAACCGGCAAGTCGGTGATGGCGGAGCGGCATCCCGCCTATTTGGGTATTTACGAAGGCGCGATGAGTACCGAAGCTGTGCGCAATACAGTCGAACAATCCGATTTATTGCTGATGCTGGGCGTGACCTTGAATGAAATAGACACCGGCATCTATACGGCAAAGCTGGACCCGCATTTGACGATACGCGCCGCGCTGAACGAAGTGGTGATCAGCGCACACCGTTATCCGGGCGTGGCGCTGGATGACTTCCTCAACTCGTTGGCCGGCAAAATCCGCACTGCGGACACCAAATATCCTGCTGCGCCAACAAACGCCGCGCCGTTTGTATTTCCCGAAGCGAACCGGCCGATTACCACCACCCGCTTGGTCGAGCGTCTGAATCAAGCACTGAGCCACGACATGATTGTGGTATGCGATGTCGGCGACTGCCTGTTTGCGGCTATCGACTTACGCGTACATGAGCAAAGCGAATTTCTGGCCTCCGGTTTTTATACCACCATGGGTTTTGCGGTTCCGGCCGCACTCGGCGCGCAAATTGCCCGTCCCGACCGCCGCACCCTTATTCTAGTCGGGGACGGCGCGTTTCAAATGACTGGCACCGAACTGTCCACCCACGCCCGGCTGGGGCTGAATCCGATCGTGGTGGTGTTTAACAATCGCGGTTACAGTACCGAGCGTTGTATTCTGGAAGGCCCTTTCAACGACATCAATCTATGGCGTTTCGACCGGCTGGGAGAAGTGTTTGGGCCATTGATGGGCTATGAAGCCGATTCGGAGCAGGCATTCGAAACGGCGCTGTTGAGTTCATTGAATAATCGGGACATGCCCAGCATTATTAACGTGCATCTTGCCGCAGACGATTCTTCCTCGGCGATGAAACGTCTGGCCGAGCACTTACAGTCCAAGATCAAAGGCAGCGGCTAGCAGCAAACATACGCCTTGCCCCAAAGGAATTAGCGCCCGGCCAAGGTTTCGGAAAAATAATCAGAACGTCATGCGCAATCCCGCTTCCAGGATGTGATCGGCAATATTGGCTTGACCCAGGCGGGTTTCGTAACGCACGAAGCCGGAACCGCCGTTGGCCAGAGTCGCGCTGACCGAACCGCCGAGGTTGAAGTAATCCCTATCCGGATCGCCGGTCTGAATCACGAAATTGCCCTGTCCCGGCGCCGCCTCGGCTAAACGCATGTGAATCAGGCGATTGTCGTTGAGGTATTGATGCTCCCATTCCATGCGCACGGCCGGCGTGATCACTCCCCATGGCGTGCTGAGCGCGTAGCTGACTTGGGTGCCGAGATTGCTAAGGAAGGAATGATTGATTTGCTCGCCGGTAATGATATCGAAACCATTACCGCTATGCTCCCGGTATTCGGCGATGTTCATGCCAAGATATTCCATGCGCAGATAAGGTCCGATCACCCATTCCCGCCAATTCAGATCCTTACCGCCGTTCAAGGCAAAACCGTATTGATTGCCGGTAGTAGCCGAACTGGATTGGCCGGCGAAACCGGAATAGGCGTATTGGCGATTAAATGCGTATTGATTGCCGCCGTAATTACCTACCCAATCCAGATAAATATCGTGGGGCAGATAATAGCTGCCGTAAATCGCGCCAAGATAGGTGTCGCTATTCATGGAGCCCGCGGTATCGGCATATTGCGTCGCCGAATGCGTATAGTTAAAGGCCATGCCGGCGACCAATTTATCACTTAAACGATAATCGGCACCGGCAGTAACGGTGCGGGCCTGCGAATCGAACCCCCGATCCCACGGGGTGCCTTGCATATTGGCAAAATTGAACCGGGTTTGAATAAACAAGCCTAGTGGAGAATCGCGGAATAGTGCCTCATCATCGCCTGCGGCACCGCCTATGCCTCGAGATCCCAATTTGTTGGTGGACAATTGCATACCGTTAAAATTAACCGACAACGGCGCACTGCCGCCGCTGCCGCGTAAACTGGCCAAACGGGCAAGCGGGCCATCCAACCGCGTTGCGCTCAATTTTACAGGGCCGGCCATTTGCCCCGGCACTTGGTCGGGTGTCAACGCCGCCACAGCAGTTTTTTGTTGTTCGGGACTGAGTGCCTCAAGTTGCAGGCAGCGGGCAAGCAGAATACCGCTAGGTGCGGCGCAGGCTTCATTCAAGGCCGGGGCAAAACTCTGCTGATTAAAGGTTAACTCCTTATCCTCGGTAGTCCTGTTATCAAAAGGCTGTGCGCTCCATGGCGCCAATTGCCCCGTGCCGCTGCCAAAGCCTCTCAGCGTACCCAGCAGATACTGATTTTCGGGCAAGGTCGGGTCGATATAGATGTTGTAATTGCTATTAATGTTACTTAATTGGCTGACACCGTCCGGCAAAATGAGCTTACTGGCATACAACGCAGCCCCAGGCGTATCGTTAGCATCGACCAAGCTCAAGCCGTTGCCGGACGCCAGGGTCACGGAACCCCAGGCAAAATTGTTGACGGCAGCCGTCGTAGTCTGCCCTTGGTCACTTCCCTGCAAGCCCATCATGTGCTGAGTGGCATTGGGCCCACTGAATATCAAGTCGGCATTCGCGGTGTTCCACAAGGTGTTTTGGGTGCTGGCGTTATTGAGATCGCCGGTCACAATGAAAGTATCGCCGGCACCGCCCACCAAATAACCATCGGATGTTATCGACAGATTATTAAACTGGTTGACAGAGGGATCGCTCTCGTAGCGACCGTTATTAGTGAAATTGCCGGTAAATGCCACCGAGGTGTCGACGGCTCTGAAAACGCCGTCGTTCGTGACATCACCGTCAATTTGATGTACGCCGGCACCGAAAATATTCACCTGGCCCTGACTGCTATTGTAGAAAGTTCCCGAACCCGTTATCCGGCTGGTATCCGCCAAATTGATCTGACCGGTATTGCTGATGCTCCCACTATTGTTCAGTATCCCGTAATTAGTGAAAGCGCCCTGGTTGTTAATCTGCCCTGCATTGTCGATTACACCCTGATTGCTAACACTACCGTTGTTTGAAAAAACACCACTGCTATGGCTTAGATTGGCGTTGTCATTAATCAACACCCCCTCATTGCTGAAATTGCCGCCGGTGGCGTAATAAAAGCCGGGAGCCGTGCTGAAGCTGTCGTTAACCGTCAGCGGATTCGGGCTGAGAGCGATGGGGACAACCGTCACTTGAAATGGCGCGAATCCGGAGTTTGCATTCTGATCCTTGCCGAACTCACCCGCTACATTAGGTTGGTAAAAATAGTTCAAGGTGGAACCAAGACCGATGAAGTAGCTGCCGGGAACTTTGGGAGCATTGAGTTGAATCTGGAACGATCCGCTCTGACTGCCAAAACCGGGGCCTATCCCTCCGGAATAAAACCCCGCAGCCCCGGCCTGGGCCGGCGCAATCCAGGCTCCATAAAGTTGGATCACGCAGCCAGGGCAATAGCTGGTATTGCCTTCCTGAATACTGTAACTGCCTGCCAGATTAACGCTGGAACCCGAATCCACCGTAGCCGAATTGCCGGTGAAACTGCCACTGCCCACGCCGGTAAATGCAGGTTGCGTAATGCCGATAGTGCGCCCGATCACCGACCACGACACATCGCTCGACAGCGTATCGGCCGAAACTGCGTCCGCTATGCAGACCGTCAACAGAACGCAGAGTTTTATCCGTAACGGAGCAATCAGTGTCATCACGCTGGTATTTGTCGAATTCTGGAACGATGAAAATTTAAGTCAAACTGCACATTAAGCGATTTGCGGCGGAAGTTGATGCCAGCGGGAAGACTCTTGGCCGGTATTAGACTAGCCGAAAAGCCAAGCGAAGCAAGCCACATCGCCGGGATACTATCAACGACGCGACCGCCAATTGTAATAATTTACAAAGACCCCAAGTAAGCCGCCAGCGCCTTAATGTCATCTTCGCCGAGCGATTGCGCCAAGGCATTCATTTGCGGCGCCTTGCGCGCACCTTTTTTGAAATCGGTCAGTTGCTTAGCCAAATATTGCGGCTGTTGTCCGGCCAGTTTCGGCACCATACCCATACCTTGCGCGTTATTGCCGTGGCAACCCAAGCACATCGCCGCTTTGTCTTTGCCCGCTTTCACTAAGTTGGCATCGCCGCCACCGGCCGATTTTCCGTGCAAACTGGCGTAATATGCGGAAATATTTTGAACGTCGGTTTCGCTCAAGCCCGACGCCAACGGTTTCATCACTTCATTTTCACGTTGCCCGTTGCGGAATTTGTTCAATTGGCTCTCGATATATACCGCGCTCTGCCCGGCCAAACTTGGCCATAGCGGACTACTACTGACACCCGCAGCACCGTGGCAACCCTGACAAGCGGCGGCTTTGGCTTTACCGGCTTCGATATCGGCCGCGTTGACGCCGGCCGCAAACAGCCCCAGCATGACGATATACTTGATTTTATGGTATTTATTATTCATCGCGATCACCCTCGGTTGGCTTGTTGTACAATCCTGACGACAGAATGCGCTATCAGGCCTTTCCATCATAGTCAGGCCGTATAGACTACGCAAACCCAAATCTCCTTAATCATCTGCAACCCAAGGAATAGGCCATGTCCTGGCTGTTATCGCTTTTCAATCAAGACTCCGTCCCACATACCTTGCTAATTATCAGTTTGGTGGTCGCCAGCGGTTTGGTATTAGGCAGACTTTCGCTAGCCGGCATTCAACTCGGCATCGCCGGCGTGTTGTTTTCCGGACTGATTTTTGGCCACTTCCAGATCAGCATCAACCCGGAAGTCATGCATTTTTTACGCGAATTCGGCCTGGTACTGTTCGTTTACGCAATTGGCTTGCAAGTAGGCCCCAGTTTCGTCAGCTCGTTTTTCCGTTACGGCTTACGCCTGAACGGCATGGCAGCGGCAATCGTCGTGTTGGGTGCCCTGATCACTGTATTAATCGGCGTCATCGGTAATATCCCGATGCCGGTCGCGGTCGGTCTGTTTTCCGGCGCCACTACCAACACCCCGTCGCTGGCCGCTGCGCAACAGGTATTAGGGGGTATTCCCGGCCTCAGCAGCGAAACCTTGAAAATGCCGGGATTGGGTTATGCCGTCGCCTATCCGTTCGGTATCGCCGGCATCATTCTGGCGATGCTGGTGAACAAACGGTTATTTAAAGTGGATATTGCCGCCGAAGCGAAAGACTTTGCCGACAAACAGCAGCAAGAAGCGCATGTGCCTATCTGGAAAGATTTGCGCGTAGAAAACCCCAACTTGAACGGCCTGACGCTACGGCAAATTCCGTTCTTCGAAGGCATGAACGTGGTCATGACCCGGATTCTGCATAACGGCGAAGTCGATGTTGCCGGTCAGGATAGCCGGCTGGCAATGGGTGACACGATTCGGCTGGTCGGCGAACGGGAACCGCTGGAACAGTTGAAAATCCTGATTGGCCCGGAATCGGATATCGATTTGAAACAAATCGCCACCAATTTGCAAAGCAGACGGCTGGTGGTCACCAACAAATCCGCGATCAACCAAACCGTCGGCAATCTATGCGTATTGTATGGCGTCACTATTTCCCGAATTCATCGCCCCGATGTCGAATTCTCGCCAACCAGCAACGTACACGTGCATTTCGGCGACGAATTAAATGTAGTCGGCAACCTGGAAGCATTGAACAGTATCGAAAAAGCCCTGGGCAACTCGCTGGAAGAGCTTGATCATCCGCAGATCATGCCGATTTTTATCGGTATTTCGCTGGGCGTGTTGCTCGGCAGCATACCCCTCTATTTACCCGGCATTCCGTCGGCGGTGAAACTGGGCATGGCGGGCGGGCCGCTACTGGTGGCCATCATGCTGAGCCGGATAGGCAACTGGGGCGCCATGACCTGGCATCTGCCGAAAAGCTCGAATATCATTTTGAAGGACATCGGCATCGTATTGTTCCTAGCTTGCGTTGGCCTGCACTCGGGAGACCAATTCGTCGAAACCTTGGTAAAAGGCGACGGATTTTACTGGATGGCCTGCGCGGCATTGATCACCTTATTGCCCTTGTTGATCATTGCCGCAGTAGCGCGGATAGTCTATAAGCAAAACTTCCTGAGCCTTTGCGGTTTGCTGGCCGGCAGCATGACCGATCCGCCGGCGTTGGCATTCGCCAATAATCTCAGTCCGTCGGCGGCGGTTTCGATGGCTTATGCCACCGTCTATCCGCTGGTAATGATTCTGCGGATCATTGCCGCACAATTGATTATTTTGTTGGTGAATTAAAACTGTAGCGGCCTGAATTCATCGACCTCGTGGCCTTAGGGCGATAAACCGCCCTGACGCATAGTTCAAGATCACATCGCCATGCCATCCGCGAACGGCTTACCGGCCAGCCACCAAAACCTTGCCCCCGGCGACGGTGAGTTATATCTGCTGCAGGCCTTCTATCCACCGGCGATTGCGAATGACTATTTGCAAAACCTGCTGCAAACCCTGGCTTGGCAATCCGAACAAATCCACATTTACGGGCGTTGGCTGCGAGTGCCTAGGCTTATGGCTTGGTACGGCGATCCGGGCGCAGAGTACCGCTATTCCGGCGTCGACCATCAACCGCTGCCCTGGACTGCCGAACTGCTGGCCTTAAGAGCCGATGTGGAAACCGCTTGCCGGCAATCGTTCAACAGCGTATTGGCTAATTTATACCGCGACGGCCGCGATTCGATGGGCTGTCACGCCGACGACGAAAAGGAACTGGGACCCAACCCGCTGATAGCTTCGCTCAGTTTCGGCGAAACCCGTTCGCTACGATTTCGGCATAACCGCAGCGGCGCTAAATTGGACATCGATCTGAAGCACGGCGATTTGCTGATTATGGCCGGGGAATTACAACACCACTGGCGTCATGAGTTGCCGAAAAGCGCCAAGGCCAAACAGCCTCGCATCAATCTGACGTTTCGGCGGATTGTGTCAGCGCCCAATTCGCCCGATCTATCCGCAACGCGTTGAGTTTGTCGACCATTAGCTGTCTGCCGGCTCGTTCCAACGGTAATTTGCTGACGACCCGCGTTTCGTCGCCATCCAATTTGATCAGAAAATCTTCGTTATCGCTGAATACGCTGACCATATCCCGATTGTCGCCACGGCGATGAAAAATATATCTAGGCGGGATTTTGGTTTCACCCAGCAATACCCCCCGCCAGTCCGAGTAACATTGCCGACCGGTAACCATACCCTGCAAGCTGTTGAATACGTCGATTTGTTGGTATTGCCCGTTCTCCGCAACAGCGGACCGGTTACCATCCGCAATGACTAAAGGCACTTTTGCCGTAGCTTTATACTGGCCGTATTGCTCTACTTCGGCTTTTTTCAACGGCGTCATCGAATGATGATCGCCGACAATAAGCAAAATACCGTTATTAAAAAAACCCTTATTTTGCAACTCCCTATAAAACCCGCCCAATTGTTTATCGGTATAACTAATCGCCGCGGACTCCGACTTTTCTTTATTCTCCGGATTAATATAAGGATGATGACTGCTGACGGTTTTAATAAACAACAAAAACTTATGCTTTTTATTATGCTCTACCCTAGCCAAAGCACGCTTATATAACGCTTCGTCGGGTGCGGCTTGAAAATGAAAACGCTCCCATTGCTCGTATTCGGGATGATCGTGACCTTCGATATAATCAAAACCCACGCTTTTTGCCCAGACCCCGGTATTGCCAAAATCCAAATCCGCGGTGGTTAAAAACTCCGTTTGATAGCCATGTTTTTTCAGAATATTCGGCAAGGAATCTTTTATATTATAAAAACTATAGAACGAAGTTCCGCCATCGTCGGAATAACTCGATGGCGGATAAATCGGCTGCAATCCGGTCAACAAAGCAATTTCGCCGTCTTCCGTTATAAAGCCGTTAGCGTAAAAATTCTTGAAAGACATATTCTCGCCGGCGATCATGTCCAGATTGGGCGTCCAATCCTGGATTCCCGAAAAATAGCGGCTCTGATAGACCGATAGCGACTCCACCATCAAAATTATAATATTCTTGGCTTCGGCGGCTTGTGGCTGACAAGCAGTATCGTCCTGATAGGAAAACGCATCGACAAAGCCGTCACTATAGGGCGCAGCCTCGGATAAGATAGTCAAGTTGTAATCAATGACATTTTTATAGATCCAGGCGTGAGCATATTTTTCATTATCGGCGAACGCCGCAGCTAATGGCGTGATCAGAATTACAAAAATAGGCAGCTTGGTATATCGCGGCGTTACCGCTTTAAATTTTGCCCAGGAAAAATATAAAGGCAATATCAAGATAAGCAGCGAGCAGCCCAACATGCCGAAGGCGCTTAAACCGTATATTTGTTGAATATATTTATAGGAATAATCGGCGTATTTTACTGCGTCGCCCCACGCCAAATGGGTATTGAAATTAACGATAACGACATAATCGATAGTATAGACGGCAAATAGAAAAAAAGCCGTTAAGCGAAATAGCGCTCCCAGCCAACGCTTTACTGCAGATAGAAACGATAAATACAATAACAGAAAAATACCGCAATAAATCGCCGCGTCGTTGAATAAGACCTGGGTAAATCCCAGCAAACGGGTACCGGTGTAATGATAAATAAAATTATCGACATACCAACCTTTCAATAATAAAGGCGCGACCAAAATAAGCATCAATACTGTTTTGCTCATGCCTGGTAAATCAACTGAAATGTTAAAAAGGGACGGTTAATCGCGCTTGAGTTGCAGAAAATGAAAAATATCGACCTCAATCACACCGAAGGCAACGATCCACAACAGCGCGTCGTAAGCATCCAGCCAATCCGAGTGCATCAGCCACGCCACCACCATACCGAGCAAACCGACGAATACGGCCACGGTCATCAACCAAAACGCAGACCGGTGCCGCGCCACCAAAGACGGCCAGCGTACTTCCAATTCGAGTAACACTATCAACGCAAACCACAACAAGGAGTTAACCACCTCCAACCATTCGTTATCGCGGATATAGCTGCCAAACACTAATACAATCACCACAATCAATACGTTGCGTACTGCATGCAGGGTACTTGCGGCAAACGGTGCGGCCTTGACGGTTTCCAGTTCGAACATTACCAACAATATCACCCAGGCCAAGGCATCGACCGCGGTCGTCATCGTGTCGACCGTTGCGTAAATGCCAATATTCAGCGTCAACAAAGCCAGAATCGCCAGTTTGAATTTAGGGTATGAAAGAAAAAACGCTGCGTTGGGCATAAAGGTAAAATGCATTGAATCCGGTAGCGAACGCCAAACCGCAAATGTTGCCGCGGTGTGGCGCGAGAAGAGCTTAAGCCATGATGCCAACCAAGCCGGCGCCATCCATCATGGTCAATAGGGCTTAATTCACGAAACAAGCCTTTTCGGCTTCGGCTTCGGCATCTTTTAGCCGCGTACGCAAATCCTTGGATTGTTTAGCGTCGCGAAACGCCGCCCCTGCTTCGCCCGGCGTTTTTTGCATCTGGGTAAAGGTTTTAGCCGATTCGTATTCTGAGAAACTGAGTTTTTCGGCGATTTTGTCGATTTTGCAGCCACAGGCATATTGGCTGATATAAGTCAGACCGCCGTGTTTGGCAACGCATTCCAGCACATACTCGACGCGATCGCGGGTTGGATAATCGTTGACCAATGCGGCCGGTTCACCGGCAGCGGCTTCTGGTTTTGCGTTTTCCTGGGTGCTGGCGCAACCGCTTAGCAGCGCTAAAACAGCGAGGGTAGAGAATAATGATTTTTTCATGGTGCTCGGTTGTTATCGTTAATAAGGGTTTTTATTGTTCGGCGGCAAAATCGACAATCTGCCGCAATTGCGGGTTCATTTCTGTAGCGAATTTATTCAAGGCCGGGTTATCGGTGTCTTCCGGTAACAAATGCGTCCTGACGATGGTTTTGCCTTCGAATTGATAGGTCACCACATTGCAGGGCATATAGCCTATCGCATGTGGCGTTATCTCGAGTACGGTTCTAGCCAGCGTAAGATTGCAAAACTGTACTGTATCGTATTCCGGAAAATTCGCGGCGCCTCTATCGCGAATCACCTTCCCCACCCTACTATGACCGGTGATGCGAAAGTTGTGTTCGGCAATCGCCACCTCCAACTCCGCCAACACATCGTCGTAGGGTTTTCCGGTTTCAACCTGATAATAGGTTACTTCCTCGGTATGCAGAGATTGCGAGGCACAACTTGCAATCAACGGCAGGCTTGCGAAAATGACAACTCTACTAAACATCGGCAAAGCTTATCATCATGAGCGGGCAAAACAAAGTAAGCGGCGTAGTGCTGGCCGGCGGTATGTCCCGGCGCATGCAGCAGCAGGACAAGGGCTTGCTGTTGTTCCAAAACCGCCCATTGGTCAGTTATGCGTTGGCAGCCATGCAGCCCTTGGTGGATGAATTGCTGATCAGCGCCAATCGCAACCAAAACCGCTACCAGCAATTCGCTTATCCGGTCGTCAGCGATATTGAACAGACCTTCGATGGTCCGCTGGCGGGGATTTTGGCGGCCATGCAAGTTGCGGAAAATTCGACACTGCTGATTGCGCCCTGCGACTCGCCGCTCGTTAAATCCATTCATTTACAACGTTTGCTGACCGAGCTTATCAAGGACGACGCCGAGATTGCCGTCGCCTACGACGGCGAACGTTTGCATCCGGTATTTGCCGCTCTCAGAACCGATCTGCAAGCCGATCTGCGAGCTTACTTGCAGCGTGGCGAGCGGAAACTGCAAATTTGGTTTCGCAGACATCGTATGATCAAAGTTGACTTTAGTGATGCCGCGCAAATCTTTGTCAATATCAATACGCCGAAGGAATTGGCGGAACTGGAAAAGACCGAAACCAATCCGCAGTAAAGCTATCCCCCTCAAACTACATATTACTGACAGGCACGGGGCAGCTAGCCCATCCGCGCGCGATTATGCTAACGTGGCGCTTTTGCCCCGGAATTGCAATGAAGCCAATCGCTCTCAAACTAGCACTCGCGCTGTCTTTAGTCTTGTCCAACCTGCTCTACCAAACAGCGCATGCGGACGCGACACCGGCAGGCCACGATAAATTGCGCATCAATACCGGCATGCCGAGAAAAACCAGCGACTCGCTGTTTTCATATACCGCCGAATGGCGTATCGACGATGGCGAAATTTACCGCTCGACCGGTCTGAGCTTTTTAAACGCCGCCAAAATCGATAGCGCAACGCCTGCCGCGCAAATTACCAAAAAACTGCTTACGTCGATGAAAGACGGCATGATCCAGCTGGATCCGAATTGGCGGGGCATTACGCTCAGCCAGCCACAAGACCAAGCGGAACTGCTGATCAGCAACAAGGCCGGATATTCGCTGACCACGGTTACGGTCCGGGATTACAGCAATCAAGCCTTACGCTTCGACCTTATTGACAAAAGTTTCAGTGCCGACGGCGTACAAGTCGGGCTGGACTTGGTGTTTGCCGCCGATGTGGAATACCTGGACGGATTTTCGTCTAAAAAAGCCCTGACAGCATCGCAAGGCGAAATCCAGATCGTCATTGACGACCAAAAACCCGTCCAAATCAAAACCGACGGTAAAACCACCCGCGAACTTGAACAGGAAATCGCCAAAGCCTTGATAAGCTCGCAATTAAGCGAAACACCGTTATATCCCGGCATGGTCACCAAGGACACCCGCAACAATAAACCTTTCGATGGCAGCGAAGTGCAATTTTTAAATCTTGCCGCCAAATCGATTGCAATCGACATAAGCGACCCGGCTTTGGGCGTGTTGATGAAATTCAAATATAAAGACGAAAATCGTTCGGTTCAGGTTGCCGAACCGCGCTTCATGCTGGGGGTTTTAGCGTTGATCGTCATCGTGACCATTGGGTACTTTTGGCGCCGAAACGCGAAAAAACCGGCATAAGCCAGCACTGAATCCGGCATAACCGGGCGTCATATATTTATTTCGCCCGACTTATTCCTTCGCTGCCAGCCATTCTGGCTAAGTGCGTGGAGTGTGAATTCAAGACCAGGTTTTGACAGCCGTATTGCGCCGGTTAATGACACGATGGCACGGGAGCTATCGTACATTTTCGTTAAATCGCAACTTTCAATACGGCAAAATCGACAGATTCAAACCTATCATCGCGACATTAACAACAAACCCGTAATTCGCCATTGTCTTCCTGAGTCTTGACTTGAACATGGCGATAGCCGCCAAGCCCAGGCCGACGATATCCGTTCCGATAAAAAACACCAACAAAAAACGCATGCCGCCACTATTCGATATTCCGTCCGTGGCGGCATAAATCGGAAATAAAAACACCAGCCAAATCAAAAAATTGGTAGCCGCGATTAACAGCGCGGCGTTCGAAAAGCCCAGCAGACGGTAGCGCACATTTCGATGTCGGTCTTGGTCGAATTCATTAGTCGGTTGGTTCATTGTCATCATCGTTTGTGTGGCAGGGATAAGGCGTCGTGCGCCACGCCCAAGACTGGGCATGGTCAGCCAAACCTGGATGTGGCATGGTTGGCTAACGAAACGCCAGTTCATTTGCGCATTAAGCCCCCGGAACAGCTTACGGCGATAGACGCCGTTAACCAGGCTTCGTCCATCCCAGGAATTGCACTGGCCCTCCGAGAGATATCCGCAGTCTAACCTGAACAGAACCGTAACATCCATGAGGAAATATAGCCGAAAACATGAAAGCCTCCGGTTTGAGGCTGGAATCGATTCCGCAAAACGTCGGCGTTGAACACTTCGCCCGAGACCAGCGCACGCCGGTTATCTTTATAGCAAACGTCCTCTGCAGCTTTTTGCGACGGCATTCGAAGCCAAACGACTGCCTTGCTAGCAAGCTTCCGCATAAACCTCCTACAAACATTTAATAACATTGATTTATCGCTTTCGATTAAAGCGGCGCTAGGGGTATGATTACCCCAGCAATCGGATGGTAAAGTCATCGAAAAGAATGACGGAACCGATACTGTTCATGCCGTTAATTGCCAACATAATTCCTATCAAAACGCATACAAGAAGGAAGGATATGAACAATCTCTCTGAAGAAGAACGTCAAAAAATTCTGCAAAGCGCCCCGATTGGCACCTGGGCATTAATGCTGATCGTCAGCGGCGGCATGGTGATTGCCTGGCTACTGATGTATTACGGAGTGTTTTTACCTCGTGGTCATATAGGTTAGGGGGTCGCATGCATATCCATAAACTGGAAAAACAGTGGGCGGCCATTGCACTAATGATCGCGGGACTATTTGTAGTAGTCATTTTATCTTCCGCATTATTCCATGGCATTCACGCTCCTAGTAATGTTGAAGCGATCGATTCTGCCCGACTGCATCTGTCGGCGGAATTTGCCGAAGACAAACTTGGTGTCCAACAACATCCTGACGGCAGCGTCACTGTGCGGATGGTGGCCGGTCGTTACGGGTTTTATCCGAAAAACCTCGTTTTGCCGGCGGAAACCAACATTACCTTCCGCTGGGTCAGCCTTGACGTCATTCATGGCGTTCATATCCCTATGACCAATATGAGCACGATGATCGTGCCCGGCTATGTGGCACAAGTCAAAACCCTGTTACACCATACTGGCGACTATCCGTTGCTGTGCAACGAGTATTGCGGCATGGGCCACGCACACATGTGGAGCAACGTTAAGGTAGTCGGCAAAGCGCAGTGGGAAGCGCTCAACAAACAAGGGGGAGCAAATCATGGATAACACAGTGGAAAAAAAATTGGCGCTCACCCATTTCTGGGTAGCGTTCGGCGCGTTCGCGCTGGCCTGCCTACTGGGCGGCTATCAAGTCATCGAACGTAGCGGCTTTTTCAAAATTCTGGAATCTAGGGAAGTCTATTATGCCTCGGTGAGTACACACGGTGTTTTGATGGGTTTTGTATTAACCACCTTCTTCATCATGGGTTTTGGCTATTACGTGGCCACCAGCAGTTTGAAATTACCGGTTTGGAATAAAACATTTGCCTGGACAGGCTTCGGTGTGGCATTGACCGGTGTGGTACTCGCGGCATTACCTCTGTTGGGTGGTGCTGCCTCAGTTATGTTTACCTTTTACCCGCCTTTACAAGCCCATCCCTTGTTCTACATAGGAGCGACCTTGCTGGTGGTTGGCTCCTGGTTTTGGGCCGTGACAATGATCGTCATGTATATGCAATGGAAAAAGGCAAACCCTGATCAGTCGGTGCCGCTAGCGATGTTTGCCACCACAGCCAACGCAATCTTATGGCTGTGGACCAGCGCCGGGGTAGCTGCTGAAGTCTTATTCCAATTGATCCCATGGGCTTTAGGCCTGATTGATACCATAGACCCCGGTCTGGCCCGGACGCTCTTCGCCTGGACCCTGCACCCCATCGTCTATTTCTGGTTGATTCCTACCTACACCGCCTTTTATACATTGGTACCAAAGCAGGCTGGCGGCTATTTGTTCAGCGACATCATGGCTCGCGCCGCCTTTATTCTGCTGGTGGTCTTCAGCCTGCCGATCGGATTCCATCATTTGTATATGGATCCTGAACAAAATCATAGCTGGAAAATCCTGCATGCTATTGGCACTTTCGTGGTGACCTTGCCGACCTTTGTTACCGGCTTTACCGTGATAGCCTCGCTAGAAATTGCCGGGCGTTTGCGCGGGGGTAAAGGCCTATTCGGCTGGATAGCCGCCTTGCCTTGGCACAATCCGATGGTACTGGCAATCATCCTCGGTTTGTTAATGCTGATCTTTGGCGGCTTTGGCGGTCTGGTTAACGCCAGCTATGCGATGAATGCGATGGTGCATAACACCGCGTGGATTTCAGGTCACTTTCACCTGATCTTCGGCGGCACAACCATCATCATGTATTTCGGCATAGCCTATTACTTCTGGCCGGTTTTAACCGGCAAGCCGCTATATAGCAACTCGCTGGCTACCACCCAATTATGGACCTGGTTTGTCGGCATGATCATCATGACTACACCCTGGCACATTCTCGGCTTGTTGGGACAACCCCGCCGAATCGACAGCGTCAATTACAATAATTTACTGACATTATCTTGGGAGCCCTATGAAGTGACGATGATATTCGGCGGCATGATACTTATCTTTTCTGCGGGATTGTTGCTATATAACCTTTGCAAAACTCAAACCGGCAGCGAAGTGTTCACAGGTGAAGTCGAGTATGCTGAACAGGCTCATAGCCCTGACTACCTTCCCGGCTATCTGAATAGTTTCAGTTTGTGGAATATCGTCATCGGCGTTTTCATGCTGATTGCCTTCGGCTACCCGATTCTGCAATTCTTCTTGATGGAAACCTTTGGTTCAGGCAGATGGGGGGTCTGATCATGAAAAAATTCATTTTAAGCGCTGTCTTAATCCTGCCAACTGCGGCCTTGGCGCAACCCTCTTCGCAAGTGGCGTGGACTGCCGAGCAGCTTAACTTCGTTAAAGTCGGCAATCCGCAAAAAGGCCAGGAATTGGCCAAAACCTGTAGCGCCTGTCACGGCGAAAAAGGCATCAGTGCCTCCGCAGCATTTCCGTCGCTGGCCGGACAATTGCCTACCTATCTGTATAAGCAATTGCAGGATTACGCCGACGGCAACCGGGAAAATGCCTTAATGGCCGGCCTGGCGAAAACCTTAAGTAAGCAGGACGCTGCCGATCTAGCGGTCTGGTTCGGTTCGCAACCGGCTGCTTTTCAATCGCCCAATCCCATGGTTTACGAGCAAGCGGAAAAACTGGTAAAAAACGGCAATAGCGAGCGGGTGTTACCGCCTTGCGAGGTGTGCCATGGCGGCAACGGCAAAGGCCAAGTCGTCGACATCCCTGCCCTATCGGGTCAAAACGCCGACTATCTGACCGCGACATTACAAGCTTTTAAGAACGGCACTCGGCGCAACGACATCTACAGTCGCATGCGCATCGTTGCCCAGGCACTGACTGACCAAGAAATCAGCGAATTGGGTTATTACTACCAAAACATCAAAAAATAGTAATATGCTTAGCACGCGGGAGGCTTGGCTTTTGCCTCCCGCTCTTGGTCTTGCTCTTAGCACCAACATCCTCAACCATCCGGAATAGGCCCATGTCAGATCGTAACGATACACCCGTAAAATATGCCTATAAAGGCGCTAATCTGATCAGTTTCGGCCTTTCGATCAAACTGCTGTTCACCGGTTATTTGACCACGATAGCCGCCGGCTATCTGATGGCATTAATCCAGATTTTATTTACGCACGGCATGGCCGACGGCAAATTCGGCTTGTCGCTGGACGACATCGTCTACAGCTATTACGGCGACCGCTCCGGCTCCGTGTTGGAATCCAAACTGAACGGCTCCATGAAATACAACGCGCCGGAACAGGAGCGCTTTAAAATTGTGCAGTGGGTTAGAGACGGTGCCGACGAAGCGGTTTATAACAAGAATGTCAAACCGATAGTCGACCAATTTTGCGTCGGCTGCCACGGCCCGAATGCCGGCACCTTGCCAGACTTCACCAAGTTTGCCACACTGAAAAAACTGACCGAATCCAATGAAGGCGCGACATTCCAATCGCTGACGCGGCTGTCGCACATCCATTTGTTCGGCATCAGTTTTATTTTTATGTTTGTGGGCATCATTTTCAGTTTCAGTACCGGCGTGCCGGGCAAATACAAATACCCGGCGATCGTAATGCCGTATTTGTTCTTGCTGATCGACATCGCTTCGTGGTGGCTGACCAAACTCAACCCGCACTTCGCCTTGTTGGTGTTCGTAGCTGGTGCCGGACTGGGTATTTCCTTCGCATTTATGTGGACCGTGTCCATGTATCAAATGTGGATACTGGGCGGGATCAGGAAACAATCGGACCGTCGCAATGCAATATTGCGCGACTAGCCGGCTGTTACCAAACTAGATTGGCGCCGGCATTTAAGGACCGGCGCTTTGCTTAATCGGTAAGTTGCTCGGCCGTCGCCAGAATTTTCGCCAGTTCTTCGTTTTGACTGTCGAGGATTTGCAGGCAAACCGCCTCATCCAACCCCAACAAGGCCGGCACTTCTTCCGGGCAGACCTGATTGACGGCGTCGCCTATCCCTAAACGCCCTAGCAAGCAATCGCTATAGAAAGTCAGCAGATTCAATTGATGATTTTCGCCGCGGTAGCAGGGATTATGATGGTGATACACAATATCGGTAATCATGCGCGGCATGGACCAGACATTCATCAGCCAAGCACCGATTTCGGCGTGATTGAGGCCGAACGCAAAGGTTTCCAGATTAAAAATCGCCAGGGTGGGGTTAGCTTTGATCAAGCCGCTTAAGTAGCTGAACTCGTCGGGAAAGCGATGCCCCAACAACGGAAAACCGATATTGTGCATAAGCCCGGCCAGAAACAAGGCCTGCGGCTCCGGCCGACCGGCGGCCGGCATCACTGCGGCCAATTGCGCCATCATCCGGGTACTGGCCAGGGCATGCGTCCAAAACATCCGCGTTCCTATCTGACCTTCCTTAGGTGATTTAAGCGGCGCTAACACCGCCAGACCTAAAGCCAAATCCAACACGAAATCAAACCCCAAAACCCGGGTAATCGCATCGTGTACGGTCGTAATCTGGCCACGATAACCATAGAGCGCGGAACTGGCCCAACGGGTGATTTGTGCGGTCAACAAGGGATCGAGTTCGATGATGTCCGCTAATCTCCGCGCATCGGCACTGGGATCGGCGATCAGATTTAAAATGCGTAGCGCACTACCCGGCAACGGCGGTAAGGCTTTGATCTGGGCGATAGTCTCGCGCATATCTCTAGGTGGCGTTAAACCGTTGCGCTGCCGGCTGCCGATATTGTCCAGCGTCCAGTTTATCAGGTTGGATTCCATCATTGCTCCGCCGCTTAATTCAGATTGAGTCGATTAAGTTTTCTATACAGCGTCCGCTCGCTAATATTCATTTCCGCTGCAATCAATTTGCGATTACCCTGATATTTATTAATCAAACTGTTGATAAATTCCGCCTCGAATTGAGCCATGCTGCTAACCGGCAAGGGCTGATTGGATTCGTGCTGTCTATGGCTGTCGGCGGGCTCGGTGATACTCTGGCGCTGCATAAAATGAATATCGGTTTCTTGAATAATCCTATCCTTGCACAATCCGGCCGCTAGTTGCAGACAATTTCTCAGCTCGCGGATATTGCCAGGCCAGGCGTATTGGATAAGTTTGATTAAGGCCGACTGCGTAATCGTATAGTCGCTCTCGACATTCACACTCAACTGATTTAAAAAATGATCGATCAGTAAGGGTAAGTCCTGTCTACGCTGCCGCAATGGCGGTACCTCAACCGGAAATACCGAAAGCCGGTAGAACAAATCTTCACGAAACAAACCGGCTTTAACCATGTCCGCCAGATTTCTGTGGGTGGCGCAAACCACTCGGACTTTGGCCTTTTGCATTGCTGTGCCGCCAACTCGCCGGAATTGACCGCTTTCCAGTGCCCTTAATAATTTGGGCTGCTGCGATAGCGGTAGGTCGCCAATCTCATCGAAAAACAGAGTACCGTTATCGGCCAACTCGAATAAACCTTTTTTCGCGGATGTCGCACCGGTAAACGCGCCCTTTTCGTGACCGAACAATTCGCTTTCAAACAACTCTTCGCCAAGAATCGTGCAATCGACAATTACAAAATTGTCACCAGCCTGTTTTGAATGCCGATGTACAAACTCCGCGGCAAGTTCCTTACCGGTACCGGTTTCGCCGAGCAATATTACCGGCGCCTGGGTTTCGGCGGCCTGCTGCAAACGGATTTTGAATTGCGTGAACGGAGCGGATTTGCCGATCATGCTGGATGCAGCGTCGCCGGCCGCCGGTTTATTCAAGACGGTGAGGGTTTCGCCTAGATATAGGGTTGCATCGGCATCCAATAACGGGAAACCGCGCACATTTAGCAATCTTTGCGAACTTGGGTTGGAAGCGTCTGCAAAGATACCAGCATAAGCTTCCAGCGTTTGAAACAAGCGCCGGTGCCGGCAATCCCGGTTATCGAGACAGCAAGGCTGCCCAATCAATGTTTGCCGCATAACGCCAAAACCAAGTTCCCAAGCCCGATTAACCGCGACAATGCGCAAGTCGGCACCGATAATAATCAGCGGTAAATCATGGGTTTCCAACAACGATTCCAGCGTAAAAGCACTTTGCGGCATAAATTCCAATATCTTCCCAATTCCAAATATTCACTGACAGCTTAACAACCGGCCCTGCCAGGGCCGTCACTGATACTGCCAGTCTTGTCAGTATTTTAAACGCCATTTTAACTGGAAACGGCGACAAACCTAGGCGGATAGGCCTTGGCATCATTCTTGTAATGTGAATAAGAATAGCTCATTCATCATTAAGGGACACCCATGAAAGTTTTACGCGCATTCTCGCTTGCAAGCATTTGCATCAGTCTTAACGCCAACGCAGCCAGCATAACCATCGACGGCAATCTGGCAGACTGGGGTTTGCACAGAAACGGCAATAGTGCCGACTGGCTTCCCAATTCCTCTCTAGTTCCCAGCTCGCAATACACAGTTGAAGACCAGACTGGCAATTCCGGCACTCGTCTGTTTCCAGGTTACGGCGGCCAAGCCTACGACGCCGAAGCATTTTACATTACGATGGATGCCACCTATCTGTATCTTGCTTTAATCACCGGTCTGTCGCCGAATACACCCAACGACCCGGCGCATAATAGTTATGGTCCGGGCGATTTTGCGATCGATTTTGGTCGCGACGGTACCTTTGAATTCGGTGTGGAAACCACCGGTAGTCAGGCTGGCAGCGTCTTCAGAGTTAGCGCCTGGGATTACGGATTGTGGGATACCAATGGCAACTACAATCCCAACCATCCCGACCTTAGCCATCCAACATCGATAAAGACAGGAACCTTGGTCAGTAGTGCCGGCCAGTTGATTTACAACAGCAATCCTTTCAAGAATATGGGGATTTATACGAACGACAATCACTATGCGATCGAAGCAGCCATACCACTGATCGCATTTAGCGGATTTTCTGGGAAATTTGACGTACAGTGGACCATGAATTGCGCGAACGACGCCATCTTGGTAGATCCCAACTTGGCGACAGTACCGGAGCCTAACTCTTTACTGCTGTTGTCTGCCGGCATACTGGGACTGTTCTCAATAGGTCGCAAGAACAGTTCATGGCCAACCCAATACGTGTCTGTGCCTGCTATTTGATATTAAACCAAGCGGGGATGGCACCATCCCCGCCGATAGATCTGCTCGGCAACTTACATCTGCGATTGCAGATAATTTTGAATTCCAACTTTCTCGATCAGATCCAACTGGGTTTCCAGCCAATCGATATGTTCCTCTTCGCTCTCCAGGATGTGCTCTAACACTTCTCTGGAAATGTAGTCGTTGACGGTTTCGCAATATGCGATCGCTTCCTTTAGCAACGGCAGCGCCAATTGTTCCAATTTTAAATCGCACTCCAGCATTTCCTTTGGATTCTCGCCTATCATCAGCCGTCCCAAACTTTGCAGATTAGGCAACCCTTCCAGAAATAAAATACGCTCGATCAAACGGTCAGCGTGCTTCATTTCGTCTATCGATTCGTGATATTCCTTTTCATTAAGCTTTTGCAAACCCCAGTTTTTAAACATGCGGGCATGCAGAAAATATTGATTGATCGCGGTTAATTCGTTTTCCAGCGCTTTGTTTAAATATTCGAGGACTTTCTTATCGCCTTGCATGTCAAATCTCCTGGTTTTTTGTAATTGGGTGCGCATCGTTAGCGGCCTGTAATAGCCTACATGCATTTTTTTGGTTCAAGATCCTGACTATATCCCGGTTGCATTTGCCGCAATCGCCGCCGACCCCGAAACATTGAAATAACTGCTTCCGCGAGCATAGACCGCTGTCAATAGCCGCATCAAGTTGGCTATCGGTCACCGCTTTGCACAGGCAAATATACATGGCTAGGCTACCCGGCGCCGTTGAACTTGGGCAGGATCGGCGGTAATCTTCCGATAAATCTCCACCCTATCTCCTTCCTTGACCACTGCGTCCAGTTTGGCAAGTTTACCGAAAATGCCGACCTTTTGGGTTTCCAAATCGATTTCCGGATATTGCTTCAACACGCCGGACAACTCAATGGCCTCGCCGATGGTACTACCTTCCGGCACCTCCAGCCGCAACCAGATTTGCCGATCCGCCTGCGCATAACATACACCCACATTCATAGTTTACGCCTCTTATTCAACGATAACGGCTTCCAATACATTAGGTTCGGTAGTTTTTACTGCCGCTTTTTTGTCGAGCAAGCGTTTCAATGCCACCATAAAACCCAGCATGATGAAACCACCGGGTGGCAAAGCCATCAACAAAAAACCCTTGTATTCCGGAATCAATGTCGTTTCTAAAAATCGAAAGCTCTCGCCCAATAGTACCGAAGCGTTGGCGAACAAGGTTCCGGCAGAGCTAATCTCTCGCATCGCCCCCAGCACAACCATCGCTGCGGTAAAACCCACTCCCATCATCAAGCCATCCCACATCGACGGCATCACTGGCTGCTTGGAGGCAAAGGCCTCTGCCCGGCCGAGGATTACGCAATTGGTAACGATCAATGGGATAAACAATCCCAACACTTTGTGTAACTCATGCATCCAGGCATTCAGGAAAATATCCACCAAAGTAACCAGCGCGGCGATCAACAATACAAAAATCGGGATACGAATTTCCGATGGAATCAAATGCCTGCTTACCGATACCGCGGCATTAGACGCGACCATCACCACCATGGTAGCTAATCCCATGCCCAAACCATTGGTAGCAGTGCCGGTAACAGCCAGCAACGGACATAAGGCCAGATTCTGCGTCAGGACCACGTTATTGTCCCAAAGTCCGTCGCGGGCAATTTTTCTGTATTGCTCTGAAAACAGAATCGAAAGATTCATGATAGTTTCTCCAAAAACTTAGAAAACTTGGTGTTGGCCGAGGTTTTGTCTATTATGCCCCGCGAAGCACCGGCGGGTTTAACGAACATGCCTATGAAGCGGACCCTTTAGATACCGGGTTTTAGCGTACGGGCTTTCCCTCTTCCGCCCCTCATCAAAAGATGCTGTGCCCAGGTTATCAGATCGCCTTTTCTTTAATGACGAAGTAAAACAATGCGCCCGCTTTCGGGGGCAAGGCCCTTATTCAAATACTTACGTCGTCACAGCTGCACCTAAAACGCTATTGACCAGACTCAACTGCAGTGCCGAGCAACTCGGCCTGATTTGCCTTGTAAAACTCCAAACCCCGCTTGATTGCCTGCACGACCTTGCGTGGCGTAATCGTCGCCCCGCTAAACTGGTCGAACACCCCGCCGTCTTTTTTCACGGCCCATTGTTCGACGGTGAGATTATTCAGCGATTTACCGTTAAACGACAACACCCATTTGGATTTGGTCACTTCAATCTTGTCGCCCAAGCCCGGTGTTTCGACATGGGCAATGACCCGTACGCCAAGAATCTCGCCCTTGCTATCGATACCCATCACCAAACTGATAGGCCCAGCGTAGCCGTCCGGCGCGATGAATTTAAAGCAAACAGCATTGACCACGCCCTGCTTTTTAGCCAGATAAACCTCGGTTTGCTCGGCCCCCAGATTGGCATCGGCCGATGCCAAAACCACACTATCCTTCAACAAATTGTTGTCATAAAACTCGGCGGGGACTACCTGTTCCAGATTCGCTTGTAGATCTTCCTGCAAACGCCGCTCAATCACGCCACGCGTTGCCAGATCCGCAATACCCAATAAAATTGCCGCCAACAACGCAAAACCGGCCAATACGCCGGCCTGAAACTGTAATTGCGGCCTGAGCAATTCCAGATGCCCCGGCTCCAACCAGACTGCCAGCTTTTGCTTTCCAACTTTTGTTACGCGCAATAAGTAATCGAGCACTTGATTGGCTTTTGGATTTTGTTTAGCAGGTTCGGAATTCATGACCGGTCTCAAGGATTGGAAATATCGAGCGGCTTACCGTTACGGTAGCGGCCATAAATTCTCGGACGAATATAATGATCGATCAGCGGCGTGACCGCGTTCATCAACAAAATCGCAAAACCAGTGCCTTCCGGATAGCCGCCCCACGAACGGATTACAAAAATCAGCAAGCCGCAACCGGCGCCAAAAATCACCTGCCCTAAAGGCGTATTTGGTGAAGTGACGTAATCTGTGGCGATGAAGAATGCCACCAACATCACTGCGCCTGAATTCAAATGCACCCAAGGTCCCAAATAATGCTGACTATCCAGAGCATGAAACACAGTAGATAGCAAAAAAACACTCAGCAGCAACGACACGGGAATATGCCATTTGATAACACCTTGCCGCATCAACCAGATGCCGCCGGCCAATAGCAATAAAGACGATGTCTCGCCCAGACTACCGCGTTCCCAGCCAAGAAACGCCAAAAAGCCGGAATACTCCATCAGACTGCCCGGTAACAGCCGATTTTGCGAAAACTCGGTCTTGACCCAACCCAGTGTGGTAGCGCCGGTTACCGCATCGGCATTTTCCAAGCCGCCGAAGGTGATGGCTAAACTATCTATCAGGCCCGGTCCGGTAAACAGCGGTGACACGTTGGCCCAAGTGGTCATCTCTATCGGAAAGGAAATCAACAACGCTACCCTGGCCAACATCGCCGGATTAAATAGGTTCTGCCCTAAACCACCGTAGACGTGCTTACCCAGAATAATCGCCATTGCCGAACCTACCGCACCTATCCACCAGGGCGCCCATGGCGGTAGCGTCATCGCCACCAGCAAGCCGGTCACTATCGCCGAACCGTCACGCAAATAAGGTGTCGCCGCGACACCTTTTAATTTCAAGCACAAGGCTTCAAAAGCCATCGCCGACAACACAGTCACCACCAACAAATACAACGCCGGCCAACCGAACAACAACACGCCGCAAGCCGTTGCCGGCGCTAAGGCAACAATCACTAAACGCATAATTTGATCGACGCGGCGGGTGGCCGCAACATGAGGACCGCTGATAGGTTTAGTACTCATGCGGTCTCCTCCGCTTGCGTTTGTTGGGCTTGCTGCGCCGCCAGACGCGCAGCTCTGGCCTCCTGTGCTCTTAAGGCTTCCGCTTCGGCTTCCAGGCGCGCCCGCTCCATCCGGTTGTTCCGATCTTCAATTAGGCGCTTGGTTTGTTCAGACTTATGCTCCGCCTGTTGACGTTTGACCAATTCGCCGGAGGCGAATTTGAAATAATGCACCAACGGAATATTCGACGGACAGACATAAGAACAACTGCCGCAACCGATACAGTCTTTCAGACCCAAATCGACTGCTGAATCAAGTTGATTGGCTTTGATTCTGCTCGCCATTTCCAGCGGCAATAGTCCCACCGGGCAGGCCGTCACACAACTGGAACAACGGATACAGGGCTGCACCGGCGGTTCGTCTATATCGGCGTGAGACAAGGCCAGAATGCCGTTGCAGGCTTTTACGACCGGCACCTCCGCAATCGGTAACGCATCGCCCATCATCGGTCCGCCCATCACCAAGCGAGCCATTTTAGATTTTTCCAAACCGCAATATGCCAGTACCTCAGACATCAAGGTTCCGATCGGTACTTCCACGTTTCTCGGTTTGGCAACGGCCGCCCCGGAAACCGTCACCACCCGGCTGATAAGGGGTTGACCTAAGCATATCGCCTGATAAACCGCATAAGCGGTAGCAACATTATGAACCACCACACCGATGTCGGTCGCTCGACCATCGGCGGGAATTTCCTGCCCCGTCAGATACCGCAGCATTTGCCTGTCCCAACCCATCGGATAGCGAGTAGGTACTTGGGCTACGACGATATTCGGAAAATCCTGACTGGCGGCAAGCATGGCTGCAAACGCCTCGGGCTTATTGTCTTCGATACCGACCATCGCCTTCGGCGCATCCATACCGCGCAACATTAAACGGATGCCGGCGACAATTTGTTCGGCGCGTTCCTGCATCAAACGGTCGTCGCAAGTCAGATAAGGCTCGCATTCACCGGCATTGATCAAAAGAGTATGAATCTTGTTTTTACGACCCAGGCTAAGCTTGACGGCAGACGGAAACACAGCGCCGCCCAACCCCACCACTCCCGCCGCGCCGACGCGCTCACAAATCTCTTCAGGACTCAGTTGATACGGATCGTCAGGAATGCTCGTTTCCACCCATTGTTCTTTACCATCGCTCTCGATCACTACGGTACGAATCGGCAGTGCCGACGGATGCGGCGCCGGAAAATCTTTTACATCGGCAATAACGCCCGATGTTGGTGCATGAACAGGCGCCGAAATGGTGCCTTGGCTATAAGCCAACAGTTGACCCTTTAAAACTTTCTCGCCGACTTTCACCACCGGCTCGGCGGGTTTGCCGACATGCTGCTGCACCGGGATGTAGAGTTTCTTGGGTAACGGAAAGTCGGTGACGATACTGTGCGGCGAGGTTTCGGACTTGTGCTCCTCGGCATGAATGCCGCCACGCAAGCGGGGATTTTCGAATAAAGCGAACATAGGCGTCTCCGTCAGGCGGCCAAGGGTTTCGGCCAGCGCCAATTGCGCAGGGTGACTTCGACCGGGTGCATTTGCAAACACTCGGTCGGGCAAACCTCCACGCATTTTTTGCAGCCGATGCAGGCATCCGCCACTACGGCATGGATCTGTTTTGGTGCGCCGACGATCGCGTCGGTAGGACAAACCTTGAAACAGCGGGTGCAGCCGGTGCAAGTTTCTTCCCAAACTCTGGCCACCATCGCTTCCTGATCCTGAGTCTGACTCAAATCGACATCGACCCCCAACAATTTAGCTAGTTGTTCGACCAAAGAAGTCCCGCCCGGCGGACATAATGTGACTGGCGCCGCACCGGACACCACCGCTTCGGCGGCGGGCCGGCAACCTGGAAAACCGCATTGGCCGCATTGCGAACCCGGCATCAAGGCTTCGACCTTCTCGATCAGCGGATCGGATTCCACCTTCAAATATTTGGCGGCAACGCCCAATGCCAAACCAAGTAACAGCCCAAGCGATGTCAAAATAACGATGGCAGATAAAACGTACATGATGTGCCTCTTATTTGCTGTAAAGCCCCGCGAATCCCATAAACGCCAGCGATAGTATGCCGGCGGTAATAAAAGCGATGGGGGTGCCGGAAAAAAGCGCCGGCACTGCCATGAGCGCTAAGCGTTCACGTAGACCGGCGAAGAGCACCATCACCAGGGTAAAACCCATTGCCGAACCAAAGCCGAATAGCAGGCTTTGCACGAAATTGTATTTCTCTTGAATGTTTAGCAGCGCCACACCCAATACTGCGCAATTAGTGGTAATCAGCGGTAAAAAAATTCCTAACACCTGATACATAACCGGACTGGTTTTATGAATGACCATCTCGGTAAACTGCACCACGGCGGCAATCACCAAAATAAAGCCCAGCACCCGCAAAAATCCGATATCGAAGGGTATCAACAAACGATGTTCCAATACCCAACTGGCCGCGGAGGCTAGCGTTAACACGAATGTCGTTGCCAAGCCCATGCCCAATGCGGTATCCAGCTTGTTGGAAACCCCCATGAAAGGGCATAAACCCAAGAACTTGACCAACACGACATTGTTGACCAAGGCTGTACCCAATATTAGAAGTAAGTATTCGCTCATCGCTTTCGACCAGATGTTTTGTAACAAGACAGCATCATTTGTGCCAATGCGGCAAATGCTCCGTAAGTCGCCGCCATAACGCCATACGCACCGGAAACGGCTTCACGGCCTCTGTCCTAAAATACACAGAGCCGGAACAAGTGCGCTTAAAATTGTCGTAAACCATACAAATTACCTGGATTTACTGACAGCAGCTCAGCCGAAACAGATCTGGCTCTCAAATTGCATGTAATTTTCCAACTTTTGTTACAAAATACCCGAGAACAATTTGCCATGACCAAATCCACCCCTGACTACCTGCAAGGCCAGATTGAGATTGAAACGGCCGATCTGTTAGCGCCGGCACTCGGCGCCAGCGGGCAATTACCTAAATCCGGCAAACCGGCTAAGACTTTACCGTTTTCACTATTTGTCAAAGCGGTTGAACAAGCGCCGGTCGCTATTTCGATTACCGATAAAAAAGCCAATATTCTGTATATCAACGAAGCCTTCACCGATGTGACCGGCTACAATGCCGCCGAAATTATCGGCCAGAACGAATCGCAACTGTCCGATAAATCCACGCCCCGGCAAATCTATTACGATCTTTGGCACACGATTTCCCGTAAACAGGTTTGGCACGGCCAACTGGTCAACCGGCAAAAGATGGGACAACGCTATTTGGCCGATCTGACCATTGCGCCGATGCTCGATGAGCGCGGCGCAATCAGTCATTACATAGGCATGCACCGCGACGTCACGCAAGCCCATTACGCCGAACAGCAAGTCAATAATCAAAAGCAATTGATCGAATCGGTACTGAATGCTTCACCGGTAGCGATGGCGGTATTGGATAACGACAAACGCGTTGTGCTCGACAATCAAATGTACAAGATGTTGATCAGCGAACTCGACAAGAAGGAACCGGCGTTATTCTTCCTGGAAGCTTTGGAGCAAGATATGGGCGATTTATGGGGGGACAACATCAATCGTCAGCACGGCTTCGCCAACCGAGAGGTTCGAATCGAAAGCGCCGGTCTTAAAGGGACACGCTGGTTTTCCTGCTCCGGAAATTGGTTTATCGAAAACGATGTCTGTGCCGACAGTTTTTTCGCCCGGCAATCCAAAGATTATTTGCTGTTAACGATTAACGATGTCAGCGCGCTACGCCGCCAACAGGAAAAGCTGCAAATCCAGACCTTGCGTACCATACTGGCGGAAGAAGAGCATATTCGCAGCATCCGCGAGACCCTGCTCGGCGCCATGCATCAAATCCGCCAACCTTTGAATCAGGTCAATGCGGCAATCCAGATCATGACCCAACGCAACGATGCCAACAACTCGCCGCTGCGCGACTTGTTGGGTCAAGTTCAAAAAATGGGCGAAGAAACGCTGGCCACCCTGCAACGTTGCGTGCCTGAAATACCGGAATCGGCAGTGGTGCCGGTCAATTTAAACCAATTGCTGCACGAGGTAATGTTGCTGTACAGCACTAAATTTCTGGCCAACGGCATCGTGGTGGATTGGTTACCCAATCCGGTATTGCCGTCGATATTAGGCTCGGAAAACAAATTGCGAATGTTATTCAAGCAGTTAATCGACAATGCTGTAAATGCGATGAACCGGGCCGGCAGCCGGGAGCGGGCGATCAAAATCAGTACTGCCACCGATCACGATTGGGTTTGCGTCGCCATTGACGATACCGGACCCGGCATTCCGTCCAATCAGCGCAGCAAGGTATTCGAACCGTTTTTTACCACGAATCAAAGCTCGTTCGGCGTTCAAGCCGGCATGGGCTTGGTGATGGCAAAGGAAATTGTCAATCAACATAGCGGTATGATAGAAATCGACCCTCATTATCAAAACGGCTGCAGCTTTAAAATCAGCTTTCCCTGTCAAAAAAACACGGCCATGGTGAATATCCATGAGTGATCGTTTATTGCTAGTTGAATCCGAGCTGGATACCCTGTTTCTAGTCAGTCAATTGCTGAACAGCACGCATGACTTACGCACCAAACTAAAGGGGATTCTGGAAATTTTGCATAAGCGCAACGGCCTGCATTTCGGCATGATTACGCTACGCGATGTCGAAGACGACAGCATGAGTATTTGCGAGATCTACGGCGAAGGCATAGATCGTTCGGTACGCTACCAGCCCGGAGAAGGTTTGGTCGGAGCGATTCTTGACGAAGGCAGCACCATCGTCGTCGAACGTATCGCCGACGAACCGCGCTTTCTTAGCCGACTCGGCGTCTACAACCCGGACCTGCCGTTTATCGGTTCCCCGCTGGCCATCGAGCAGGGCGAAGTAGTCGGTATTCTGGCCGCCCAGCCGTGTAGCTCAACATTCTTGGGCGAACGCGCCCGCTTCATGGAAATGGTGGCCAACCTGATCGCCCAAAGCGTAAACATGCTGCGGGTGATGGAGCGCAAGCAAAACGAACTGGTCAGCGAGCGTGACTACTTAAAGCAAACACTGGTCAAGAATTACCGTTTCGAAAACATCATCGGCCATTCCGAACCGATGCTGAAAGTGTTCGACATCATCCGCCAAGTAGCAAAATGGCACACGACGGTGCTGATCCGCGGCGAATCCGGAACCGGCAAGGAAGTCGTTGCCAGCTCCATCCACTTCAATTCCGCTTGCGCCAACGGTCCGTTCTTGAAATTGAACTGTGCGGCACTGCCGGACACGCTGTTGGAATCCGAACTGTTCGGGCATGAGAAAGGCGCTTTTAGCGGCGCGATAGGTCAACGTAAGGGCCGTTTTGAGTTGGCAGACAACGGCACGCTATTTCTCGATGAAATCGGCGAAATTTCCGCGTCGTTCCAGGCCAAATTATTGCGAGTATTACAAGAAGGCGAGTTCGAGCGGGTCGGCGGCGTTCGCACGCTGAAAGTAAACGTCCGCATTATCGCCGCCACCAATCGTAATCTGGAGCAGGAAGTGGCCGACGGCAACTTCCGCGAGGACTTGTATTACCGCTTGAATGTCATGCCGATCAACATGCCGCCACTGCGCGAGCGTATCGAGGATATACCGGAACTGGCCAGTTTTCTGTTAAACCGCATATCCCGTCAGCAAGGCGGCCGGCCGCTGGAGATCAAGGAAAGCGCAATCCGGATTCTGATGAAACACGATTGGCCCGGCAATGTTCGCGAATTGGAAAACCGGCTGGAACGCGCGGCGATCATGAGTCAGGAAGGCATTATCGACCGCGACGTGATTGCCAGCACCGGTTTGGAGAACGAAATCGGCATCAGCCGTACCCCGCAATCGATCAAACACGTCGACTTGCACGACGAAAACATGGATGAACGGGAACGGGTAATCGCCGCGCTGGAGCAAAGCGGCTGGGTACAGGCCAAGGCTGCGCGCCTGCTGGATATGACGCCTCGGCAGATTGCTTACCGGATTCAGACTTTGAATATCAACGTCAAACAAATATAGCAAAACTGGCGTTGACCTGAATCGGGACGACTGTGGGCGATTTAAATCGCCCACAGCCCAGGCAACCGTAATAAGCTTAAAGCTTATCCCTGACTATCCGGTAAATCTGTTCGGCGGCCTGTTCGCCGGCTTGCAAAAGCGTATCCAGTTCGGCGAGCCGTTCTTCGGCGAACGCTCTGTCTTTCAAACTGGCGGCGTTAATTTGCACATTCAGCGCCGCGCTTTTTAGTCCGGCGTAAGCCGCCATCACCGCGACTCCGGCATCGCTAATCACACCCAGATTGCCGTGTTCGGCAGCCACCCGACTCAGCTCGATGGCCTTGGCACAGGCTTTCGCGCATTCCAAGGGCACGAGAGTGGCTTCTTTCAACACGGCTTGGATTTGCAGAGTGCGTAGCGCTTTTTCGTCGTCGCTACTTTTCGGCAAGCCGTAACAGGCCATCAGTTTGTCGAACACCTCAACATCGGCCTTGATCATGTCGATCAAGGTTGCCCGTAGCGCTTCCGATTCCGCCAGCAGCGCCTGCATTTTCGCTTCCACTTCGGCATATTTAGGTTTGCCGATGGTCAAATTGCAGACCATGCTGATCAAGGCCGCCGCCTGTGCGCCCATCACCGCCGCCGCACTGCCGCCGCCAGGGGTAGCTTGCTTGCTGGCCAATTTATCGAGAAAGGTTTCTACCGATTTGTCTTTGATTTCGCTCATCACATTCCCTTACATTTACCGGTGCCAATCTGTCGTTCCATCCGGTCTATCTTTAATTACGATACCGAACTTATTCAACTCATCCCGAATCTGATCAGCCAAAACCCAGTTTTTGGCTTTTTTGGCCTCCGATCGCTCCTGAATACGTTCTTCCACCCAGTTATCTCCTCCTTCCTCAACAACTTTTATAGAAACAGAGTCAGAGATAGCGACAGAATCAACGATATGTTCCGCAAAAACGCGACGCGGACTCTTTAACCAATCTCCAGGGTTCTCCTGCAATATCCCCAATAAATTGCCTAGCTTTTTAAGACTGGCAGCCAAACCAGCTTCTTTTGGGGCGTCATTCCTCTCCCTCGCTTTGTTAAGTTCCTTTGCAACATCAAACAGAATCGCCAAAGCTACTGGAGTATTGAAGTCGTCATCCATCGCATGCTCAAAGCGGCGAAGATACTCGACTTCGATTACGTCATCTGCAACATCAATATCCTTTAGAGCTGTATATAAACGTGTTAGAGCAGATACAGCCTCATCAAGTTGTTCAGACGAGTAGTTCAATGGGCTTCGGTAATGACTAGATAAGATGAAAAAACGGATAACATCTGGACGTGGATATTGCTTCAACACCTCCCTCACAGTGAAAAAATTACCCAAGGATTTGGACATTTTTTCTTCATTGACCCGCACAAAACCGTTATGCATCCAGTAATTGACGAATGGCTCGCCGGTGGTGCCTTCCGACTGGGCGATTTCGTTTTCGTGATGCGGGAACTGTAAATCCATGCCGCCGCCGTGGATATCGAAATGGTTGCCCAGACAGCAGGTCGACATCGCCGAGCATTCGATGTGCCAGCCGGGACGGCCTTGTCCCCACGGCGATTCCCAAGACGGCTCGCCGGGCTTGGCCATTTTCCACAACACGAAATCCAAAGGGTCGCGTTTGGCAGTATCGACATCCACCCGCTCGCCGGCCTGCAAGTCTTCGATATTTTTACCGGACAGTTTGCCGTAACCATCGAAACGGCTGACGGCATAAAATACATCGCCGTTGCTACCAACATAGGCAAAATCTTTCTCAATCAAGGCGGCAATCATCTTAACGATGTCGGCAATCGATTGCGTGGCCTTCGGTTCGATATCCGGCGGCAACACCGATAATGCCCGCTCGTCTTCGTGCATCGCCTCGATAAATCGCTCGGTCAATGCGGTAAAGTTTTCGCCGTTTTCATTGGCGCGCTGAATAATCTTGTCGTCGATGTCGGTCACATTACGCACATAGGTCAATTGATAGCCCGCATGCCGCAGATAACGGGCAACAGTGTCGAACACCACCATCACCCGCGCATGGCCGATGTGGCAGTAATCGTAAACCGTCATGCCGCAAACATACATGCCGACTTTGCCGGGATGCTTGGGAACGAATTCTTGCTTGCTTCGAGTCAGGGTATTGTAGATTTTCAGCATGATAGGGATCAGTAGATACGGCAAAACACTTGGCAATCTATCAAGATTCCAGCTTCTCTTTCAAGATAAAAACACATAGAATTCGCCGCTTGCAGCGAAATTAAGGAGCTTTCCGTGCGTACTACCCTGGTTTACCTAATGCTGTTTTTATTCTCAACTCTTTCATTTGCAACAGAAAATAAAATGTCCAACACTCATAGCAAAGTCAAATTAAGCACTTCACTGGGCGATATCGTCATTCAATTGGAAGACGAGAAAGCGCCGGTTTCCGCCGCCAACTTTCTGGCTTACGTGAAACAAGGCTTTTACGCAGGCACCATTTTTCACCGTGTCATTCCGGGTTTTATGGCGCAAGGCGGCGGTTTTGATACGTCTTTCAATCAGAAAGCAACCAACGCGCCGATTAAAAACGAAGCCGACAACGGCCTGAAAAACAAACGCGGCACCTTGGCAATGGCGCGTACCAACGATCCAAACTCCGCGACCGCGCAATTCTTTATCAACTATAAAGACAATTCCTTTCTGGACCATACCAGTCCGACTCCAAGCGGTTGGGGCTACGCGGTATTCGGCGAAGTCGTGGAAGGCATGGATGTAGTCGACTCAATGGCCAAACAGGCTACCGGCAACCGCGGTCCGCATCAGGACGTACCTAAAACCGATATCGTGATCGATAAAGCTGAAGTTATCGAATAACTAGTGCAGCTTCCGCCCAGCCCAGGGCGGAAGCCATTTCGAATCAACTTGAAACAAGACATACTGTTCATATCCGACCTGCATCTGGCTCTGGAAAAAACCCAGATCACCCGGCGTTTTCTAAATTTTTTGCAACAGCGCGCGCGCCTGGCAAAAGCGCTATATATATTGGGCGATTTGTTCGATACCTGGATAGGTGACGACGACAATACCCCACCAAACCGCACTATCAAAATCGCCCTAAAGCAACTCGCCGAATCCGGCACCGAGATTTTTCTGTTGCAGGGCAACCGCGACTTTCTATTGGGCGCGGATTTTTGCCGTGAAACCGGCATCCAAATGCTAGACGACTACGCGGTGATTGAACTAAATGGTCAACGAGTTTTGCTGACTCACGGCGATTTGCTCTGTAGCGACGATCTGGCCTATCAGGCTTTTAGAATCAAATCTCACAGTACGGAATGGCAACGAAACGTACTATCCAAACCTTTATGGCTAAGGCTAGTAGCCGCACGCTGGTATCGGTTACGCAGCTATTTTCATAAACGCGGCAAAACGCTGAATATTATGGACGTCAATCAGGACACAGTTATCGCGACGCTACGACTGTACCAATGCCAGGTTTTGATTCATGGACACACTCACCGGCCGAATAGACACGAATTTACTGTAGACGGCCGACCCGCAACGCGTTTTGTATTGGCTGATTGGAAGGCCGAGAGGGCTGAACTTTTGTGCTGGAAAAATAGTGGGTTTGTAACTGAAACGATTTAGCCGCCAATGCCTATAAAAAAATCCGGTAACATTTCAACGAGCTTGCAAACTAAGTCGGTGTCACCGATTACCTGCCAAGCAACTGCCTAACACTACCGGAAATTGTATTACTATCTCCGCCAACATTGACTAGTTATAAACCAAGTAGTTCACTTGGTTTATAATTTTCACCATCGGGTTTCGCCCAAGCAGGCCAGCAGACAAGAATAACCTGCTTAATCAAAAACTTACCTACTATTGTTTTGATTAACTTAGCGTTATTACAATAACCTGCAATTGGGACGGCGAAACAGTTAACTATCGATGCCGACTGCATTCATGCTAAGTTAGACTACACTTTCCAAGCTTTCGCTTACCTAGGATGACATCCACTCTCGCCATGAAAAACCGGACTTTGCATGTGCTGGCACTGTTGCTCGGATTGACGCATCTACTCAACAGCGAAGCCAGCGACCCCAGCCTGCCGGATATCCTTGCCCGAATTAAGCCCGGCATCGTCGCAATTGGCACCTATATGCCAACGCGTAATCCACGCGCTGTTTTTCTCGGCACCGGATTTGCGGTTGGGGATGGCAAAAAAGTCATTACCAATGCCCACGTCACCGCAAAAAAGCTGGATGAAGAACATTTGGAACGTTACGCCGTATTTTACCGCCACGAGCAAAAAGAACAGATGCAGATTGCCGAACTGGCAGCAACCGACGCCGACCATGATCTGGCATTGCTCAAAGTGGATGGCGGAGCATTGCCGGCACTGGAAATTGGCAATTCGGAGCGCGTACGGGAAGGCGAACAATATGCTTTCACCGGGTACCCAATCGGCATGGTGCTGGGATTGTATCCGGTCACGCACCGCAGCATTATCGCGGCAATCTCGCCCAACGCCATACCCGCCATTGCGACTCGGCAGCTAAACGTCAACATGCTGAAACGACTACAAACACCTTTCGATGTCTTTCAATTAGATGCAACCGCCTATCCCGGCAATAGCGGCAGCCCCTTATACGACACCAATTCGGGCAAGGTCATAGGGATTATTAATAAAGTATTTGTACAAGGTAGTAAAGAAAACGCAATATCTAATCCCAGCGGGATTACCTATGCAATACCCGCGGAACATATCAAGACGCTTCTAAACCAGAATATCGTCAAATAGTTTCTATTCAGGAGTTAAGCGGTAGCTTTAATATGATAAGAATTTTTCGACATTACATCTCCACCGCCTATTTGTGGTTACTGCTGGCGGAATCCTTGGTATTTTATTTAGCCCTGTATTGCGGCGCGGGCGTGAGGTTTTTATATACCGCATCCTGGTATTCGCAACCGGAGTTGGCGGCGGCGGCAGCCGTTTTTTCGGCAGTTTTCATTGTCAGCTGCTCTGGACTGGGTTTATACCGGAAAACCCTGGATAAGGAAGAATATAACATCCTGCAACGCATCAGTTTCAGCTTTGCCGTAGCGGTTTTTATATTGGCATTCATCTACTACATAATTCCAGGCTTGATGCTGGCTCGCAGCGTTTTGGTTTCGGCGATTATTTTTTCTTTCGTCGGCTTATTAGTCACACGCTATCTATTTTATCGTTTCGTCAATCTGGACAACTTAAAGCGTAGAGTACTGGTGGTCGGCTGCGGTCAACGGGCCGGGGAACTCAGCGTCGTAAACTCCAGCTATATTTACAGAGGCTTTGAAATCGTCGGCTACATTACATTGGAAGACGAGCCCGTCAGCGTGCCGCATGCCATTGCCCTAAACGATAAGATCAGACTCACCGACATCGTAGAAGCCGCTAATGTTGACGAAATTGTAATAGCCGTCGACGACCGCAGAAAAAAACTACCCGTCGAAGAACTACTGGACATCAAGATGTCCGGCGTACAGATTATGGACTTACAAACCTTCTACGAAAGAGAACAACGCTTGGTTTTTCTGGAGGCATTAAGCCCAAGCTGGCTGATGTTTTCCGACGGATTTGTTAACGGCGGCTTCCGCCCTATAGTCAAACGCAGCTTCGATATTATCGCCAGCTTGCTGCTACTTGCCGTGAGTTGGTGGCTTATGTTGATAACAATGCTGGCTATCTATCTCGAAAGCGGCTTCGGCGCCCCGGTTTTCTACCGGCAAAAGCGCGTCGGCTATAGGGACGTCCCTTTCGACGTCATCAAGTTTCGCAGCATGCGCATCGATGCTGAAAAGAATGGCGCGCAATGGGCCAGCCAAACCGACGATAGGGTTACTCGCGTCGGCAAGGTAATTCGGAAATATCGAATAGACGAACTCCCGCAACTGCTCAACGTATTGAAAGGCGACATGAGCTTTGTCGGTCCTCGCCCGGAGCGACCGGAGTTCGTCAAAGGTTTTGAAGAAAACATTCCTTATTACAAAGAAAGACATAGAGTCAAGCCCGGTATCACCGGCTGGGCGCAACTATGTTACCCCTATGGCGCTAGCGAATACGACACGCGGCAAAAACTCCAATTCGACTTGTATTACGTCAAAAACTACAGCCTGTTTCTGGATTTGACCATAATGATGAGCACTGTCGAAGTGATTTTGTGGGGCAAGGGCGCTCGCTAACAGCGCGCCATAAGGCCATCGCAGCGATAGCGAAGCGCAGTTTCAAACAGCGCGCTACTCGGATTTAGATAATCTAATTATCGACCAAACGGAAATTAACAACCGAAATCTAACTTTAACCGAAGCCCAAGACACGCATCGGGACTGTCAAATTTTACTACCCCATCTGGCGAGGCAAACATGGCCAACTGTAAGCAATGCTTGATTTCCGATGCAGTACCCGAAATCGCTTTAGACGCAAATCGCGTTTGTAATCTTTGTCGGGACTTCAATCCGCAAGAGCAAACACAAGCGGAACAGGGCCGCCTGGAGCGGGAACACGACCTGGAAAAAGCGCTGAAAGATTGTAAGGGTCAAGCGGAATACGATTGTCTGGTGCCGATCAGCGGCGGCAAGGATAGCCTGTATTTGGTTTACAAATTAAAAGTCGAATACGGCCTAAAAGTCCTGGCCTTTACTACCGATATCAATATTCCGCCAATTGCCTGGGATAATATCCGGCGCACACTCGGCAAACTGGACATAGACCATCTGGTATACCGCCCGTCCGACAAGTTCTACCAAAAAATCTTTCGTTATCTGTTAAAAAACCAAGAACCCAGAGGCGCGGTCTACACAATCTCGTATGTCTATGCCCCTTTATTCGAAGGTGATGCGATCAAGCTCGCCATGGAAAAAAACATACCGTTAATCCTGGCCGGATATTCGCCCGGCCAACCCGAACCGGAAAGAATGCTCTACGAGTTTTCCAGGAAACTCATTTGCGAGGTTGACTGGACCCCGCCAGCACTGAAAACCTGCGGCGAATTCGATGAAACAGAATTATCGCGTTTTTTCAATCCCAACAATTACCCAACAGGCACTCAGTTTCCGCGCTACTTAGCCCCTTATCATGCATGGAAATATAATCAGGAAGAGGTCATGCGAAAAGTTGTTGAATTAGGCTTAGTTAAATCAAGTAAGCATGCCAACCCAATTTTCAGCAATTACCCGATCAATTGGCTATTAATGTATTCCGATCTGAAACATTTCGGCTACAACCCCTATCTTCCGGAATTTGCCGCGTTAATCCGTGCCGGCAAAGCCAATCGTCAGCAATGGAAATTCATAATACCCATTGTTGACTACATGATCAGATATAAAGTCTATTTAGGTAAAGAGGTTAAAACCAGCCTGGAATGGTTGGAGATATCTGAAGATGATTTAGTTATTAACCAAACCCAAGGCGCATACGATCCACCCATGTCAGCATAAAGGAGGCTGCATGAACCGACAAGCAACAACGCTACCGGCACTACTAGAAGTCAGCGCACGCGAGAAACCTAACGAAATAGCCGCTTGGTATCTTGATAAGAACGAGCAATGGTCGCCGGTCAGTTTTCAAGAGTTTTATCGGCGAGTTATAGGGTTGACGTGGAAATTTAAATCGTTAGGGATAGACAAAGGCCACGTTGTCGCAATCATGGCTACAACCGGACTGGAATGGGAATTGCTCCACCATGCCGTATTAGCCATTGGCGGTATTGTCGTTGGTATTGATCCTGACGAAGCGACTGAACAATTGGCTCTCATCGTCAAAACTGCCGGTATCAAAACGCTGATTATCGATAAATCGGAACGGCTCGATAAATTCCGGGCGGCGGAAAAGGCACAACTGCAATCGATTATTCGCTTCGGCAGTCCAACTACCGATAAAAATATCGAGAAATTAACGTCGTTAGATATTCTTGGCATCCTGCCCGACGGACCGGAGCCTCGGCCGTTAGGCAGCACAATACATCCCGAGGATATTGCCACCATCATTTTCACATCCGGCACCACCGGCACCCCTAAAGGCGTCGCATACCGACACGAACAGATCATCGCCGCGATAGAATCGATATTAGATACCTACCCCGAGCTTAGCCAACTGCCCTGCCATTTGGTGTGCTGGCTACCTTTGTCGAATTTATTCCAACGCATTATCAATCTCTGCGCAATCGCCAGCGGCGCCCAAGTGTATTTCGTCAATAGACCTCAGCTATTACTCGATTACCTACCGGGGATCAATCCCCATATTTTTATTGCCGTTCCGCGCTTCTACGAAAAACTGTATCAGGGATTGGAAGCAAAGCTGAATCAATACCCCAAACCAGTCGCCAGACTACTCAGACTCTGTTTAAGCGTCGGCGAAACCGATTCGAATCCAGGCAAAATATTCCGCACAATCAATCGCCGGCTGTTCCATTCGTTCATAGCTATATTCGGCGAAAACATTCGCTTTGCGGTCAGTGGGTCCGCGCCCATGCCGCTAAGTTTATTAAGACGCTTTTATTCCCTTGGCCTTGTAGTGTTGGAAGCCTACGGCCTGAGTGAGAACGTTATTCCCATTGCGGCAAACCGCTTTTCCGAATTCCGTTTCGGTTCCGTCGGCAAACCCATGAAAGGCAACACAGTTCTGCAGGCTGAGGATCATGAACTACTGGTGAAAGGCCAAGGCGTTTTCAACGGCTATCTTGCCAGTCAGGACCCGATCCGCCATCTTAATGCCGATGGTTATCTCGCCACCGGCGACTACGCCGAAATCGATGCGCAAGGCTTCATCCATTTAAGAGGTAGAAAATCGGAGCTATTCAAAACCTCGACCGGTCGAAAAATAGCACCGGTCGCCATTGAAACGTTACTTCAGCATACCCCTGAGGTAGAGCACGCAATCGTATTTGGAGAGAGTCGACAATTTCTGATTAGTTTGATAACGACAGCTGAACAACGCCCGTTGGACAATATTACCGCCATCGCGCAAGCTCAAAAATTAGCCATGAATTTGAAGGAGCGTATCGCCGAGTTACCCAACTATAAACGCCCGGTCGGCGTCATTTTGCGTTACGCCAGTTTGTCTATCGAACGCCAAGAGCTCACCGGAACACTCAAAGTTCGGCGTCAAAACATTTATCGGCAATACCGTACATTGATAGATGCGCTTTATCAAGCACTGGACGACCCTTCATCGGCAATCCATAAACAACCGATAGTAATCGAACAGGGAATAGTACTACTCAAACTTTAACCGAAAAACTCACAATGCTGCCGACTCGGCTAGGGAATAGTCAAACCATTCAGCAAACTTAGACAAGGTCCTTAAAAGTGACAAACAAGTATTTCGTAACCGGCGCAACGGGCGCTATTGGAAGCGCGCTGTTACCACTACTGCTGGCAGAGCCGGAAAGTAGAATTTGGGCGCTGATACGCGCCGATAGCCCCGAGCAGCTGACAAATCGCCTGGAGGAGCTCATTGCTTTTTGGGAACTGGACCCACCCCAAGTACAGGACGCCCGTAATAGAATCGTAGCTTTGCAAGGTAATACCGATCAAAATCGATTTGCCCTGCCGGACGGCATCTATTCCAAAATTACCGGACAATGCACGCACATTATTCATTGCGCCGGCGTCGTACGCATGAATCTACCACTAGACACGGCAAGGCGGCACGCAATAGATGCAGCTAAAAATATCGTCGATCTGGCTATTACTTGTCAGAAATCCGGCGTACTTCAAAAAGTTGAATTTGTCAGCACTGTCGGCGTCGCCGGAAAGATGCCTGGATTGGTACCGGAAACCTGGATTACGCGGCCAAGGGAATTTCACAATACATACGAACAATCGAAAGCCGAAGCCGAGGATTTTTTACGAGAACAAATCGACCGACACCAATTACCCGTTACTATACATAGACCAAGCATGGTAGTGGGTGATTCAAAAACAGGAAAAATTATCCATTTCCAGATTTTTTACCATATCTGCGAGTTTCTGACGGGTCGGCGGACATTTGGCTTATTGCCCCATCTAGGCAACGCAAAGTTAGATATAGTGCCAGTGGACTATGTTGCTGCCGCAATAAAATACTGCTCGGAACGGCAAGATAGCATCGGAAAAATTTTCCATTTATGTTCTGGCCCCGAGCAAGCTATCAAGCTAACCGAATTACAAAAACTGGTCCAGATAACTTTTGCAGAAGGCAATATTGCATTACCAATCAGCGTTAGTCTACCCGTTGGAGTATTTAACGGCCTGATACATTTGGTTTCGCCGCTACTGAGCGCCAGAATGTCACGATTAGTTAAATCATTCCCGTTTTTTCTCGACTACTTAGCCGACCAACAAGTATTCGACAATTCGCTTGCCAAGCAATACTTAAACAGCATACCAAAGGTTAGTAATAGCCAACTAGGCATTACACTCAAGACATATCTACACAAAACCTAACCATTCCTCCTGCCGCCTCAAATCTTTTGATCTACTTGTGTTTTGGCATTGACTTCTAATCCCACCGGCACGCGCAAATCACTATTAGATTCTATAAATACCTGGATCACATCAATATCTGTACGCTCGGTGGCAGTTTTGACAAAAACGGTTTTTTCCACGACCTGTTTGGACCAGAGCGACATGCCCCCCCAGTGTCTGGAAGACTCCCAGAATCGAAATCCAAAACTCATTGGCAGGACTGATAGATGACGGTTGACAATATAGCACCGAACAAAGTACAACCGGCTCAAGAACAGAATCAGGAGTTTGCCGTGACGACATTATTTAATTATCAACAAGCGTTTTCTCGCAATATCGGCTGGGTAACGACTGAAGAGCAAACGATATTGCGCGGCAAAAAGATAGCAATTGCTGGTATGGGCGGCGTCGGCGGCAGTCATTTAATAACGCTGACACGGCTTGGCATTGGTGCATTCCATATTGCCGATTTCGACAAATTCGAATTACCTAACTTTAACCGGCAAGTAGGAGCAACGGTTTCACATCTTGATAAACCTAAAACCGCAGTAATGGCAGAAATGGCAAAGGATATAAATCCAGAGCTGAAAATTAAGCAATTTCCGGATGGCGTGACTTCAGACAATCTGTCGGAGTTTTTTACAGATGTGGATTTGTACGTTGATGCCCTCGATTTTTTTGCATTCGACGCTAGAGAGAAGGTATTTGCTTATTGTGCTGAACACCACATTCCTGCGATAACAGCAGCACCTTTGGGTATGGGTACTGCTCTGCTTAATTTTTTACCCAGAAAAATGACATTTGAGCAATATTTTCAGCTCGAAGGCAAATCCGAAACCGATAAAATTTTGAATTTTTTGTTGGGCTTATCTCCAGCCATGTTACAGCGCTGTTATCTGGTCGATCAGAGCGCCGTAGATTTAATCAACCATAAAGGTCCCTCCACACCAATGGCTTGCGAATTATGTGCGGGAGCTGCCGCCACCCAAGCATTAAAAATTTTACTCAACCGTGGCAAAGTGCTGGCTGCACCGTGGGGACTGCATTTTGATGCTTACCGTAATACGTTAGTTAAAACCTGGCGCCCAGGAGGTAACAGTAATTTAATACAGCGTCTTGGAATCGCATTAGCTCGACGCCAATTTCTAAGGCTGGCAAAAGCCGATCTGAATTAATCAAAAACAGAGAACACGTGATGGATAGGCAAATATTACAAAAAATTTTAGAAGCAGGCGTTAGAGCTCCCTCCGGAGACAACACTCAACCATGGCGATTTGAAACAGCAAATGAATATACGCAATTGGACTTGTTTAACCTGCCGGAAAAAGACGATTCTTACTATAACTACGAGCAAGTCGCATCTTATGTAGCACATGGCGCTGTTATCGAAAATATAAAAATAGCAGCTCGGGTTTTGGGATTTAACGCTCAGGTAGAATTATTTCCCAATCAAACTAATACTGATCACGTTGCACGGATTAAATTTATTCAAACAACGCCCGAACCCGATCCACTTTACGAAGCGATTTTTAACCGTTATACCAACAGATTTCCTTACGAACGACAGGAGTTATCGGGGGAAGATATCGAAAACATTTCCAACTCGGTAAAATCCATTGCGGACATCAACGCATATTTTGTGCACAAACCAGAGGCTATCAAAAAATTAGCCAAGGTACTAATGGTTAATGATCGGATAGTTTTTGAACGCCGGGACATACATCGCTTTCTTTTCGACAAAATACGGTGGAATACCGCTCAAATCACCAGTACAAATGACGGCATGCCCGTCGACACCTTAGGTCTAATTGCCGTTGAAAAGCTATTTTTCCCTTTGATGCGCTTCTGGTGGTTGGTCAATGCTGCCAACTATCTGGGTTTATCACACATTATTGGCCTGAAATGTTGGAATAACTGCCGGAAAGCTTCATTGCTAGGACAAATTACAGCCAACAGAGCAGATAAACACGGCTTTGTGAATGCCGGCTCTGCAATGCAGCGCGTATGGCTGGAGGCAACCAAACAAGGCCTAGCGTTTCAGCCTATTATTGGATTACCCCTGTTAATTTATCGATCAAGGCAAAACGCCTTGCAAGCATTATCAGACAAACACCGGGAGATCGTTGAACAGTCCGCAAAATCGATCAGCGAGTTGTTTGAGATAGATCAGACCGAGACTTTGATCGTCGGTTTCCGGATTGGAAAAGGCCGCTCCGTTTCAACCAGAACACAACGGATGAATGCCAGCATAGATTGAAAACGGTGCGAAAATGCCTTGAACTTTTAGTTTAAATAAGGCGATTTCAGTCCACCTAGTCGAAAAAAAAGCATAAGATCTTTCAAATCAGTTTGATGATAGCCCGGCATTGCCCGTTTCAGTTCTTGCAATTGATCGAGTAAATCTGGGTCTATCTCACGTCTTACACCTGATTTAACAACCATCATATATGGCATAACAAACGTTTTATAGAAATTGCCACATCCGGCCAAATATTTTTGATAAAGGCTGAAAAAATCCTGCGGCCAAAAAGCAGCCCGCAAGGAATATAAATAATCCAGTGTAAACAATTCAGCCTGTCTATCCGCATACTGATAAGCAAAATCCCTAATCGACTTTTCAGACTTTAAATGCCCAAAATCCACCAAATACAAACCGCCGCCTGGCTTTAATACACGCTTTATCTCAGCAAAAGTACCTTCCAATGCCGTAAGATCAGGCAAATGATGCAAGACAACGGTACTCATGACTGCGTCAATACTAGCATCCGCTAGAGAAGATAATTCAGTAATATCGCCTTGCCGAAACTCGACGTTTGTGAGGTTTCTTTGATTGATGTGGGCTCGAGCTTTGTTGAGCATCTCCTCAGATAAATCCATTCCGATAAACTGAGTTCTCGGATTTAGGCTCGCTACCATCGCCAGTTGAGTCGCCGGGCCGCAACCAAGATCGAGCACGATATCACCAGACTTTATGACTTCGCAAATTTGTGCGCAGTGAAAAAGGTATACGGGCGCCATCACGCCGTCTTCACACCCAGCCCGTGTATAGGCAGCGACCTTTTCAGGGTCGTCCATTACCAAATCGGGCTCTTGTTCACGTAAGGCTGTTTGTTTGACTAATAATTCGCGACAGAAAGCTTTAATGACGGTGGGACTTGGCATAAATATTCTCCAATAAAAGAGCCTTACTATGGTAAGTATAGCCCTTATATTTTGGCCTAACTCTAAGAAAACTTGGCAGTGGGATAATTAACAGAAAACCTGCTGAAGAAACCGTTTTAGACAACCTGAAACACCAACGTAGACTCATGCCTCTTATTGAGATTCCAGTTTTTTAAGCAATTCGTTGCTAGCTTCACGTTCTTTAAAGACCTGCTTGCTGGAAAGTAAGTTTCTCAAGATATTCTTGGCTTCTTCTTTATTAAAGCTAACTAATGACTGCGCCAAATGGTATTTGATAGTTACGTTATCAGGTGAAACAGTTAGTGCCTCCCGTAACAGTTCCGTCGCCCTTTTTGCCTGATTTTTCTTTAAAAGGATAGCGGCTAAGGTATCCGTTACTAAGGGGTCCTTCGGAGCGAGCTGGTGATTTTTTTCTGCAAGCTCAAGTCCCTTATCCAACTCACCTTTTTCAGCTAGTAGCCAAGCAAGATTATTGCTTGCATCCAGCCTATCGGGTTGTAACTTCAATACCTCAACATAATATTTTTGTGCATCTTCAAAATTGCGCTTATCGAGCAACATATCGGCAAAAATCATGCGCACTGAGATATCATTTGGATGTATTGCAATCCATTCGCGAAGTGTTTCATAACCGGCTTCAATTTTCTGCATGGCTATTTGCGCCATTGCTAATTGTACAATTAGCAGGGGGTTATCCCCTTGCTTCTTTAATGCAACATTAAAGTACCCAATAGCTTCTTCAGGTTTGTTTTTCGCCATCGCGATTTTACCCAACAGTTCAGGAATGTTAGCGCTATCAGGATCCGAGTCTTTCAATTCCTTAAGCAATTTTTCTGCTGAATCGAACTGACCATTAGAAGCCATCAGCCTGGCACGAACAAATTTGGACGACTCGTAAGTAGGATCTAGCTTAAGTGCTTTATCAATTTCATTTAACGCATCCTGCTTACGCCCAAGTTGTTCGAGAGTTAACGCTAAGTTGTAATGTACTGCTAAGTCGTTAGGCAATGCTTTGACAGTGGACTGAAGTAAGGGCAAAGCCTTTCCTGCAAAACCGTTCTGTAAAAACGTAACACCTGCAAACTGCATGAGTTCCGGTCGCTCTGGAAACCGCTGAAGAGATTCTTCTAATAAAGCTATAGCTTTTGAAGGCTGCCTGATAGACAAATAGATTTGCGCCAATAAAATCCGCGGCTCAAGTTGATTGGGATTTTTTGCTACACCTGACTCTAATAGCGACACCGCTTTTTGTGGGTTATTTGATTTAAACTCCAAATCTGCCAAAGTATTTAGCGTTTGCAAATGATCAGGATTTTGTGTCAAAACGTTGTTCAAGGTAGTTCTCGCCTTTTCAACGTTTCCCTGTTTAAAGTAGAGCGCGGCCAAATTTCTACCGGCTTCCGGGTCTCCTGGATGTATTTCTAAAGCCTTTTCAAAGGAAACTAATGCCAACTTCTCATCGCCGATGCCTATATATGCAATTCCCGCCAACGTATAACCTTCTGGAGAGTCAGGAGATTGATTTTGGAGTCCTTTAGCTACCTCTAAAGCTGCGCTATATTCTTTTCCTTGCAAATAAGTAGAGGCAATGATGACGCCAGCCACTGGCAAGGATTTATCCATTGCCCAAGCATCTTTCAGTTTGGCAAGCCCCTCCTGCCTTTTACCGTTGCGTATATCGATCAAAGCTTCATCGATTAGTGAACGGATCTTATTTTCTACTACCGTACCTTCGCCGAGATCGCGGAACAATTGGGAAGCATCAAATTCGTCATCTTTCCGAGGCGTTAAAAAATCTTTCAATATCGTGGATCCATCAAGATCTAATGCTTTTTGAGTAGCCGCAAAACTCAAGGGGGCTACAAAACCGGATACAATCAACAACATTGTTCCTGTCATTCCGATGCTAAGTACCTTGTTACCAAGCTGGCTAGATTTCATTTTGCCGATGTTCATTGGAATGTCCTTACTAAAAATTCTACTAAAACGGATGTCAAAAATAGACGTCATCGCCGAAGCTGTCAAAAAAACCGACACAGGTCTTTTTGCCTATAACGCTCTTAATAAAAAAAAAGCCGCTTGCCAAAACACTTGGCAAGCGGCTTTTACTGTACTGATTTATCTAAATTTAGGCAACTAAGCTAGATGAGTTTGGAAATTTACGTGAGGACAACCCCATGCCCAGCAAGCCAATAC
>CAZGUM010000003.1:0-56864 GCA_964529085.1 uncultured Methylomonas sp. | reverse complement strand
AATGTCATGACCACTCATACCGCCACCGCCCTCGCCCATCCCAACATCGCCTTCACTATGTTGTCACAAGGGAACACAGTATATGGTAACAGCAAGGCTAGTTTTACCCAAATATAGGGGTCGCCAAGGACAAATTTATGAAAACAATTACGCCTCCTCTGTGCAGGGGGCGTAATTATTTATTAGGACGCCATGAATCCTTAGGGGCAGGGATACACACAATTGGACATATTTTTCCTGCCGAATAAGGGATAGCAGAATGGTTATAAAGGCTCACCTCAAAACCAATATACAAAAATTGGCCACTGGAAAATTATTTTTGTTTCAATAGTCTCGCTGAATTTCCCATGATGCCAATATCGGGCAGGGACTGGGCAGCAGCGGCGAGAACAGGCGGCAGAATGCCAATCGCTGCGAGGGATAACCCGACTAGGTTATACACTGTAGTGAAGGCCAGATTCATTTTGACGATGTTCATGGTGCGCTTGGCGATCTTCAAGACATCGGGTACCAAATTCCAATCTTCGCGCATCAACGCGATGTGCGCCGCTTCAATAGCGACATCCGTGCCTGCCGCGCCCATTGCGATGCCGACATTCGCCTGGGCAAGTGCGGGCGCATCGTTCACGCCGTCACCGATCATGACAACGACGTGTCCCTTTGCCTGATATTCCTTGACTACATCGATCTTGTGTTCTGGCAAAAGGTTTGCACGGTAGGAAACACCTAATTTTTCTGCAAGCGCAGAAGCCGTTCTTTCATTGTCACCTGTGAGCAGTTCAATATGCCGAATCCCGAGTGAACGCACCTCAGCCAGCGCATTTGGCACTTCGGAACGTAGTGTATCGGCTGCCGCAAATACGCCCACCAATTCTTGATTCCGTTCCATGAATAAGAGGGTTTTGCCTTGTGCTTCCAGGTCTGCGGCGATGGGCAACGATGCAGCGGAGGCAATCATACGTCGATTTCCAACACGAACGGTGTGGGCATTGATGATCGCTTGAACGCCATGTCCAGGGATGGCTTCGAATTTCTCGGGTTCGATCAGCGCGGCATTTTCCTCACGGGCAAGGACACGCACTGCTTCCGCCAGTGGATGTTCGGAGTAGCGTTCAGCGGAAGCGGCAAGACCAAGCAGATCTGAACGCGATAAGCCATTCAACGAAATTACATCCGTTATTTGCGGTTGACCAAGAGTGAGCGTACCAGTTTTATCCACGAGCAGAACATCAGCTTTTGCTAATAATTCGAGGTACTTGCCGCCCTTGATGAGCAACCCGCGTTTGGCGCTGGCACCCACGGAAGCAAGCATGGCAATAGGAGTTGCCAGTGCGAAGGAGCAGGAACAGGCGACCAGCAAGACCGCTGCGGTGGATAATGGGTTTCGAGTGAATAGGAAAGTTAATGCCGCGATGACGGCTACCACTGGAAGATACCAGGCGCTGAATTTATCAGCAATGCGCTGGACGTCGGCGCGATGCGCTTCTGCCTCCTCCACCATCTTGACCACGCGTCCAAAGGTCGTATCCGTTCCAATCCGCTCGGTGCGGATACGCAGACTTCCTAGTTTGGCGATGGTTGCCGCATACACATGGGTTCCGTTTGTGGCTTCAACAGGCATGGATTCGCCGGTGATGGCGGATTGGTCGATGGTTGCCTGTCCACTGATGACTTCACCGTCCACCGCGATTCTTTCACCAGGACGAACGACGATCGTTTCGCCGACTTTCACCTCGGTGACTGGGACTTCCACTTCCGCTCCATCACGTTCCACGCGAGCGGTCTGCGGGGCGAGGGAGGTTAATTCTTTTACTGCGCGGCGGGCGCTTTCGGTGGTGAAGTTCTCTACATACTCACCGATGCGCATGAAAACAACTACGAGCGCGGCAGTGACCCATTGACCAACAAACAATGCCGCAAGTACTCCCACAGTCATCAGCGTATGTGAAGTAACCTGGCGTTTAAGTGTAGCGCGGACGACGTTCATAAAGACAGGGTAGCCGCCTGCAATCACGAACACGACACCCAACGGGAAGGGGATCAAGTCGTTGAGAACGTCAAACAAGCCCAAGCCTTCGCCAAAGATCACCACACTCAAAATGATGGCGAACACACCGACCAGCAGGATCGTCAATTGGCGGTTGAAGTCGCCCATTGAAACAGGATCAATTTTGGGGGAGCCTGATGCGGGCACATCATATCCTGCACCCTGAACGACACTGCGAATGGCGGTCATATCCACCTGCGCAGGGTCAAGTTTCACCACGGCTTTTTCCGTGCCGAGGAACACATTCACGGATCGCACACCAGGCAGTTTTTCGATGGCATGTTGAACGTGCTGGGTGCATTCGGCGCAGTCCATGCCGGAGATGGGGATTTCTAAAGTTTGCAAGTTAGACATGTGAAATCCTTGTCTGTAAGTAGTTTATGCTTTCAACATTCGCAAACCGCTGCCGATGACCACGAACTCGCTGATCTCGTGTCCCAGCACGGCGATGGGCAAAGTGAACATACCCGCGACTGCGCCGATGACCAGCACGCCGATCACGAGAGCCGATAGCGCAAGATTCTGATTGACCACCGATTGGTTGCGTTTTGCAAGTTTCAGCGCGTACGCGAGTTTTTCCAAATCGTCCGCCATCAGCGCGACATCCGCTGTTTCGAGCGCGACATCGGTGCCTGCCGCGCCCATCGCGATACCGACGGTTGCTTCGGCGAGCGCGGGCGCGTCGTTCACGCCGTCGCCAACCATTGCAACATGACCGTAACGTTCGGAGAGTTCGCGCACTTTTGCAACTTTGTCTTCGGGCTTCAAGTCCGCGTAGATTTCATCAATGCCGAGTTCACGCGCGATGGCTTGCGCAGTGCGCTCGTTATCGCCTGTGAGCATGACCACTTTTTGCACGCCCGCCGCGTGCAATGCGTCAATCGCCTTCGCCGCGTTCGGGCGGATGTTGTCGCGGATCGCGATCAGTCCCCACGGCGCTTTCTCGTCGCCGATGACTGCCACCGTTTTGCCCTGGCTTTGCAGGTGATTGATGTCGTCCCACGCGCTGTCGAGCGCGACGCCCAGCCGCGATTGAAACAGATCGGGATTGCCGATGTAAATTGTTGATCCATTGAGTCGAGCCGACGCGCCCGCGCCTGTCAGCGCGCGGAAATCATTCACTTCGATGGGCGCGACGCGCTCCGCCTCCGCGTGACGCATGATGGCGCGCGCAAGCGGATGTTCACTGCGGCGTTCGATTCCAGCCGCGATTGCTACAATCTGTTCGCGGGTTTGCGCCGCGCCGCGGGACACGATCACGTCTGTGACCTCGGGCTCGCCGCGCGTGAGCGTGCCAGTCTTGTCCATCGCCACGACTTTCACCTTCGCCAGTTCTTCGACGTACACGCCGCCTTTGATCAGCACGCCCTGCCGCGCTCCAGTTCCGAGCGACGCGACGAGTGTAATGGGGATCGAGATCACCAGCGCGCACGGCGCGGCGGCGACGATGAAGACCGTCGCGCGCGTGATCCACGTGATCCAATCCGCGCTGAACAGGAGGGGCGGCACGACGGCAATCAGGATGCCAACGGCAAGCACGATGGGACTGTAGCGCGCGCCGAATTTTTCGATGAAGCGCTGGCTTTTTCCCTTTTTCTCCTGCGCCTCTTCGACCATGTGGATGATACGGCTGATGGTATTGTCCGCAAACGTTTTGGTCGCGCGCACTTCGAGCGCGCCTTCGCCGTTGATGCTGCCTGCGAACACAGTGTCGTTCGGCTCTTTCTCGACAGGCACGCTTTCGCCAGTAACAGGCGCCTGATTGACGGACGATGCGCCGACGAGAATCACACCATCGGTCGCAAGCGACTGTCCTGGCTTGACGATGAACACATCACCGACTTCCAGTTCTTCAACGGGGATTTCGCGCTCAACGCCCTCGCGCCGCACGAGCGCGATTTTTGGCGCGAGATTCATCAGCGCCTTGATCGCGGCGCGGGTTTTCTCTTCTGTGTAACCCTCGGCGGCTTCGCTGATCGAATACAAAAAGACCAGCGTCGCGCCCTCGCCCGCCAGTCCCATCACGGTGGCGGTGACCGCGGCGACGCTCATCAGCAGTTCGATGCCGATCTCGCGCTCGAAGATCAGTTCCTCAATTGCCTCGCGTCCAAAGTAGTAGCCGCCGATGAGGATGGCGGCGATGTAGATCATGGTCGAGACGATCTCTGGTACGCCTGCCAGCCCGATGAGCCAGCCGATCAGCAGAAGCACACCCGAGGCAACCGAGGTCAGCACCTTTGGGTTGCGCCAGGGTTTGGGTTGCTCAGCCATTTCCATGCCCTTTTGCGGCGGAAAGCCGAGCGCTTCCAATTTTTCTTTCAGCGTTTCGGGGTTGGCTTTGTTCGGGTCGTATGTGATTGCCACCTTGGCGGACTTGGGATAAACCTTCAAGTCGGTCATGCCTATAAAGCCTTGCAAGCCGCGCTGAATGGCGTCGGCGTCGTGTTCGCAGTCCAGATTGGCGACGCGAAGTTCAAGTTGTTTGGTGTTCATGTTGATATTCTCCATAAATATTTTCTTTGAGTCCGTAGTTTCGCAGGGATTTCACGGTTGTTGATCCTGATCAAGTTGTTTGCTCACCATGCTTATCCACAGCAAGACAACGACTCCCGTCACGATAAAACTGTCGGCCAGATTGAAAGTCGGAAAGCGTGTTGCGCCGAAACCCATATCAAGAAAATCGGTGACGCGGCCATCGGGCAGGCGGTCAAGAAAGTTGGCAACCGCGCCGCCGAGAATCATGCCAATGGGAAAAGCCGCAACGCGCGGAATCTCACCCGCGCGCAACGCGCGCGCGAGCCAGACCGCCAATATGAGAATGATGATGCCCGTGAGAATCAGCGGTCCAACGCCACCATTCGCGAACAGACCGAATGCCACGCCCGTGTTATAGCCCAATGTCAAACGGAAGAATTGTCCGATGAGAGGAATGGGGGTGTAAAGCAGAAGCGTCCGTTCAGCCCAGGTTTTGGTCAGAAAATCAATTACGAGGGCAATCATTAAGGCGGTGAGAAAACGAAGGTGTAATTTCATCGTCTACTTGCGGCTTTCTGTTCGAGGCAGGTTGTAGCGGGTGCATTCATAGACGCCTTTGGCAACATCGGCGAGAAGTTCGTCTGTTAATAGAAGCAGTTTTGCGACGCGGTCATCGCTCAGGGAGTAGTACGAGAAGCGTCCCTGTTGGCGGACAGTGACCAGACCGCAATCGCGCAGACAGGATAAGTGGTTGGAAACATTGGGTTGGGTGAAGCCTGTGGCTTGCACCAGATCGCTGACGGTTCGCTCCTGTTCAAGCAGTGCTTCGAGGATGGAAAGGCGGGAGGGGTCGGCGAAGCCGCGAAAAAGTTTGGCTTGCAAGTCAATGCTGGAAGTTGTGGATGTCAACATATTTCCTCATATCATTGTATCAGTATGTAATGATATATTACCACCAGTAATAAAATTGTCAAGGAAAACGTGTGCATGCAAAGCATGTCAGGCAGGTTGCTCCCTGCGCCGTCCTCGGCGCAGGGTTTACTCGGAAAACGCCGCCGAGGACGGCGGCTGAGCATTGATTAGAAATAAAATTGTCAAGGCAAAAATTCATCCCTTGACGAATTTTCAGTGTGGGAGTATATTCTCAAATAGTTGAGCAACTATTCAACTATTCAAGGCGCTTATGACTACCCTTTTGAAAATCTTCCTCCCCATTTACTTCCTGCTGTTCTTCGGTCTTGCCATGTTATGGCGTTCGTATATTGCCTGGAAACGAACAGGCATCAACCCCTACAAACTGGGTAATGGCGATACCGTTCATGACTTTGTCGGCAAACTGTTTCGACTGACTCTGATCGCCGCTGCCCTGATCGTGTTCGTGTTTTCCTTCCTGGATCAGTATTATGAATGGCTTTCACCCATTGCATGGATGAATTCCTTCGTGCTGATGATCCTCGGGATCGCATTGCTCGTTCTGGCTTTGATCTGGGTGTTGGTTGCCCAGCTTCAAATGGGCGACTCGTGGCGCATCGGCATTGATGAGGAAAGCAAATCCGCTCTGGTTCAGCATGGCTTGTTCGGCGTTTCGCGCAATCCCATCTTCCTGGGGATGCTGATTATGCTGGTGGGGCTGCTATTGTTATTGCCCACTGCAGCCACCCTGACCGTTACCGTACTTGGTTTTGTCCTGATCCATGTTCAAGTGCGGCTGGAGGAAGCATTCCTCACAGAGAAATATGGCGAGGACTACCGCAAGTACCAGATGAGTGTTCGCCGCTGGATCTAATCGTGGCAAAGGATAAGGTCACCCCTGCAGTCGCCTCCGATCTCGCCAACCTGTTCGATGCGTTGAGCGACCCGACGCGCATTCTCATTATCAGCGCTTTGCTGAATGGAGAAGTTGGCGTCAGTGAACTTGTGGAGCGCCTGGGGCTGACCAAGTCCGCGGTCTCGCATCAGTTGCGTGGACTGCGTGACAAGCGGCTTATTCGCACCCGCAAACAGGGACGTAATGTATTCGTTTGTCTCGATGACGATCATGTGATCGAACTGTTCAAGCGCGGACTTGATCACGTCCTGCATGGTTAATTATGAAGAACACCATTCAACGAGTTGTGCTAACCCTCCTGCTCCTCCTGATCCTGATCGGGATGGCAGGGCATTGGGTGAACACTGCCAAAATCACGGCTCACGCTTCCAGTGAGTCGGTCTGTGTCATCCATGCCGGCATTCTCCTGCCAGAACAGCCCAAGTCATCACAAACCAAACCTGATGTTTCCGTAATGCCAACGCCGGATCAGATTATTCCCTGGTGTTTGCACGAAAATATTTCCCACCCACCAACAGTTTAATTTTGACCTTTCAGTCTGTTGCCCTGCCTTTTCAAGGCGAGGGCTATTAACCATTTCCCGTACCTGCTAGTTGAAAAGGACATACCTTATGGAAAAAACAATCGAATTGGAAATACCCCTGCTTTTGCCCAATGTGAAGGATGAGCAGGATGAATGCCTCAACCGTCTCGAAGTCTCTCTGCAGAATCAAAGGGGCATCCTGCGCGCCCATCTCGAGCGCGAGAAAACGCCCGTGGATCTGTGCCTGCATTACGATCCCAACCTGCTGACCCTCGAACAGGTGAAGCGATTGGCACAGCGTGCAGGCGCGGGAATTGCCAACCGTTACCATCACCTTTTCACGCCCATCGAGGGCATGGATTGTTCGGACTGCGTGACGGTCATCGAACATGGTCTTGGTCGCATGGACGGCGTACTGGCAGTAAATGTCAACTATGCCGCCGCAAGTTTGCGCGTGGAATATGACAAGCATAAGGTGGACCGTCCTGCCATTGAAAAGCGCGTTCAATCCCTGGGCTATGAAATTCCCGCAGAAGGATTCCGCAGTTGGTATAAAGAGAATCGTGAAATTGTATTCAGTCTCACAGCAGGATTGCTCCTAATAATCGGCTGGCTTGGGGAAACCTTTTTCGGTCTGCCCGCATGGATCGCAACTACGCTCTATATTGGCGGATATGTCTTCGGCGGTTGGGATATTTCGCAACACGCCTGGCACGCGATCAAAGAGAAACATTTCGATACAGACCTGCTGATGGTGATGGCGGCGCTCGGCGCGGCATTCCTCGGAGAATTTGCAGAAGGAGCATTGCTTCTGTTTCTGTTCAGCCTCGGTCACGCACTGGAAGAACGCGCTCTTGATCGCGCCCGCGCCGCCGTCCGTGCGTTGGCAGACCTCGCCCCAAAGACAGCCCTCGTCCGCCGCGATGGAAAAGAGCAGGAGCTTCCCGTTGAATCTCTGCAACTCGAAGATGTCGTCATCGTCCGCCCTGGTGTTCGCATTCCCATTGACGGTGTAATTCTCGATGGGAATTCTGGTGTGGATCAAGCCTCAGTCACGGGAGAATCTCTCCCAGTGGATAAACTTCCTGGCGACCAAGTCTTTGCCAGTACCGTCAATGGCGAAGGTGCGCTGGAAGTAAAAGTGACGCGCCTTGCCAAAGATTCCACGCTCGCCCGTGTGATGAAAATGGTGGAAGAGGCGCAGGCGCAAAAATCACCCACCCAACAAACTGTCGAAAAATTCGAGCGTGTCTTCGTTCCCGCCGTCCTCATTCTGACCGCCCTCATCATTATCGTGCCGCCTCTGTTTGGTTTTCCGTTCCGTGAATCTTTCCTTCGTGCCATGACTCTGCTCGTCGCCGCATCTCCCTGCGCCCTCGCGCTTGGAACGCCTGCCACCATTCTTGCGGGTGTGGCGCAAGCCGCGCGCAATGGCGTGCTGGTCAAGGGCGGCGCGCACCTTGAAAACCTCGGTCGCCTCAAAGCCATCGCCTTCGACAAGACAGGGACGGTGACTCATGGCAAACCTGAGGTAACGGATATCGTCGTGTTCCCAGCCTCGGACGCCGCCCTGAGCGAGTCGAAGGGGTGGAAGGAAGCGGATGTGCTGTCGCTCGCGGCAGGAGCGGAATCTCGTTCCGCTCATCCGCTCGCCCAAGCAGTCGTCCGCTCGGCTCAGACTCAGGGTCTGCCTGCTTCCATTATGGACGAAGTCGAGTCGCTGACGGGACGCGGTTTGCGTGCCGTCTCGAACGGCAAAACGATTTGGATCGGTAATCAAAAGTTGATGGATGAAGCGGGTGCGCCGATCTCTCCCGACGCGCTCAAGCACGCGCAATCGCTTCAAGGATCAGGGAAGACGCTGATGTGGATTGCGATGGACAAGACATTGATCGGTTTGATCGCGCTCGCCGACACCCTGCGCACCGAAGCCGCGCCAACCATGAGAGCGCTCAAACAAACGGGCATGGCGCACACCATCATGCTGACTGGCGACAACGCTCGTTCCGCTTCTGCCATTGCAAAAGAAATCGGTCTGACCGAATTCCGCGCCGACCTCATGCCCGAAGATAAACTAACTGTCATTCGGGAACTTGTAAAAGAATATGGGCAGGTCGCGATGATCGGCGATGGTGTGAACGACGCGCCTGCACTCGCAAATGCAACGGTGGGCATTGCAATGGGTGGTGCGGGTACAGACGTTGCATTGGAAACTGCCGATGTTGCCTTGATGGGTGACGATCTCTCCAAACTACCGTTCGCCGTTGGATTAGGTCGTGCCACACGCGCCATTATCGTTCAGAACCTCTTCATCTCGTTAGGTGTGATCGCCTTACTCGTCATCACATCCCTGACAGGCATTGTCAGCATCGGTATTGCCATCATCTTCCATGAAGGCAGTACGTTGGTCGTCGTGGCGAATGCGTTGAGGCTGCTTGGGTACAAGGAAAAACACTTGATGGTGTAATTCATGGTGGTGCCAGATCGAATAGATTGGAGAGAATAATATGAATGCCTATCATCGCTGGTTATGTCAATCGGCTTCATGGAAGGCGGGCTTACAGCAATTGTTGCCGTGGGCATTGGAGGGACTCGACTTGGGCGATCATGTTCTGGAAATCGGACCTGGACCTGGCTTGACCACCGACCTTTTACGAACACGTGTCTCTCAAATGACTGCACTTGAGATTGATCCGCGTATGGCAGACTCACTCCAACAGCGCATGGCAAATACGAATGTACGCGTCATGCAGGGTAATGCAACCGACATGCCTTTTGAAGATCGACAATTCTCGGCTGTGGTGGCATTCACCATGCTTCATCATGTCCCATCGGTCGCTTTACAGAACAAATTGATCGCGGAGTCGTATCGCGTGTTGAAACCCGGCGGTGTGTTGGCCGGCGTTGACAGCCTCTCCAATCTGAGATTTCGGCTCATTCATCTTGGCGATACGATGGTTGCAGTAGATCCCGACACTTTGGGCGCGCGCCTAGAGGCGGCGGGTTTCATACACTCACGTGTTGACAAGACCAATCGGCGTTTTCGGTTCCAAGCTGTGCGTGCTGTGTAAAAAAAGATGAACCACACTGTCCAATTTTGAACCCAGTTCCATGTCTCACAACAATTCAAGGAGAATATCATGAACAAGAAAAAGCTATGGACAGCAGTATTGATTTCCTTGATCGCTCTGCTGTTAAATTTCCAACTGGCATTTGCCCACGAAAGCGTTACCGTAGGCGATTATGAAATCGAGTATGGCTGGCTCGAAGAACCTGCCATTGTCGGACAGCAAAACGCCATCATCGTCAACGTCTCCAACATCAGTAGTGGAGAAGCGCAGCCAGTGGAAGATGTGTCCTCTCTGACTGTCACGGTTTCGTACGGTGGGCAAAACAAAACGCTTACGCTCCAGCCCTTGGGCGAGGATACTCCTGGTCAATTTGTCGCGCCCATTCTGCCCACGGTGGCAGGCACATACACGCTCATTTTCGGCGGTAAATTGGGAGATACGGATGTCAGCGCGGAGGTCGAACCGGAGGAAGTGGAGGGTGCAGACATGCTCCAATTCCCAAATCTTGAAACCGCACAGCAAGGCTCGGGCATGACCAATTGGCTCATCTACCTCAATCTGCTGATTGGGCTGGTTGCCCTGGGACTGGGCGTGATGGCGCTTCGCAAGGCTCGTTGATAACTGTAGATTTAAAATTTCCTCGTGGTTGAGTTCGCATGAAAATCAAAACTCGCAAAATCTGGTTGGTCTTTATTGTCCTGGCATATAGCGCATGGGCGGTCACACCGGTGTCCGCTCATGCGCTACTATTGCGCTCCATTCCTGAGGCCAATGCAGTATTGCAACAATCTCCCGCACAGGTGGAGCTCTTCTTCAGTGAACCGGCTGAACAAGAATTGAGTTCGATTGTGGTGTATGACTCGAACAATCTGATCGTGGATGCAGGTGACGTGCGCGTCGATCCCGCCGACCCCAAGCGGATGACCGTTTCCCTGCGATCACTGCCCGATGGAGTGTATACCGTCACGTGGAAGGTTGTTTCCACCATAGATGGACATCAAACCATCGGCACGTTTCCTTTTGCCGTGGGGAACGCCAATGCTAATGCAGTCAAGGCGATCCAGCAAAGTTCGACTGCCAGACTGCCGTTCAGTGCGTTACTCTCAAAATTCTTACTGCTAACATCTCTGGCGCTTCTGGTGGGACAAAGACTCTTCATCGAACTCATTTGGAATCCCGTACTGAAGTCAAATGCGGAAGTGAACAAACCGGCAGTATGGGATACTCTCCGTCGAATTGGCTTGATCGGAGTCCTCCTGTCCATTGGGATCGGCATATTGTCACAAGCCGGTCAAGCCACTGGCAATGAATTATCGTTGCCTTGGAATCCGGAGGTCGGACGTATCCTAACCGAAACGCGCCTGGGATTGATTTGGCTGACACGGCTGGCTCTGGCATTGTTGAGCGTATGGCTGGCAGGTGGTAAAGAAACTTCAACAAAAAATTGGCTCGGATTCATTGTCAATCTCGCCTTGTTATTCACGGTGACTCTGACCAGTCACGCGGCGACCGAAATCAAACCTCTTCTTCCCATGCTTGGCGATTGGATTCATCTCATTGGAATGACCTTTTGGCTGGGCGGTATTGTCTATCTCTTTACCAGTGTTCGCCAACTTCAGCAATTGGAAGATCAACTGCGGGCAAAACTGACCGCCTTGTTGACTTCCCGTTTCTCCGTCAATGCGTTCATCTTCGTTGCGCTGATCGGTCTCACTGGTTTTTATTCTGCCTATTTGCGCGTGGGAACATGGTCCGCACTGCTTACCACACTTTATGGGCACGTCCTGTTGCTCAAGCAAGGATTTGTCGCGGGTCTGTTAGTAATTGCGGGAATTAACCTATTGATCATTTCTCCGCGCCTGCAACAGGAGCGCAAGCAGGGCACAGCCAATACAGCGTTGATCTCTCAATTTGGAAGGATTCTTTTCGTTGATGTGACATTGGCAATTTTGCTATTAGCCAGCGTGAGTTTTCTTACCTATATCCCGCCAGCCAAGATCGTCTCTCCTGTAACCGATTTTACAGACATCCAGCAGGTGGATGATCTCAAGGTTGAAATCAATATCTCTCCAGCGCATGTGGGGGAGAACACCTTTATGCTCATGTTGATTTCAGAGGATAATGAGCCAATCTATACTGCCAAACAGGTGCTATTGCGCTTCACTTCCAGCCAACCAAATATCCCGCCATCTGAACTGCAATTGATCGGCGATGGTTCAGGCATGTATATGGCAAAGGGAACGTACTTGAGTCTTCCAGGCAATTGGCAGGTGCAGGCAGTCGTGCGACGCGAAGACAAATTCGACGCGTTCGCAAACTTTGACCTCAAACTTCAAAAACCTGGATCTTCGGACAGAACCGCTTCATCGCGACAAGCCGGAGGCTTGATCCTGACCATCGGGCTTCTATTCACCCTGATAACGCTCTCCCTGACCCCAAATAAATTCTTGCGTTTTGGGGCGGGCATTCCTCTCACCTTATTGATGGTCAGCTTTGGAGTCTATTTCTTGATGCGCCCTCCTATTATTGAGAACGCGCAGGCGAATCCCATTCCTCCCAACAGCGAGTCGATTGCGGCTGGAGCATCCCTCTATGCCGTCAACTGTGTATCTTGTCACGGAGCATCGGGTAAGGGCGATGGCCCTGTTGGCATAGCCCTGAACCCGCGTCCGGCTGATCTCACTCAACACGCCAGGCCCGGCGCGCATACAGATGCACAGCTCTATGAATGGATCACAAGTGGCGTCCCCGGCACGCGTATGCCCGCCTTCAAATCTACTTTATCCGATACTGATCGCTGGAACTTGGTGAACTTCATCCGCACCTTAGCGCCCAAATAGTTTTGTGTAGCCAAACTTATTATGAAAAAAAATCTCTCCGTATCAATCTATGCCCTGATAGTTTTCAGCCTATTGGGTTGCACAATGGATGTGAGCCAGCCAACCATTTTGTCTCCAACAGAGACTGCAACGACAAGCGCGAACGATAATTCGACACCTGCTCCTCAAACAACAAATGTTCCGATGTCATGGGCAAGCCTGGGTTTAACCGGGAAGTTGGTCTACATTAGTTCTGAAAACCTGGATGGTACAGTTTCCACCGGCATCAAGATTCTTGATCTATCGAACGGGGCAGTATCTACAGTCTTTACCGCGCCTGACGGAGCCTGGATTTTTTATCTGACCATTTCGCCGGATGCGAAACAACTCGTGATGTCTTATATTCCTCCGCCGACCGAGTCGGTTTCTTCATCGGGTAGGATTTTGTATATCATGCCGATGGATGGCTCCGAACCGCCGAAACCCCTACTCACACCGCCAACTCCAAGCGATCATTACACTCAGGCGGAGTGGTTTCCTGACGGCAAATATATTTACTACACTCACTACAACGATCAGGATCCACCTGATGAACTGCTTAACCCACCCTATGATATTTCCCGAATAGCCTACCCAGACGGTCAGTCGGAAAAAATCGTCTCGAATGCCTTTTGGTCTCGCCTGTCTCCTGACTCAACCAAAATTGTCTACGTAGCCTTGGAACCAGTTACAGGAAAAAACGAACTGCTCGTGGCAAACGCAGATGGAAGTAACCCACAGAGAGTGACCTTGTCTGGTGCAGTGATTCCAGAGTTAATAGATGCCCCAATTTTCTCTCCGGATGGGCAATCCATTCTCTTTAGCGCTCCAGTCACTGCCCAGGCATATCAGCCGAATTGGTTGGATCGCTTGATGGGAGTTCAAATTGCCAAAGCCCATAGTGTTCCTTCTGATTGGTGGTCAGTGCCTGTGGCAGGGGGAGCTGCCACCCGCTTGACACAGATTCAGGCGATAAATTTATTCGCCAGTATTTCGCCCGATGGAAAACAAATTGCCAGCACTAGCGGAGGAGGCATATTCGTAATGAAACCTGATGGCTCAAATTTAACTCTGTTGATTCAAGACTCTGCGGGTGGCACGGTACGTTGGATACCCTAAGTTGCGAAGACTCTTAAGTTCGCGCGAACTTGGGTTATCTACACCGGCTGGATACACTGATCGGTCACGGAAGGAAAATCTATGTTGAATATTTATAAACAGGACTTTCGCTCGTAGGCGGTCACAGACCGTCTTTGAGCAGTGTAAGCGAAAATCCTAAATAATAACAATTGGAGAAAGTGATGAATAATATTTTACAACTTCTCGGCTACGCATTGATCCCTGCGATAACAATGATCCTCGCGGGGATTTGGGCTATTCTGCGCGCGCCGAATGAAAATACGCGCAGTGCGTTAATGCACTTCGCGGCGGGTGTGGTGTTCGCCGTGGTCGCAGTCGAGTTCCTGCCCGATCTCGTTCACGAACATTCTGTTCTGGCAACGGCGGTTGGATTCACTCTGGGGACAGCCGCCATGCTCGGGGTCCGCTTATGGAGCGAAAAAAGGGCGAAGAAGAATCTCGAAAAAAGCGAAACGGCTTCGGGAAGTTTGATCGTCGCGACTGCTGTGGATATCGTCGTGGATGGCTTGATGCTCGGCATTGGGTTTGCGGCAGGCGCAAAGCAGGGTATCCTGCTGACGATCGCGCTGGCATTTGAATTGATCTCGCTGGGTCTGGCGGTTGCGCTGGAACTTAAACAAGGCAGGCTGTCGCGCGGTCGGATACTTTCGAGCATCATTGCTTTATCGGGATTGTTTATTTTTGGCGCTGTGGCAGGCAGCGCGGCGCTTTCACTGATGAGCGGGGCTTTGCTTGCGGGCGTGATTGCCTTCGGCGCGGCGGCGTTGCTCTTCCTGGTGACGGAGGAATTACTGACCGAAGCCCATGAGGTGGCGGAAAATCCGCTGTTGACATCTGCATTTTTCATCGGCTTTCTAGCGGTCTTCCTGCTGGAACTATTGAGTTGATTCAAAAATCCCATATGAACCTCGAAACCGTTACGAACTGGATAATTGTCACAGGCGCAATTGCCCTGGGTTTTGCCGTCGTTATAAGTTGGCTGGGCAGTATCCATCACCAGGAAGCGCCGCGTTTGGTTTCGAGCGGTTGGTTTGCCTTGTCTGCCTGGGCGCAGGTCGTTCTCGGATTTGCGGCGATTGGCTTTTTTATCTGGTTTGGATTTCTGTTATGGATTCCTATTCCATTGCGATTGCCCGAACCTTTAATATCGCTCGCGCGTCCCCTTGGGCTGATCATCTTTCTCGTTGGGCTGTTTCTCGCGCTGTGGGCGCGCTGGGCGTTGGGCGCGATGTACGGCGTCAGCACAGGTTCGTCCGCGCCGTTGCGGGAGAGGCATCGCCTCATCCAGCACGGAGCTTATAGTGTTATCCGCCATCCGATGTATCTCGGCTACTGGCTGGTGATGCTTGGAGTCTTGTTTACCTATCGTACATGGACACCGCTATTGTTGCTGATCATGACCGTGCCTTCATTCCATCGTCGAGCGCGGCGCGAAGAGATCTCGCTGGAAGAGAACTTCGGCTTGGAGTGGCAAGCTTACGCGGCGAGAGCACCGATGTTCCTGCCGCGCTGGAAAAAGAAACCCAAGGAGTCCAACCAATGAGAGCAAATCTCACTGCTATCCTAAAATCGCTCATGCTGTTTACTCTGGCAGGTCTGACCGAAATCGATGGCGGCTATTTCGCGCTCGACGTTACTTGGCTTACCGCTCCTAACGCACGCCATGCCTTCAGGGCTAGGGTTGCCGCCGCAGCGTGGGCAAAAGCGGTGAGCAATGCCAGGACAGCGATTAGCATGTTTGCCCGCTCAAACTGGAAAAACACTTCGCGCACATCCAGGAGCGCCGCCGCGCCCGTCAGCAGGATGGTCAAGAGGAAGGCTGGTTGCCCGAAGCGCAGAATGGCGACAGCCAGCAGGAGCGAGATGCCCACAAATCCCCATAGAAGCCACGGACTCTCAAGGTTTACGCCAAAGATTGTTTCGGCTCCTTTGGTCGATTCCACATGGGAACCCTCCGCTTGCCCGTTTTCTTCACCAGCCACTCCCGCTTCGCTCGGCGCGGCGGCTTCCCCGTTCTCAAATTGCTCGCTGGCCGCGGGCTTCTCACGCGACTCGCCGCTTCGTTCCGTCAAAACTGCCAGCGCGAATAATACAGTGGAGATCACCAGAAAAGCGGCTGTCCAGCGCGCCAGCGGGGTTGGGTAAAATCGGCTTGTCATTTCAATTTACTCCTCTTGGTGTTTGGAATGTTCTTCCTGCAATTGGCACGATTGACTGTAGCACTTCAAGCGCACTTTAAGTCAAGAAAGGTTGGAGAACGCTCATGGAAAACTTAACCATTGGCGAAGTTGCCCGAATGGCTGGTATCCGTCCCTCGGCGTTGAGATATTACGAAAGCATCGGTTTGCTTCCTTCACCCAAACGCGTGAAGGGACGGCGATACTACGATTCGGGCGCAGTCCAGCGACTGGCGCTGGTTCAATTGGCGCAACAGGCTGGGTTTACGATTGCCGAGATTCAAACATTATTCCACGGGTTCGCACCCGATACGCCACCCGCCGCCCGCTGGCGGACGCTTGCCTGCCGCAAGGTGGCTGAACTGGACACGCTAATTGAGAGGACACAACGCATGAAGCATGTGCTCGAAACGGGTCTCCAGTGCGGCTGTCTGAGGCTGGAGGACTGTCCGATTACACCGGGCGATTTGTGTTGCTGTGCGGACAATCATCCGAATTAAATGGTTCCGCAGATTCAAGGAGAACCAATGACAGTAAACTACATCGCCATCCTGAGATCACTCCTCCTGTTCGTGCTGGCAGGTTTGGCAGAGATCGGGGGCGGATATCTCGTGTGGCAGTGGCTTCGGGAGGGCAAAGCGCTCTGGCTTGGACTTGTCGGCGGCGCGGTGCTAATCCTCTACGGGGTAATCCCCACCCTACAAACAGAGCCAGCCTTTGGTCGGGTGTATGCGGCGTATGGCGGCATCTTCGTCATTCTCGCTATCCTCTGGGGAATGGTTTTCGATGGCTGGAAACCTGACCGCTTTGATTTAATTGGCGCGGCGTTTGCGCTGGTTGGAGTCTCCATTATTATGTGGGGACGCCTGTTGTTTCGATAAAACAGAAAGCCGCGTATTTGGAATGGAGAAAACAGCTATGATGCAAACCGAACTTTCCGCAGGTGCGCAACACCGCCGCGCTCTAACGGTGACATTTGGACTCACATTTACTTACTTCATCGTTGAAGTGGTGGGCGGCCTTCTTACCAATAGCTTGGCGCTCCTGGCAGATGCGGCGCACATGCTGACCGATGTTTTTGGGTTGGGGCTTGCGCTCTTCGCCATTTGGATCTCACAACGTCCTGCCAATGCCGCCAAAACGTACGGCTACTATCGCGTCGAAATCCTTGCCGCGCTTGCCAACGCGCTGGTACTCTTTTGGATATCGTTCTACATTCTGTATGAGGCGTATCGCCGTTTTCAAGAGCCTCCCGAAGTAAACAGTTTGCCGATGATGGTCGTCGCGGCGGTTGGACTCGCCGTGAATCTAGTTGGCATCTACAACCTGCGGCGCGGCTCGAAAGAAAGTTTGAACGTGCAGGGCGCGTTCCTGGAAGTGGTCAGCGACACGCTTGGCTCGCTGGGCGTGATCGTCGCCGGACTGATCATGTATTTCACGGGCTGGTATTACGCCGATCCGATCTTCAGCGTGCTGATCGGTCTGTTCATCCTGCCGCGGACATGGAAGTTGATGATGGAGGCGGTAAATGTTCTGCTGGAAGCCACGCCCGCGCACATCAACCTGAAAGCGGTCGAGGATGCGATGCGCTCCGTGCCGGGTGTCGGGACGGTTCATGATTTGCACGTGTGGACGATCACCTCGGGTATGGAATCGCTCAGCGCGCATGTGGTGCTTGCGGAGGGTGTCTCCTTGCAGGACGAGCAAAAAATAATAGAGACACTCGATGCTGAATTAAAGGAGAAATTTGGGATTGAACACACAACGCTTCAGATTGAATCCGCCAGCCTGTCGGAAAAGGAAATGCGGCTGTAAGTTATTCATAGGAGAGGTCGAATGGATTTAGATGTTCAGCAAATCAATCGAAAGGAAAGGACAATGAAACGCTCCATCATGTTTTTACTGCTCGTATCCCTGCTCTCCGCATGGACGAGTGCGTGCGGCGCGGGGTCATCCCAGACGGATCTGAAACTCGCGCCCCTCTCGGCGCTGCCGCAAAAATTTCAGGATGCGCCCACGCAAGTGCGCGAAGCCTATCAATTCGCGCTTGCGAATCAAGACATCCTGAAATATATCCCTTGCTATTGCGGGTGCGGCAAGGAAGGTCACAAAAGCGTAAAAGACTGCTTCGTGCAGGAAGTGCGCGCCGACGGAACGGTCATCTGGGATGAGATGGGGTTTGGCTGAGGCATCTGCGTGGATATCGTGCGTGACACGATGAGACTGATGCAGGAAGGCAAATCGCTGGCTGAAACCCGCGCGTATATTGACAGTTATTACAGCCAGTTCGGAGAGCCGACGAACACTGAGCCGGTCATTCCGTAGGAGACCGCATAATTAAGCGAGGATCAGAAGCAAACGATGAAGTGGCACTGGGTTATGTTATTAATGGGATTGGGGTTGTACGTGTTCGTCCTGATCCCCGGGATTCTGCCGCACTCCGTGGATGTTGCGGTAACAATGTTATCGGGTATGGGCATGGTTTCTGTCGCCATATTTGGATTTGACACCTCCCATGTGGACAGGAATCTGGCTATTCTGATGATCATACTCAGTCTGCTCATGCTTGTCGTGGGGATCGTGTTGGCGAGGCAGGATCATGGAAATATCCTGCTCTTGCTATCTATGCCAGCCCTTGGGTTTGGGATATTTGGTGCGCGAAAATTAATGGATAAAAGAGAGAAACATGATTAAGAAGAATCCGTATTTTGTGTTGTTTATCGCGACAGCGGTCATTGCTCTGACGATCCTCGTGGAACTTGTTTTCAGGAGACCTTATGCCTTTCACGGCACGGTTATCAACCCACCGTTGCCCGTGACCGATTTTGCCCTTCCAACCGCCAACGAAGAAGTATTTCGCCTGAGCAAGCAAAAAGGCAAGGTCATTCTGCTCTTTTTTGGGTACACCAGTTGTCCCGATGTTTGCCCCGTCACTCTGGCTACCTTCAAACAGGTTTATGACAATCTGGGAGATGATGCGCAAAAGGTTCGCTTTGTGATGATTACTGCCGACCCAGACCGTGATACGCCTGATAAGGTCGCGGCGTATGCGGCGCGTTTTAATCCTGAATTCATCGGACTGAGCGACAATGTGACAGTTCTTGATCCAATCTGGAAGGAGTTGGGAGTTTTCGTTGAGAAGCAGGAATCGGGGAGCGCCGCTGGGTATCTGGTGAGCCACACGGCAAGTGTGTATGTTCTGAATCAGGATGGAAGTCTGTTCATGACCTTTCCGTATGGTACGACTGCCACAGACATTTCGGATGATATTCGCCAGATTTTGAAAGAATCCAAGTAGCAGACTTCGATAATGGTAACAACCTTATAGTTAAATTTTACAAGGACATCTTATGCAACCCAATAACAAGAAATCCATTTCCACAAAAAAGGCAGCGCGCCAAGCGGAACGCCGCCGTCAGAGATTGCGTAATGGCATCATCTCCAGCGGTTTGATCATCGCGGCAATCGTTGCCATCTTTCTCTTGTTCAACAACAAAGAGCAAGTCACTCAACAGATCGAAGGGGTCACGACATACTCCAATCTCGGGCGGGATCATGTTGGCGAAATTGTGAGTTACGAACAGACTCCACCCGTAGGGGGACCTCATAGCCCTGTCTGGCAGAATTGTGGTGTATATACCGAGTCCATCGCGAATGAAAACGGAGTTCACTCACTTGAACATGGCGCGGTCTGGATCACCTACCAGCCCGACCTGTTGGACTCTGACATTCAGGCGCTACAGGCACTCACCCGTCAGAGCGGTTTTCGCTTACTGAGTCCATATCCCAACCTCCCCAGCCCGATTGTGATTTCCGCCTGGGGATATCAACTTCAAGTGGAGCAGGCTGATGATCCCAGGTTGAAGGACTTTATTGAACAGTACGAATTGAACCCACAAGGACCTGAGCCGGGAGCGCCTTGCACAGGTGGAGTAGGGCAACCAGGTTAGGAGACACAATGATGATGACTGAACAATTGCCCCCTGATTCGCCCTTGCCCCGCGTAGCACGTACGTTTGATGTGCTCATGCTCTTATCATTCGCTGCATTGTTGGTGATTGTGGCAGTGCTTGCCTTCTGGCTGGGCGCCCGGCGGTCCTCTGCGCCCGGCGAAAACTCTCCTGAGGCAGGTTTTGCCAGAGACATGATGATGCACCACGCGCAAGCCGTGGATATGGCAACACTGCTTCGTGACCGGACGGAAGACCCGGAAATGCGTCAGCTCGCTCTGGACATCATGCTGACACAACAAGCGCAGATCGGGCAGATGCAAGGTTGGCTGGCAGTATGGCAATATCCCATCGCAAGCACCGACCCGGCTATGATGTGGATGGACATGCCTGCCACTGGTGGGATGCCTGGGATGGCTACCCAGATGCAGTTGAATGAATTACGTGATTTGCAGGGTGTGGAAGCCGATGGATTATTCCTGCAGTTGATGATTGCTCACCACCGTGGCGGAGTGCTCATGGGCGAAGCGGCGCTGGAGAAATCCAAAAGCCCCGAAGTGCGGGCATTAGCGCAATCCATCGTTAACGCGCAGACAAGCGAAATTGCCGCCATGCAAGACTTGCTAGTTCGTAAGGGGTTTCCGCCTGTAACAAACGAACCAATAGACACGAATCATGAGGGCATGTCGCCTTGATGAGGTTGTTATTGACAGATGAACAACTGCACAATATTGGCTTAGCCACGCAACTTGCTACGAACCAAAGGTTCAAAGTAGACGATGAAAGTCAAATCCTATCTTCAAGGGAGACGCTTATGAAAAACAAATTTTTGATTTTCGTAATCCTGCTGGCAACATTTTTGGCCAGTGGATGTGCAAAGTCGGGCGAATTCAAGGTGATGGATGCCTGGGCTCGCCCTGCTGCTTCGGGTGATAACGGCGCGGTGTATTTCATTATCAGTAATGCGACCGACACGGATGATATTTTACTCAGCACCAGCACGGACGTTGCATCCGCCGCCGAAGTTCACATGAGCATGATGGATGGCAATGGGGTAATGTCCATGCAAATGCAGGAGGCTTTGGCGATACCTGCACAGCAAGAGATCATTTTCAAGCCTGGCGGTTTACACGTAATGCTCGTTGGCTTGACGCAGGATTTGAAATTGGGCGATACCATCACCCTCATATTGAATTTCAAAGAAGCAGGTAGTCTCACGATTGAAGTCCCGGTTAGAGAACCGTAATCGTTGGATGATCTGACATATTCGAAGAGCGGTTAAACAAGAATTAAAGAGTCGCTTATGGAAACAGATATTTTGCTCATCGAAGATGAATTGGAGTTCGCCGACTATCTCAAACGGGGGCTGACATACGCTGGATACAGAGTGTGCCTTGCCCGCAGCGCGGAGGAGGGGTTGGAGAAATTCGACCAGAACCGGCCTCGCCTCCTTATTCTTGACGTGATGCTGCCCGGCATGGACGGCATGGATGCCTGTCGCAGAATCCGAGAGAACGGCTATACGGGTCCCATATTAATGCTAACCGCTCGCAACGCGATCCCTGATCGGGTGATGGGGCTGGATGCTGGCGCTGACGACTACCTAGTCAAACCGTTTGCCTTCGATGAACTACTGGCCCGTATACGCACGCTCCAGCGGCGCTCTGGGGATTCAAGCTCTGCCATCAGCTTTGCCGATATGGAACTTGATATGGGTCTGTTTATGGCTCGCCGCGCAGGAAAACCTATTGCTTTAACACGCACAGAATTTGATCTGCTCGGCCACCTTCTAAGACATCCGCGTCAAGTTCTGACACGCGAGGCGCTCACTTTGGAAGTGTGGGGGCGGGATGCTGAGATACAACCGAATATTTTGGATGTGTATATCGCCCGCCTGCGCCGAAAGCTCGGTGAACCGCCGCTCATTCATACGATATACGGTATCGGATACGTACTAAAGGAGGAGACAGTATGATCCCATTGAGGTGGAAACTTGCGCTCTGGCATTTGAGCCTGACCGCTCTCGGCTTGGTGGGATTGCTTCTGTTTTCGTACCAGACCCTGTCACAATCATTGCGTGCAGAAGTGAACAAAACACTGGCTGAACGAGCCAGACATGTAGCGGATGCCGTCGCTGTCGTGCCAAACCGACCCATTGAGGGCTTGTCACAGGAAGCCACCGATGAATTTCGCTCACCCGGCGTTTACGTGCAGATATTCAATGTGGATGGCGCGCTTGTGGCGCGCTCATTCAACCTGGGCATTCAACAAATCCATGCGCCTGCCTCGGATCTCAATCGTGTGTTGAATGGCGCGAGCTTCTATGACTCGGCGGAAATTTCAGATTCTCCTGTGCAGTTATATTTCCAACCTATTCAACGCGATGGCAAAATTGCCGGCGCGATTCTGGTGGGCGAGTCATTGGCCGGACTTGAATCCACATTGAGCCGTCTGCGGCTTATCTATGCCGTGGGCGCGGCTTCTGTGCTGCTCTTTGGATTGGCAGGCGGGTGGATTCTCGCCCGTTTAGGCTTACGTCCAGTAGCGCGCGTGACACAGACCGCCCGAGACATTGTGAACGCTGAGGATCTTTCTCATCGTGTTCCGAATACTGGTCCGGCGGATGAAGTTGGCGCATTGGCAACAACGTTCAACGAGATGCTCAACCGCTTGCAGGCATTGTTCGAAGGTCAGCGGCGGTTTCTTGCCGAGGCTGCTCATGAATTGCGGACTCCGCTGGCATCCATGCTTGGTAACGTCGATTTGCTTGTGACTTTTGGTGATGATTCAGCGCGGCGACACGAGACTGTCGCTGCGCTCCAGCGAACAGGAAGACATGTATCCCGCCTGCTGGACGACCTCCTGCTTCTCGCGCAAGCCGAGGCTGGCTGGCATCTGGCGTCATTTGAAGAAGTTGCGCTTGATGACCTTCTCATCGACGTATATGAGTCGGCCATGTTGACCGCCGGGAATGTTAATCTGAAGCTTGAACGTTGTGAGTCGGCTTCTGTACGCGGTGATCCCGATCGCTTGCGGCAGGTGTTCATGAATTTGATTGATAATGCGGTGAAATATTCATTACCCGGCGGAGATGTGACCATCAGTCTATTCAATAAGAACAGCACTGTATACGTCACGGTCAGTGATCATGGTTCTGGAATTCCAGAGGAGCTAATTCCGCTGATTTTCGAAGCCTTTTTTCGTGCACCTACCGGCAAGCGCATCCCAGGTGCGGGTCTGGGATTGGCGATTGTCCGCTGGATTGTGCGTGAGCATGGGGGAGATGTGAATATCCAAAGTGAGTCGAATAAAGGCACAACTGTCGCTCTCACTTTGCCAGCCATCACAGAGTAGTCTCTTACCATTTATTCAGAATTTATACAGAACTTTTTTATACAGGGAGCTTACCATCACTGCGTGCACGCAAGGTTTACCAGCTGTTTAAACCGTCGTCTCTTCTGGCGGTATCCTAACGGTCATCCGTGCGCCATAGAGGGCGCAAGGAAACCAAGTGCCTGGTAAGTTTTGCGTGCACACTATTGAATGCAATTCCAGAAAACGAGGCGAGGATAAACGTGAAGCAATCTGCAAAAATCGATTTCGGCAAACGAATTTGGTTCCTGTTCCTGATACCTGTATTCGTCCTGGGTTGTTCCCTTGCATCACCATTCAGCGGAATACCGGGAGGTAGCGTAGCCAAGCCAACTACAGTGGATTCGTCCAATGCCACAGCTACTCAATTTCCTCTGCCTGCCAATGTAGAGGACGAACAATCGTTGCTTGTCAACTTATACGCGCGTGCCAACCCGGCGGTGGTCAACGTCACCATCTATGGACAACAGGGAGATTCGCTTATACCGCTTGGTCAGGGGTCGGGTTTCTTATTTGATGAGAGTGGGCGTGTCGTCACCAATGCTCATGTGGTTGAGGGGGGGAAACAAATCGAGATCACTTTCTCCGATGGAACAATACGTGATGCTGAAGTTATCGGGCAGGACCCAAATAGCGATCTGGCTGTGGTCAAAGTGGATCAACTTCCGGCAGGCATTGCTCCCTTGGAGCTTGGCGATATGAGTGAGTTGGCAGTTGGACAGACGGTCATTGCCATCGGAAATCCCTTTGGGTTGGACGGCACCTTGACGCGCGGAATCATTAGCGCCCTTGGACGCACAATCCCTGCTCTCACGCCATTTTCCATTCCACAAGCCATCCAAACTGACGCGGCAATCAACCCCGGCAATTCCGGGGGACCGCTTCTCGATCTGCATGGGCATGTGATTGGCGTCAATGCCCAGATCGAGACAGATGGGACGAGCCGCAGTAATAGCGGCGTGGGCTTTGCCATTCCTGTCAATGTGATCCAAAGGGTTGTTCCGGCATTGATTGAAGAAGGCGAATATGAGTGGTCGTGGCTGGGTGTGCGCGGTGGAAATCTTGTGCCAACCCTAGTCGAAGCCATGAACCTACCAGTTGAGCGTGGCGCATACATTCTGGAAGTGACGGCCGGCGGCCCGGCAGAGCAGGCTGGCTTGCGCGGCGCGAACGAAGAGAAAGTAGTCAACGGATTGGCGATCCCTGTAGGCGGCGACGTGATCACAGCAATTGAGGGTCAGCCGATCAACTCCTTTGACGATTTATTAATTTACATCGCGATGCAAACCAGTCCGGGTCAGAAGGTAAATCTCACCATCTTGCGGGATGGCGAAACCCGGGAAATAAGTGTTCTCATGGAAAAGCGCCCGGATACTCTCCAAACTCAATGACCAGCGAATATTCCCTGACGTATACTGGATATTTGTAGATATGGAAATCCCTGTTGTTGATCCGGTCTGTGGAATGAAGTTAAACCCGGACACTGTTACATATAAGTACCAATATCTGGGGCGTACTTACTATTTTTGTTCTCTCGAATGCACACTAGCCTTCGACGAAGAGCCTGAGAAGTACAAAGGTGACAATGATTACGACTTACCGTTTGAGAAAGGTGGATGAATGGATTTCCTGGAAGATTTGTTCGAGAACCTGTTCGAGCGAAAAAAGAAAAAAGGCTGGGGCGCCGGACATCATGGCGACTCAGGTCACCACGGGCGGAAGGATTACCCGGATGACAGGCGGCAGGTACGGTGTCCCAAATGTGGCGCTGAAAACAATCCAGCCAGCGATTTCTGCGCGGCGTGCGGTGCAAGTCTGTCATCGAACATGACGCGCCGGAAGTTCATAAACTGCATTCACTGCGGTTCCCAGAACGACCTGGATCAAGCCTTCTGCAAGAGTTGCGGCGCGCCGCTTTCAAAAACTGCATCTAGCGTTTGCCAATCCTGCGCCTCACCACTACCGCCTGATGCGCGATTCTGCCCGCGCTGTGGACGGGCCGTATGATCGAAATACAACGATTCCTACACAGGAGGTCTTCCATAATATGAACCGAAAAGAACGTACCGTACTTGTTACCATCATCATCAACGCGTTGCTCATTGCCTTCAAGTTCTGGCTGGCTGGCGCTTCGGGTAGCCTGGCATTACGCGCCAGCGCCCTGCACTCCATCGCGGATGCAACAATTGGCGGATTTGTCCTTGTAGGTCTTTTGATCAGCCGTTGGGACGACGCACGCAACCAGCGCAAGGGACAGGTGAGCGCGGTGGAAAATTGGGTGGCTCTGGCTGTAGCCGCCGCCATCTTTTACGTCGGCTTCGATATTGTGATCGAAGTGCTTGGCGGTCAATCTCCCGAACTTAAGAACCTGGGACCCATTACCCTCGCGTCACTGGTCACGGTGGCAGTTGCCTACTTTATCGCCCGCTATAAACTTTATGTGGGTCGGCAGACCAACTCGCCCGCGCTGATTGCCGGTGGCTACCATTCTCAAATGGACATCTATGCCTCCATCGTGGTGGTGGCAGGACTCGGCGGCGCGGCGCTCGGACTCCCCAACCTGGACCGGGCGGCAGCGGCAGTGGTCGTGGTCTTCATTCTTTTTTCCGGCTACGAAATCGCTTCTTCGGCGATCAGCGCTCTGCGTCACCGCGAGGCGTTGGATATCGAAGGCGAGAGCGGCAAGCCGCATATCCATGAGCCTGCCGGAATATGGCGCGCGTTCATTCCCGTCTCGGCGCTGATCCTAGTCGCTCTGTATTTGTTATCGGGATTCTATATCGTCATGCCGGGCGAGGCCGCTGTGGTGCGCCGTTTTGGAAGCGTGATCGCGGGGAATGTTGGGGCTGGCTTGCATTATCGCCTGCCCTGGCCGGTGGAGCGCGTGGATGTGGTCGCACTCAACGCCGTCCGCCGCGCCGAGACCCCCGCCAGTCTGATGCTGACCGGCGACGAGAATCTGATCAATGTTCGACTCAGTATCCATTACACCGTGACCGACCCCGCCAAGTTTTTGCTGAATGTTGTTGAACCTGAAGGTTTGGTACAGCAAGCCGCCGAATCCGCGATGCGACAGGTAGTGGCGAACGAAGCGGTGGACGCCTTGTTGACCGTGGACAAAGCCTCCATCCAACAAAAAGCCGCGGCGCTTGCGCAGGAGTCATTGAATGGTTATGACTCTGGCCTGCGGGTGGTGGGCGTGCAACTGTTGGAGAGCAGTCCGCCGCCCGAAGTCGCCGACGCGTTTCGTGACGTGTCCAGCGCCCGCGAGGATAAGAACACCTTCATCAACGAAGCGTTGGCATACCAAAACGAGATCCTGCCGGTCGCGCGCGGTGATGCGGAGACAATCATCCAGGCCGCAAACGCCTATCGTTCGGAAAAAACTTCACAAGCCACAGGCGAAGCATCGCAGTTTGCCAGTCAGCAAGGCGCGTATGCTCAAGCCCCCGATATTACCCGCCTGCGCCTGTATCTTGAAGCCATTGAAAATGTTCTTCCTGGCGCGCGCAAGTTCGTGCTCGACGCCGCGGTGAAATTGCAGACGACCGACTTGTGGTTCCCCGGTCTCGGAAACACCCAAACTTTTCCGCCCCAGCCCTGAAATGAATTTCACCACCAACCACACACTACTTTGATCTATGGAGTGACCTATGAAATCTTTGCGTAATATCATCCTCATTATCGCTGCTCTGGGTTTCCTGGCAGTCAACCTGGTCTTTTTCCAGGTGGACGCAACCGAATATGCGGTTGTTACCCAATTCGGCAACCCCGTCAACGTCATTACCAGCCCCGGACTCTATGCCAAACTGCCCGACCCATTCCAAAGTGTGACCCGCATCAACAACCAACTGCGTGTGTACAACCTGCCGCAGACCGAGTTTCTGACCGCGGACAAGAAGAACATCGTCCTCGAAGCTTACGCCACCTGGAAGGTGACCGATACCCTGATGTTCCTCAAGACCGTGAACGATCCGCAGGGCGCAGAGACGCGCCTGGCTGATATCGTATCGTCGGAACTTGGCACCGCTCTCGGGCAGGTGGAACTCAGCCAACTGGTCACTGTGGATGCGGCGCAATTGAAATTGGGGGACACGCTTCTGACCGTGACCCAGGGGGCGGCTGATCGCACACAGCAATATGGCTTTGTTGTGACAGATGTTCGCCTCAAACTGCTCACCTTCCCGCAAGCCAACCTCACCAGCGTTTTTCAACGGATGAAAGCCGAACGGGAGGCAATTGCGCGCCAATTCCGCTCGGAAGGTACTGAAGAAGCCGCCAAAATTCGCGCCGGAGCCGATGCTGACAAAGCCAAGATCCTGGCAGATGCCAACCAACAGGCGGCGGAGATCCGCGGCCAAGCAGACGCGGAAGCCATCGCTATCTATGCCGCCGCTTTTGGGAAAGACCCTGAATTCTATCGTTTCCTCCGCACCCTGCAATCCTACGAGGCGTTCATCGATGGTAACACCACCCTGATCCTGCCCTCGGACTCTGAACTTTTGCAGTACCTTAACCCAGGCAATGTCACCGTTCCACCGCCCGCAGTACCTTAGGATGATTCGATGACTACCAACCCTCCCACACCTCCACCCTCGTTTGATTGGCGCGACGCGTATCGCCGTGTGACTCAAGCCATCGCTCGTTTTTTCCGCATACTGATTGGCGATGGCGAATCTCCTATGGACGATCTGCGCGCCGCCTTCGGGCATCTTAACCCTCGTCGTATTATCTGGGGCATCGTAGGCCTTGCCCTCGCTGGCTACCTCGCAACAGGAATTTACGTGGTCGCGCCCGGTGAGCTTGGGGTGGTGCGCCGCTTTGGGGCAGTGGTGGAACCGCGCGCCGCACCAGGTCTGCACTACCGCCTGCCGTGGCCAATCGACCGCGTGGATGTTGTCAATGTCAGTGATGTGCGCCGTGAAGTCGTCGGTGTTATTGAACCCGAGGAAGGACATGAACACCCCGAGCCGCCGTCCAAACTCCAGGTGCTTTCCGGTGATACCAACGTAATCGATGTGGAGATTGTCGTTCAATATCAGGTGCGTGATCCACAGGCATACCTGCTCAATGTGCAATACGCGCCGTACAGACTTGTACGTGACGCTGTGAGGCAGGCTGTGACTTCGCTTATTAGTCAGCAGCCGGTGGATGCCATCCTCACCACAGAACGACAGAGTTTGCAGGATGATATTCGCACTGAGACGCAGAAGCGATTGGATGAATACAACAGCGGGCTCGTTGTTGTCGGCATAAATTTGCAGAAGGCATTCCCACCCGATGAAGTGTCTGCCGCCTTTACCGACGTGAACAGCGCCAAAGAAGACAAAAACCGCGCCATCAACGAAGCGACAGGTTATGCAAACAGCCTCATTCCCGAAGCGCGCGGGCAGGCTGAAAAAATTCTTGCGGATGCCGAGGCATACCGCTCGAATGTGCTGGGGCAAGCCAACGGCGCAGCGCAGGCGTTCGAGTCAGTATTGGCTGAATATCAGACCAATTCTAAAATCTACGGCGAGGATGTCACCCGCTACCGGCTGTATCTCGAAGTGCTTGAAAAGATACTGCCGCGTGTGCAGATTTACACAGTGAATACGGAGAATGGAACGGTGAACCTGCGTCTGTTCGGCAATCCCGCACCCTAAAGGTAAATTATGGCTGAAGGCTGGAAGCAAATCTGGGAAGACATACGAAACGCCCTGAGAGGCGCGGAAGCGAAAGAAGAAGTTGCGCCATCGCTGGAGACGCCTGATTCACAGCAGACTGATTTCGAGGACCAGGCTATCGAAGATGATCAAGTAACGATTGCCAGTTCATTGACCGAGGAGTCTGAAGATGTGTTGGATCCCTCCGATGAACATATTCTGGAGCCGAGTCCGACACCGGGTCAGGTATGGAAGCGCCGATTATACAGGGGGGGATCTTATCTGTTGATGGCGATTATTCTACTGACCGCCATCTGGTTTGCAGGCGGCTATCGCTGGGCGCCGGATGTCTATATCTGGTGGCTGCGTCTCACCGCGCCGAAGCCGCCGGCGGCAGACATGATCGCCACATTCGACGGAGGGCAGATCACGCTTGCCGATCTTGACGCCCACTTGAAATTGCTCCTGCCGGAAGAATATCAATCCGTTGCAGGATCGCCGGAAACCCTGCTGGCTGTCGTCGAGGATATGGTTACGGACGAATTGGCAAGGAACTGGGCATCGACGCGCCAACCGGACCAGGATCAAACATTCAGCCACACCATGCAGCACATCAACGAGAGCCTCAATCTTGAATCGCTTGATACCCAGTTGCATCAAGGCGAAATTCAGGTGAGCGAAAGCGAGATACAGGCATACTATGCGGCAAATCAAACTCAATTCGGCGACCAACCTCTCGATCAGGTGCGCGAGCAGATTCGCCAGACGCTTATTTCTGAACGTGAGCAAGGCTATATTGACCAATATATTCAGCAACTGAAGGATAACGCATCCATCAGCCGTGACTATGACTTGCTCAATGTGCCAGCGCCTTCGGAAGACGATTTGCGCCGTTATTACGATGCCAACCTGGATCAATTCAAACTGCCGCGTCAGGTTCTTGTGGATGAATTGCAGTTCGCCATTGGAGGCGATGAAACCGCGGCTCGAAAAAACGCTGATGATGCCCTGCTCAAAATCCGCTCGGGCGCAACATTTGACGAGGTCGCGCAGTCCATTGCCGGAGCGTCCGTTCAAAGTGACATAACCGCGCCGGAAGGGACTCGCGAGCCGGAATGGGATGCCGCAGTTTTTGAGCTGACCGATGGTGAATTGAGCGATGTGTTTCGGGCTGGAGATTCTTTTTACATTGTACGATTGAACCAGTTACAGTCGGCGCGCACAAAATCCCTGGATGAGGTTCGCACTGAGGTGCTGGCAGTTGTGCAACAACAGAAAACGGATGAATGGTTCGCTGCGAATGCAAGCAAAACCATTTTCACTGTCAAGGGTAAAGGATATACACTGGGTGAGTTTTACCAGGAATATCAGGAACTGCCGATTTCGACGCAGGCCGAATACGCCGGCGCGGATGGTATGCAGAAACTGGCTGAAACACTGATCGAGCGGTTGTTACTTGTTGAGGACACCTACGACCAATTGCTTGATGTGCAGAACAAGCCATTATCCGATGAGTCACGCTTACAAGTACTGAAACAGATGATGCATCAAGAAGAGGTGGATGACAAGATCCAGGTCACTGATGAAGAACTGCAAAAGTTCTACGACGAGAACATTGACATGATGGCTCTCCCACCCAAGGCTCGCATCCGCTACATCCGCATCGGCTTGGGGCAGACAGAGGATGAACAAATAGCCGCCCGCGCCCGCGCCGACGAAGCCTACAAAAAACTCGTTCCCGGTTTATTCCAACAAGGCACCGATTTCGCTGGCGTGGCGCAGGAATACTCTGAAGACCCCGAAACAGCCGCGCAAGGTGGTGAGCTTTCCGAATGGATCGGTGAAAGCGACGATATTCTGGCGGAGGTGCAGTTGCATCCCTTCCACGAAGCGGCTCTGGCGTTACAGCCGGATGAGATTAGCCAGCCCTTCCAGTTTGGTGACAGTTTATACATTGTCCAAGTCATCGAACGCAGCGGTCCCGAACAGTTGCCATTTGAGCAAGCCAAGCCATATATCGAGGAAATCCTTACCCAACAAAAACATGATGAACAAATGGTCCAACTTCAAGAGTCCCTGCTTGGTCAAGCCAACTTTGTTTTGTATCCCACCGTACTGGAAAAATACTTTCAGGAATTGCAAACACCTGTGCCTCTAAACCCATCGCCCTGATAAGGGCGATTCAATGTTCATTTTTTTGAGGGCAGGGTGTAGGTTGATGTCCGGGAGAATCAACGCTGTCGGACAGGCAAAAGAATTCAGTATCGAAAACCAAAGCACCGCGCAAGGGCGCCATCCGGTGACAACGACAGCGCTATATTGCGCGGCTGGTATGGTTGTTGATTGCATTGGCTATAGCGGTAGGCTTGGCGTTCTGCAATGCAAATCCAGCGGGATAAAAACTTCAGCGCGCGGCACCTTGCCGACCTTGGCATTGATCTGTCACCTGAATGTTGGCGAGGCCCAACGGCAGGCAGCGAGATAATGGCAGTGGGACCAGCTTTGCAATTCCTCCAGCAAACCCTAATCCACGATTAACTGTGAATTAAATGCCTGCTGATATAATCCAATTGCGGAAGACAATTGTACGGTTGAAATGAAGACACAACACCTGTTATTTCTGGCAATAACCTTGAGTGTGTCCCTGCTCGCTTTGACGGCGCACTCAATCCCCACGAACTCCCTCTGTGTTTGCACAGATCGGGCTGGGGATACAACTCGTACAGCAGGCCTGGACCTCTGCCTGGTATGCCAATTGCAAACAGGTGTTATTGTTTCCGTGATTTTGCTCATTCTGCCAGATGGCGGTTTGGCTGGTTTGAATTATGCATCCAGCCAAATTCCAGAGAAACACGCCACCCGGATTCCACACCCCCCTGCACTCATCTGATTCAATTTTTTTATTGCGCCTACCAGATCACTGGCGCTTTCCCACTGTTGCGCTCCGATTGCGCGCAGACGGGACTGTTATCTTTGTCCATATTTGGAGAAAACATGAAGAGAAGGAAAGCAAAAAAATTCCCGGTTCTGCTTCTCGCCGCAGGCGGGCTCTTGCTCATTGTGGTTGCCGTGATGTTGGGTTTACAGAGGGGGACCAACCAGGCAAGCCTATCTGCTCCTGCTGCCTCGAGTGGACACGATGAAGAAACCTATCCGGAGATCGAGCGGGTCTCACTGGAAGATGCGAAAGCGGCATTAGATGCGGGAAAAGCCGTGTTTGTGGATGTACGCGGGTTGGAAGCGTACAACATGAGCCATATACCCGGATCGTTATCCATCCCGCTTGCGGAATTGGAATCGCGGCTTACCGAGCTTGACCAGAACCAATGGATCATTACCTACTGTACCTGACCCAGCGAAGAATCCAGCGCCCGTGCGGCGCGTATTCTGCTGGACAATGGTTTTGGGAACGTGACGCCAATTTTAGGCGGTTTCAACGCTTGGGCGGATGCAGGCTATCCTGTTGAGCCGTAGTTTTTTGAGGATTGAAGGAGTCAGTATGTTTGCAGGAAATAAATTATTTCTGATGTTAGTTGTTGCCGTGTCACTGGCGCTTGGCGCGTGTCAGTCCATTGCTTCAAAAAATGTGGGGAAAGAAGTAAGTATTGAAGGCGGGAGTTACCGGGTTGTGTCTGTTCAAGAATTACAGTCCATGCTGGAGGATAAAGATTTTACGATGATCAATGTCCACATCCCGTGGCAGGGCGATATTCCACAAACGGATTCCCGCCTGGCATACGATCAGATTTCAGAAAGCCAGGACCAGTTACCAGCGGAGAAAGATGCGAAGGTCCTGGTCTATTGCCTGACATCGGGCATGGCGAAGAAAGCAGTCGCATCCCTCGTGAATCTGGGGTATACAAATATTTGGATGCTGGATGGCGGAACAACAGCCTGGGAAGAAGCAGGATTGACCCTAGATAAGGAATGATCACGCTGGCAAATATTATGGAACAGCCTCGTCTGAAAAGGTCACCATGAAACGATCAATTTCCCGCCGCGATTTTCTCAAACTTGCCGGTGTAGGTTTGGGCACGCTGGCTTTTCGCCCCTTCGACCTTGAACCGTATTACACACTCAAGCCTTTGCCGCAATTCCCGAACAGTGAAATCATCGGGCGCATTCTTGGCACGACGCAAGTCACGAATCGTCCAAGCAATGATCCGCTGCAGGCTTCCGCACTGGGGACCTTGTACGACGACAATCTTGTCGAATGGGGACGAGAAGTGGTGGGGAATGCGATTGGTCTGACCAACCAAAGATTCCTCGAAACACCACAGGGGTATGTCTGGGCTTCATTGGTGCAACCAACGAGAAACCTGCCCAACATACCAATCACAGCGATGCCTGCTGGTGTCTCGGGGTTTTGGGCGGAGGTGAAGGTCCCATACCTTGACCTTGCCCTGGAGGGTCCGGTTGTCTCCTCCTGGCTTCAAAGCCTGATCAGTTATAACTTTCCGCCGCGCTTGTATTATGGTCAGGTCGTGTGGATCGATCAGGTTCGTGTGGACCCAAGTGGAGTGGTGTATTACCGCTGGAACGAATCGCCAGGACATGGATATGGTCCAGGCGATATCTTCTGGGCGGATGGTGCAGGTTTGAAAATATTGACGGAGGAAGAGGTTGCCCCGATCAGCCCGGAGGTGGATCCCAATGAGAAAATTATCCGTGTGGACCTGACCTACCAAACACTGGGATGTTTCGAAGGCGTAACCGAGGTCTATTTTTGCCGCATTTCAAGCGGAGCAGCGTTCAATGCGAATGGCGAAGCAGTCGATAAATGGTTAACTCCGACCGGAGACTTGAATACACATTGGAAGATCATTTCGCTGAATATGAGCGGCGGCAGTTCGGGAGCGGGCTATTCCACACCGGCTGTGCCCTGGGTGAACATGATCAGCGGGGAAGGGGTCGCTATTCATGGCGCTTTCTGGCACAATGATTTCGGTGAACGACGTTCTCACGGCTGTATCAATGTGAAGCCTGAAGACGCCAAATGGATCTTCCGTTGGACTACTCCACATATTTCGCTTGCCCAAAGCGAACAACGTATGACCTGGCCCGAACACGGCACGATTGCCTCCGTAACCCAAGTTGAAGTTTGAAACGAATTAACTTATTCCAACGAGATCGTGACGATGAATAAAAGATTGGATTATTGATGACAAAAGTATCAAGTTCTACACCTACAATATCTCAGCCTGCTCTCAATGAACGCTTGCGGGTATTTCTCCATGCACTCCTTTTTGTGCTTGGATTCTCGCTAGTCTTTGTGATAGGGTGGGGTGGATCGGTGACAGCGTTGGGTCAGTTATTTGGCGCGTATAAACGGGTCATCGCGCAACTCGGAGGCGTGATCGTTATCATGTTCGGTTTGGCGACTCTGGAGGTGATTCGTATTCCGTGGTTTTATGCCGATACGCGCGCCCAATACTCGGGTCAACGCGGGACGTATGGCGGATCGGCGCTGATGGGCATTTTCTTCGCCGCTGGCTGGAGTCCGTGCATTGGCGCGACGCTGGGAGCGATCCTGACAATGGGGCTTAACCAGCAAAAGGTGGGGGAAGCCATGTGGCTGTCTTCAGGATATTCGCTTGGCTTGGGCATTCCGTTCCTGGTGATGGCAATTGGACTGGAGCGCGCAACCGCCTGGCTAAAGCGTATGAGACCCTATCAACAATATTTCAAGATTGCCAGCGGAGTTTTCATTATAGCCATCGGCATTCTGCTTCTCACGAACACCATGAGCCTGATCGCGATCTGGGCATTCAAAAACGGATATTACATCGACTCCTTTTCCAGTTATGCCGCCACACCAACGTATCTCACCGCCATTGTTGCGGGACTGCTTTCATTTATATCTCCGTGTGTGCTTCCGCTTGTGCCTGCCTATCTTGGCTATTTGAGCGGATATACCATACAGAAATCCTAATGATCAGAACAGGAAACTCATGGAAACTACAACAAATTCTGAAGAAACAATCACTTTCAAGCGCACCCACTTTTATTCGGTACTTGTGGTGCTTGCTTTCGCGGTTGGAATCCTGACCGGGTATGTCGTTTGGGGACGTCCTTCCCCTCAAACCCAGGTCGTGGCGAATGACCAGCCTGTCGTTCAAGCGCCGGCTGCCACCCAGTCGCCTCAATTCACCCGCTATGATGTTCCATCCGATGGCTTTCCAAGCCTTGGACCAGCAGACGCGCCCATCGTGATCGTCGAGTTCAGCGACTTTCAATGTCCGTTCTGCAAACGATTCTATGATGAGACTTACCAGCAATTAATGAATGCCTACCCCGGAAAGATTCGTTTCGTCTATCGCCACCTGCCCCTGACTTCCATTCATCCTGAAGCATTTCCTGCGGCAGAAGCCTCCATGTGCGCCAAAGAACAGAATGCCTTCCAGCAGTATCACGACAAACTCTTTGAGAATCAGGACAAACTTGGGCGCGAACTATACACACAAATCGCCAGTGACCTCAATTTGGATACCGCTGCTTTCGAGGACTGTTTGAACACGGAGAAATATAAGGATTTAGTTCAACAAGATTCGGATTTCGCCCTTAATCTGGGAGTGCAATCCACACCGACATTCTTTATCAATGGGTTGGCAATCGTCGGCGCGCAGCCCATTGAGGCATTCAAGCAGGTGATTGACAAGGAATTGGCTGGAGAAATCCCGAAGTAATTTATTTCCTTCCGGTCAGTGAATATTTGGAACGAAAATAAAGAACTGATGCAATACTTCAACCAACTTTCCCGTCGTGACTTCCTCAAACTTGCCGCATCTGGCGCGTTGGGTCTTGCCCTTTCTGAATTGCGCCTTGAACGTGCCTTCGCCGCGCCTCCATTTTCGCAAGGACGCGTGACCTGGAGCGGAGTATCGCTGTATGATGCCCCCTCGTACAACGCCAGGGAAATCCGCGTCTTTGGCGTTGATAAGGTGGTGGATATCGCAGCCGAGGTCGAGGGTGACGAAGGCTACGGAAATCCTTACAATAAAACCTGGTATCAGGTGGAGGATGGCTACACCTATTCGGGCTGGCTCCAACCCGTGGAAACCCGCTACCAGAAAACGGTTTTTGATGTTCCTGAGTCGGGTCAATTAGGTGAGATCGTTGTCCCGGTCAGCGAAACGCGGCTTGCGCCTTATGTGTTCGCCAAAAATGGTTATCGCCTGTATTATGGCAGTACCCACTGGGTAAAGAGAGTCGTTGTGACACGTGAGGAAAAAAGCATCTGGTATGAGATCTACGATAATTACTTGAAAAAATCATTTTACGTTTCGACGTATAACATGCGCCTCATCCCGGATGATGAACTGACTCTGCTTTCCCCAAACATACCCGACACCGATAAATTCATTCACGTAGATCTCGCCACACAACTGGTCACGGTCTTTGAGGGGGAGAAGATGGTTTTGTCGGCTCGTTGTTCCAGCGGCGCCAAAGGGACCAGTACGCCATTGGGCGACTTCACCACATATCATAAAGGTCCTTCCATTCACATGACCAATCAGGGCGACGCGGTCAATAATATCTTCAACTTGCCGGGTGTGCCCTGGGTTTCGTTTTTCACCGGGAATGGAGCCGCGTTTCATGGTACCTATTGGCATAATGATTATGGCAGACCGCGCAGCCACGGTTGCGTAAATCTTCCTTCAGAAACAGCGAAATACATTTATCGCTGGACCAAGCCAAACGTGCCGCCCGATGAGGATTATCTGCATCTCCCAGGGCAGGGCACACGTGTCCAAATCGTTCAGACCAATAATTGATCGAACATTGAACAAGAAAGAGTGTAGTAATGCTGCCCTTATCCCGACGTGATTTCCTCAAGTTAAGCGCATTCTCGCTCGGCAGCCTCGCCTTTTCCTCACTCGATCCATTCCTGGGTGATTTCGACGACTCCACCCTGGTGCGTGTTGCAACAGAGTCTGTCAGCGTTTATAGCCAGCCCAATGATGAAAGTCAGATCGTGGGGCAGTTTTTCCGGGATGAGTTGATTCACATTTATAAAGAGGTCAACTCGGGAACTCCAGTCTATAATCCAATCTGGTATCGCGTGTGGGGCGGATATGTCCACAGGAGTCGGTTGCAGAAGATCAAAGTCATTTATAACCAACCTCTGATTAGCATCCCGGATGGGATCCGGCAACTAGCTGAAATGACAGTACCATATACACAAGCCATGCGATATACCAAGACGTATGGCTGGCAGCCGAACCTGCGGTTATATTATGGATCGGTTCATTGGATCGAAGCGGCGGAGGAAGGCCCGGATGGCGAACCGTGGTATCGGATATTCGATGAACTGGTTGGCTTTTCATACCATGCACGTGCCCTGCACCTTAGACCCATCCCATCCAAGGAATGGGAGCCATTGGACCCTGGTTCGCTGCTGGAAAACAAACGAGTTGAAGTCAATCTCAGCACCCAAACCCTGACTGCGTTTGAGCATAATCTCATTGCTTTTGAAACGACTATCTCCTCTGGGATCCCCGCCGGTCGCCCTAGCCCCAATGTGCTCTCGACAAAAACACCCAGTGGAGAGTTCCGTATCATGTCGAAATACCCATCCAAGCATATGGGAAACGGAAGCCTATTTGCCGGAGTGGATGATTACGAACTACCCGGCGTTCCGTGGACCTGTTTTTTTACCAGTGTGGGGCATGCCTTTCATGGAACGTATTGGCACGATAACTTTGGGACACCCATGAGCCACGGGTGTATAAACATGCGTACCGAGGAAGCCAAATGGTTATTCCGTTGGGTGCGTCCCGTGCATGAGCCTGATCGTATCTACACTCCCGGGTATGGAACACAGGTTGTCATTACTCCATAAACAGCAATTGAGAATGTTGATTGTTAGTTGTAATAAAATTTACTCAGCGGAGAAAAAATAATGGATTACCGAAAGCCGTAGAATGAATTCAAAAAAAATTGAAGCAACGGAAGATGTTAGGCAAAAAGTTATAAAGTTCGTAACACAAAACGGCTACATTACCAACAGGCAGTGCCGCTTGTTGCTTGGGATTGGATACGGGCAGGCAATCACAGTATTCAGAAAATTCGTGGACTCCGGCGATTTAATCCGTGAAGGCAAGACATCTTCAGTTAGATATCGGTTGCCTATCAAATGAACGCGAGATATGCAATGGAGGACTAGGGTGGCGCGCCCACAAAATTCAGTGCATACAACGCGTCCTCATAGCCCGGACGGATGGATAGCGCTTTACGCCAATCTTCGATTGCGCCAGTGACATCGCCTTTGCGATAGAGGGCCCATCCGTGCCAGAGCCAGGCCTCTTCGGACATTTCGGTGCGTTTTAGGGCATACTCTGTCAGAGCCAATAAATCATCTATACGGTTCGTCTGGAAATTCGCGATGAACGGACCGAACTGGTAGCGGAACATGCGCTGCGGTAAGCCGATCTCGCGTGCCTTGTCATACGCCGCGTTGGCTTCATCGTATCGTTCAAAGTACACGAGGTTGCTGCCCAAGTTAAACCACGCGAACGCGTCGTTTGGGTCTTGAGCGGTAGCGACCTGCGCGATGGCTAAGGCGTTTTGCCGGTTCAGATCCCGGTCCAAGTTTGAACCGAGCAGGGTTGTGATCTCCTCCTCTTGTTCAGGAAGATAAACTACCAAATACAGATAGTTAAACGGCTTCCATTCCGATTCCAGTTGTTCGTCGGGAATCTTTTTATCAGGCCCGCGATATGCATCTTGCACGGTGAATGTTTGGGTTGCATCGTCGTATCCAGTGAGAAGCAGATAGTGTGCCGCCCAGAGATCATCGTCAGGCCAGCCTGTGTCATCGGGATTGAGGGATGTAGTCCCTTCGATCATCACGGGATATGCAGCAGCGATCAGGCGTTTGAGTGTTTCGATATCCCCACCCACACGATATTCGACACGCAACCAGCCCGCGTAATTGAGCACCCAATATGCCATCTCTTCCGGGTTGACGTTCCGGTCGCCGTTAACCGGTTTGATCACATCCGAAATGGTTTTTTGGTCACCGGTCCAACCGAACATGTGCAGCATCATGGAAAGCGCGGCGGGACCACAGTTGTTCGGGGTTTGCTTTTCGTAAGATGGGGAGCTAAGAAACGCTTGTGGCGGAGGCGGCGCCAGTGTCGGTGTGGGCGAAACGGGTGTTGCAATGACTTCGCTAGTCTGAGTAACCTGGCTGGTTGGGCTTGCAACGCTGGAAGGTACCGGTGTATTTGGGATCGCCGTCGGCGCATCACCGACAGGATTGAGCATGTTCCTTAAATAGGTCTTTGCAACTTCATACCGCCATGCGAGGCGGCCGTTGACCGCTGGAATTTGAAGAATCAAAATGGCGAGCAGGAGTAATCCGGCACTCATGAATAGCATGTTTCTTTTCGACATTCGAGAAAGTGTACCAGAAGATGTGGGTTTGAAACTATTTCTTCGTTTGCCTGTCAAACGAAGTGAGAAGAACAAAATGATAGCGTGGAAGGCTTAATCCTTCCGTAGGAAAAAGGAGCAAGAGTGAAAAGACCCCTGGTAATCGTTCTCCTGGTAGTTGCACTTTTATTTGCACTTGCAGGTATTGGCATTTCACTCCTCCCTGCCTTCAATCGCGGTGGCAGAGGCTTTATATTCGACCAAAGCCTTGTCTCTGCTACGGCCGAGGAGAGCAAGACCTTGAATGTGGAGGGTCCGGTCACTCTCAAGGTGCAGGATGATGCCGGGAATGTGAGCTTTGTTAGTGGAGAAGGTGAAAAGGTTGAGATCAAAATCATAAAGACAGGTTATGCCCTTACTCAAACGCGTGCAGAGGAAGACCTCAAGAATATTCGATATCAGATTGAGCAGGATGGCAGTGTGATTACACTGACCTATGATCTCAGTAGAATTAACACTAGGGATGTGGATACGGTTGACTTCATCATTACTGTCCCAAACGAAGTGATTATCGACGTGACTGCGGGTATGGGTGAGGTGAATGTCTCAGGCACGAATGGCAATGTGACCATCTTCAACGATTTCGGCGATGTGATCGTTGAAAACGTTCAAGGCGCAGTTAATGTCGAAACCAAAGGAGGTCGAGTGGACGCCTCCTTGATCGACGCGGGAAACGGAAACATCGACTTGGCCTCTGGGTTTGGAAAAGTCTCCCTTGAGCAAGCTACAGGCAAGGATATAAAACTTTATTCGAACAGCGGCTTACTGGAAATGGACGCTGTACGCGCTTCAGGGGATATTTCAATGTCCACTGACTTTGGTGATATCTTCTTCAATAACGGCTCCGCAAATTTACTCACCGTTGAAACAAAAGGCGGAAAAGTCAACCTCGGTCAGCTCAATCTACGCGGTGCGCTCACTGTGCAGAATAGCTTTGGCGAGATCGAACTTGAACAGGTAAAGGCAACCTCCTATGATCTACAAGCCGGGAGTGGTTCCATAACAGTGAATGGAGTCCAGGATAAACTCAAAGCATACTCTGATTTTGGCCCTATTATCATCAAGAATGCAGAGAATGCTACGATTGATCTGGATACCAAGAGTGGTTCGGTGGAATTCGAAGGCTCGCTCGGCGATGGACCTCATAATATCCATTCGAGCTTCGGCGAGATTCATATTACCATTCCGGCAGATTCTGCGCTCAACGTTGACCTCAAAACGGAATTTGGCTCGATCCAATCTGAAATCCCAATAACGATCACGCTTACAGATACATCGAAGGGAAGCCAACAGATAGGCACAATGAACGACGGCGGCAGCCAGCTCACAATTGAGACAGAGAACGGAAGTATTTCCATCGAAGCCAGCAAATAGCAAACAACCCCTCGTTTTGGTTCATGAATCGAAGACCTGACAGGTTTTTAGGAAACCTGTCAGGTCTTATAAATCACTGTAAGAGCAACCAGGGGTTGATCGGAGACCCGTTTTGGCGGATCTCAAGGTGCAAGTGTGCGCCTTGAGAGTTGCCTGTGTTCCCAGACGCTCCAATAGGTGCGCCGGCTGAAATGCTCTGGCATTCGCCTACAGAAATTGCACTCAGGTGTGCGTAGATCGTTACAAACCCGTTGCCGTGATCGATTTGAACGACATTGCCATACCCATAGTTCCAACCTCCCTGCGCCATCGTGACCACACCGTTATCTGCCGCCCAAACCGTTGTGCCCTCCGGGGCAAAGATATCAAGGCCGTTATGACCATTTTGACCAAAGTCATAACCTGAAAGGTAACGTGCGCTCGAGGGCCAGCTGAAGAAACCCCGGCTCTGGAAACCACCGCTGCATGCGCTCCCGCTGCCTGTGCTCTCGCGAGTGACGACCTGGATAAACAAGGGCTGATCGTCGTCCACCCCGCCCGCGATCATAACATATGTATTGGGTTCGACAATTGGGTTTGCTAAATCGAAACGATTTCCATGCCAGTTGATAATGTCTTCCGGTTCAACCTCGAATTTCTCGGCTACGGATTCAATGGTATCGTCCTCCTTCCACATGTAATATACGCCGTCGGTAGGCGGTATCACAAGTTGCTGGCCCGGCTGGATGTTCGCAGGACTGCCATCAAATTCCTCGTAGTTTGCCCAGTATATGGTTTCCGGCTTTAAATTAAACGTGTCAGCAATGGCAAAAACTGAATCCCCACGCGCCACTCGGTATTCTTCAGCCTCATGGCGCGGTTCATCGGCAGGGATATTGGTCTTGATCTGGATTTCCCGCTCGATGGAGGCGAGCGCTTCAGGGACGCCCAAGGCTGGCAGCCTGATCTCGGGCGGATTCTCATCCGGCGCGGCAGTTGGTTCCAGCATCAGGGCAGGGATGGCGCTCGTGGACTCCTTCCATTTCAGAGCGACACCAACCATGCTCGCGACGAGAGCCAACGTGACCGTCCAACTGATAATACCGAAACGATTATTCTTGAGGAGCGATGACAGCCTGAACATTGAATACGGATTTTAACCCACACTTCAAAAATTGCGTCACGAATCCCTCCTAGATTCCCAGGAAATTCCTGATTATTGCGAGCGCGTCAGTTAGCGCAGCGGCAGGAGCCACGTCTGTCCACTTCTTTTGGCTGAGGTGTAACCATCCGGATGTACATCCGGCGCATCAGCCAAACGCTCTGCAACAACAGCTGGATGAAACTCAGAGGAGCATCGCCATTACGGTGTAATGGATAAAAGCGTTGGTTAAACTATCTGATTTTGGTACGAAGAGTAAGCCTCAGTTTGGGCCTCCAGTAACCCTGGTAGGCGCCCTATAGGGTAAGGCAGTTGCAGGCTCTGTTACCTTGAGCTCTTGCGCCATAGAACCGCTGTCCAACACTACCTGCGGTTATCTTCAGAGCGATTTCGGACTTCCTTGGTCCATTATGAAATTCGAAAACGATCTTATGCTCGTTCCTATTACCACTTTTCTGTGGGTTCCAAGTGGAGAAGGACTAGCTTATCTATTATGTACAAGGTTGCCATTTGTGTATATAATCACAATGTCATGTAGAAAGTGCGAAGTCATGAACTCACCGCAACGTTTCTGTTTGGTTATTACCTTGTGTTTGCTCCTTTTCGGATTGGCAGTCCATACCGTGCCTTCCAGCTGTTCATGCAATGAAGCGCGATTTGATACAAGTTTCCCATCGGGAGCCGAGTCCTGTCTGGTCTGCCAACTGCAATCCGGGTTAATCGACACCACCATTAAAGCTCCTTTCTCTGACAGAGCCGTGTTCACTATAGACAATCAGGCGGAATCGTCTCCATTGGAATACGCGGACCAGATTTCTCACCCTCCGATACTATTCTAAATCAACCCAGTTTGTTATACAAACAATGCACCTCAAGGTTGCATCTTCTATGTATCGGGAAATGTTTGCAGTTCCCTGTATTAAGCTTCACCCCTGTTAAAGGAATACTATGATCTCTACGCAAAAACGTTTTGCATTCGTCACTTTCGCTTTACTTGGCTCGCTCTTCTTATTAGGCTGCGGCAAGTCTCCACCGCGTATTGCTGTTGAACCGGCTGCTCAAGAGTTAGGTGAAGTGCCTCAAAAGCTGATTGAATTAACGTACACAGTGAAGAATGAGGGTGAAAGCGATTTGCAAATTCTCAAGATCAGCACATCGTGCGACTGTACCAAAGCGGTCCTTGAGCAAGACAAAATCTCTGCTGGTCAGTCTGCGGTTCTGACTGTGACACTGGATCCTACCGAAGACAATTTGTACGGGGATGTGACACGAGTAATCTACCTGCGCAGCAATGATCCAGAAAATCCGGAAGTATCCGTGGAATTTCACGCGTTCATCGTTAGGTCGGGTGAAAACTAAAGATGTGGAAGCGGATTTTGGAGAAGTTGTCTGGGAGTAATACGTTGTACTACCCGGGCTGTGTGACACAATACGCCCTCCCTGAAGTCGAATCGCGATACGAAGAGTTATTGCGTCGAGCGGGCATAGATTTTATCGTTTTGCCTGGTGAAATCTTGTGCTGTGGCAGCCCGGCCAAGCGCGCCGGGTATGTCGCTGATTTCGAGGATTTGAAGCAAAAGAATTTGGCTGTGCTTGAACGCTTTAGTGTCCGGAAAATCATAACCAACTGTCCGGGTTGTTTCCATACCTTCAAGTACGACTACAAGATTGATGCCTACCATATATCTCAGATTCTCTCTCCACAGCCAAAAAACAAATCGGGCTCTCCTGTCCAAACGTTGACCTACCACGACTCGTGTCACCTTGGACGCTGGTCTGGAGTCTATGATCAGCCTCGCCATCTGTTGGCGAATGCCGGGTGGAACGTGGTCGAACTTCAGGATAACCGGGAGCACAGCCTGTGCTGCGGCGCAGGTGGCGGCGTGAAATCCAATTTTCCAGACTTAGCAAACGCCATTGCCCGCCAGCGGCTTGAGCAGGTGAAAGATGGTGTGCTCTGTACAGCTTGCCCCTTGTGTTACGCCCATTTCAAAGAGAATGCCAGTGGTATCAAAGTCTTGGAATTGAGCGAGGCACTCGAAAATGCTAAGGAGGATTTGCGATGAACACAAGTACTCTGCTAGCTTTTTTGGGCGCAGACCAAGTTTCCAACACACTCGAGAATCGCTTGGTCTATTCACGAGATGCGTCGAATCTTGCAGGTGACTGTCTGGCTGTGGTCTGGCCAGTTCACCTGGAACAAGTTAGTGCCCTGGCAGAATGGGCTTGCCAGGAACAGATTGACTTAGTTCCGCGCGGCGCGGGAACTGGCTTGTGCGGGGGTGCTACTCCACAAAGCTCAGTTGTGGTCGACTTTTCGCGTCTAAACACATTCGATTCTCTAGATATTGAAAAATGCAGCGTTCATGTCAGCGCTGGGACGGTATTAGATATCCTCAACCGTTGGCTGGAAACTCAGGGATTATTCCTGCCTATAGTGCCAGGCAGCCATCGCGTTGCAAGTATTGGTGGGATGCTGGCTACCAATGCGGCCGGTATGCATGCCATTCATTACGGCAAGATGCGCCAGTGGGTGGAGCAGGTCACATTGGTAGATGGTCGTGGCCAGGTACGTCAATTGACTGGTGAAAAGTTGGATGACGTTGTTGGGCGTGAGGGAGTCACCGGTTTCATTACAGCTGCGATCCTGCGGCTCGTTCCCACGGTCCAGCGGCGTTCGCTTGCTCTACGTGCTTTCAGCAGTGAAAGTGAATTGTTGGCAGAACGTTCCCGATGGCTCTCGAACCAGCATCTGACCGCAATGGAATACATCAATCAGCATGCAGCGGCGCTGATCGGTTGGGAGGCACGCCCGTATCTGATGGCCGAGTGGGATGGGGATACAGGCGAGACTCTTGACGCAGCCAGTATTGCCGAACTATGGAAGGCGCGCGATAGTTTGTACCCGCGATTGGCTCAATCTGGCTATCCTGTCATCGAAGATCCCCAGATCGAGGGAGATGCTGGCTTGGCGGCGCTTTTGGAATGGCTGGATATTGCGGGCATTCCTGCTTTTGGTCACATCGGCATGGGCATCCTCCATCCATGTTTCAAACCTGGAGATTCTCGTCTGGACGATCTCTATAAGTTGACAGCCGAACACGAGGGACGGGTAAGCGGCGAGCATGGCATCGGCATGAAAAAGAAAGCCTGGGTGAGTCCCACTTTTCAGAAGGAAATCCGCCAATTGAAGAGCGTCTACGATCCAAACAATATATTCAATCGAGGCAAGCTATGCTGATAGAGCTTGATAATAATCCTGCTTGCATTGCCTGTGGGTTGTGCCGCGAAGCATGTCCGGTCTTTACAATTCTGCACCAGGAACACATTAGTCCGCGGGGGTTGGCGTTGCTGTCAGATCAAGGCATCCCGTCGGCTGTATTCTACCAATGCACGTTATGCCGATCTTGCCGGGTAGTTTGCCCTGTGGGTCACGACCCATTCGGCGAGAGCATCCGCGCCGCATTGGTTGCGCAAAGCGTCGAAACTGACACCAATCGCCAGATGATTGAGAACATCCGCGCCTACGGTAATCCTTTTGGCGCATTGAGAGAGGGAGAAATCCCCAAGAATTTGTATTGCTGTTAATGGAGCTACTCAACATGTATCGTAAAACGCTCTTGCTTTTCCTGGCGCTCACACTGAGCGCCATCCCGCTTACAACCGTTCGTGCGCAAAGCAGTCAGGCAGTCATCTATTACAACCAGGCTTGCGATGAGTGCGTGACGTATATCGAAGGCGAGCTGGATGAACTGCTTGTTTCCAATAGCCTGGAGATTGTCAGGAAAGATTACATAAATCAACGTGAAAACCGCAAGGAACTGAATGATCTGAATGATCGCCACGGCGTGCCACTCGATCTGCAAAGCCATCTGGCTACCTTTATCGACAACGGGCGAATCATCTTGCAAGGCGAGCCGCCGCGTGACGTGGTGGAGGCGCTGCTCCGGACGGAAGATATCCCGAAACGTATCTTGATCTATAGTGAAGAAGGCGGCGACGGCAGTTACAAGGCCTGGGCATTTGCCGGACCTGTGCAAGAGTACTCCCCAGGCACTCCAATCTCTGAGTACCTGACCTGGTTCGCTGCCAACCAATCCAGCTTTGCCGCACCGGCCACCAGCAACCAATCCTTACTGCTTTCGACTGTTTTGCTCACAGGATTGGTGGATGGTATCAATCCATGTGCAATGGCAATTCTGTTGTTTTTCATTACCTTTCTGTTCTCGATCCGGAAAAATCGCTGGGCGATTGCGCAAATGGGAATTGTTTACATTGCGGCAGTATACGTGGTCTATTTCCTCGTTGGTTTGGGGCTGCTAAAGGTTTCCGGGTTGGCGCAAGGGCACTGGCTCGGGCAGATAGGCGCCGGACTATTGATCCTGTTCGGTTTGACCAACCTGCTCAACGCTCTATTTCCCAAGTTCCCTATCCGGCTGGAGCTGCCTGAGATAGGAAAAGAAGGATTGAAGACTTGGATGTATCGTGCCACTTTGCCGGCAAGCCTGGTATTGGGTACGCTGATGGGACTGGAAAGTTTCCCCTGTTCAGGCGGACCGTATGTTGCCATTTTAGGATTGCTCGGCAGCCAAACCGACTTCTGGCAAGGCCTGGCTTACCTGGCTCTGTATAACCTGATGTTTGTTCTGCCTCTGATTGTGATTCTTGGACTATCGCTCAACCCGGTCATGGGTCGCAGAATCCAGGAATGGGAACGTTCCTCGTCCCGCACAGTACGCGGCGCGACCGGGGCGATCATGGCTCTCCTGGGTTTGGGGTTGCTACTCTGGGTGCTCTAAGATAATTTGGAGAATGAAAAGATGAATAAGAAACAGAAAACGTCCGCCTCGAAATTCTCGAAACGTCAGAAAATCGCTCGACAAAGAAAGGCATCGTTCTGGCAAACGCGTTTGTTATGGGTGGTGGCTGGTTTGGCAGCCGTCGGAATCATGGCTTTTGCGTTCCGTCCAAATCCGCAAAGGACAGCGGGTGGTGATACGCCTGAATCCAGTCTGAATCAAAGTCTCGGGGAAATCAGCTTGGATAAGAGTCTTGGAGACGAGAATGCGCCGGTCGTTGTCGTAGAATACGGCGATTTCCAGTGCCCGGCTTGTCAGCGCTTTTTTGCCGGCCCTGTCCGTCAACTGAAGGATGAATACGTTCAGTCAGGCAAGGTGCGCTTTGTTTTCCGCCAGTTCGCTTTCCTGGGAGACGAATCGCAATGGGCGGCAGAAGCCAGCGAATGCGCCAATGAGCAGGGACGCTTCTGGGACTATTACGACAAGCTGTATAAGGAACAAAACGGCGAGAACGTCGGCATCTTTAGCAAGGACAATCTCAACCGGTTCGCCATTGAACTGGAGTTGGATACCGCAAAGTTCAATCAATGCTTGGATTCTGGGCGCTATGCTGAAAAAATTCAGCAAGAGACCCAGGAGGGGCAGCAGTCCGGAGTGCGGGGAACCCCTACGGTTTTCGTTGATGGACAATATCTGGAAAATGGTGGAAGCTATCCCGTGCTGAAAGCAGCTATCGAGGCAGCCTTAGGTGAGTAACATTGGAAAGCCAGTCGGCAGTTGAAGTAGTAATACTGGTATTATGTGGAGAGCCGATCGCTTTGTAGAAACAGTGCCACTTCACCAACGTTCTATAGGATGCTGATGTTTGCAAAGGCTTTATCTTTATTTAGGAGATGTAAATGAAAAAACGAAAGCAACAAAAAAATCAAAATTTCCCAGTTGTTCTTCTGGTTGCAGGCGGCATTCTTCTTGCCCTGGCTGTTGGCACACTCTACTTAATGCAGAGAATGTTACCGTTATTTTGATACCAGGAGTGGTTCGGTGGAATTTGAAGGCTTGCTTGGCGATGGACCTAATAGCATCCATTCGAGCTTCGGCGAGATACTAGCAAACGACCCCCAAACAGAGTAGCGTAATCATTCTTTCGATGTCGCTCGTGTTTCCTTCTTTGCCCTTAGCCAGCCGTTTAAACTGAATTTGACGACGCGTTCATTGCCAGCCAGCAACTTCTTTATGTTGGGTCGCAACGCCCAGATCAAGAGCAGCTCAGCCAGAATGCCGTACCAAATGTCAATAGACTCATGCAGCCCAAGCCAGGTGCGTAATGCGAACACGATAATCACTATAATGCCAATTGTCATGGTTGTCAGTGATGCAATGCCAACTGTAAACCAGACCAGCGCGCCCGCTGTGAATACAATTGGAAACATCGGAAGCCATAAGCCCATTGCGCCACCGAGCGCGGGTGCGCCGCCTGCGCCGCCATGTAAACGCAGTTTTCCATTGACATCACGGCTGATCAAAAAGATGGAATAGTTATGCCCGAGGATTGCTCCGATTGGAGCCAGGATAGAAATGACATGATCGGCGGGGCTCAGTAACTGCGCAACCCAGACAGATACGGCGCCTTTCAAGATGTCCAGGATCGCGGTTAGCAAGCCAGCCCAGAACCCTGCGGCGCGGGCGACATTTGTTCCGCCTGTGCGACCACTCTCCACCTGGCGAATATCCTTACCGGTTTTGACCTTGACAATCAGCAAGCCGAACGGGACCGAGCCTATGATATATCCTATTACCACAACCGCGATTCCTAACAGTATCTGCATAACACAATCCTCTGAGGTTAGTATTTAATTTTTGAAACACGGCGGGGTCATGATGGTTTCGCTCTTCAAACATGTTGAACATTGCTCGACGCAGCTCCACAATCATGCAAAGAAATAGCTGGATGCCAGTCTACAGGTTGCCATACGGAAATTGTAGACTGCCTGGCTATTAATAAGAATTGTGAGAATTCATCAGTGATGAAATTAAATTCAGCTACTTGACAACTACCAATGTTCCGACCATGCCCGCCTGTAAATGTCCCGGCATACCGCAAACGATCTGGTAAGTACCTGGCTGGTCGGGCGCGGTGAAACTGAGATCTACACTGCTATCGGATTGAACCTCAGCGTCCCAATAGGCATTCGCTTTATCCTCTTCATCGAATTTATCCCCGACCTCCATGCCAAATTTCATTATATAAAAGTCATGTACCACAGCGCCATTATTCGCAATGCTGATTTGGATTTCCGAGCCGGCTGGTATGGTGAGCTGATTTGGGGTGATCGTAAAATCATTCAATTCAACTTGGAGTTTGGTGGAAGGTCCGCCTGCTTGACAGGCAGACATTAAAACCGATAACAGAATTATAAGTATTAGGATCTTCTTCAAGGATATCTCCTTTTCATCCTGGATATTCAACCAATATTTTGCTGGTTATGTTCAGACCAAGGACATTCGTTTTCGTTCCGGCCTTCACCGTAATATTATGATCGAACGACGAATAACCAAGGATTTCTATCTGCGCGCCGGGAACAAGCCCCAAGCTTTCAAGATGACGAAGCAGTTCAGTATCCGCATTCTTGACACACTGAATCTTTACTTTTTGTTTTGGACGTAATGCGGAAAGAGGCATTGAATCCTCCAGCGGCATTTTCAGGTCGGCAGTTGGGATCAGTTCACCATGCGGGTCGCGCAGGGGATGACCCATCGCTACAGCCATCCGTCTCTCGAAATCCTCCGAGATGACGTGTTCAAGTCGTTCCGCCTCCTCATGCACCTCATCCCAGGAATAACCAAGCGTCTGTACCAGCCAGGCCTCCAACAGGCGATGATGTCGGATGACCTCCAATGCCGCTTTTCTACCCTCCTTGGTTAGCGTAACGCCCTGATGTTTTTGATATTCGACGAGCGCGGGTTTCACCGAGGCAAGTTTTTGCACCATATTCGTCACTGATGCAGGCTTGACACTGAGCTTTTCGGATAAGGCGTTTGTGCTGGCGTTCTCGCCGCTTTCTGTCAATTCGTAGATATGTTTAAGATAGTCTTGAATGGAAACTGTCAGGGATGATTCCATAAGAATTCTCCTATTTGATCAACAGTCCGGTGACCCATAACATCAGCATGCCGGTTAATACGCCGCTGAAGACCACCATCGGCATGGCTTGGCGCTGTGTATCCTTTTGGATCAGTTTGGCAATTTCGTAGATAACCTGAAAAATGGCGCCTGCACCGATGGCAAGGAATAACACGGTCAAGAATGGCGAGGGGGTATACCCGCCAATCCAGGCTCCCAGAATTGCCGGCCCGCCTCCGATAATACCCATGATCGCGAGTCTTCCGACTCCGGGTTTGTCCCGCAGGACCGGGGCGATGATGCCCAAACCCTCTGTGATGTTTTGAATAATAAAGCCCACCACCAGAAACGTGCCCAGTGCTATTTCGCCGACATTATAGGATGCTCCAATGGCCAGACCTTCCCCAAAATTATGGATGCCGATGCCGACTGCAATCGTAAACGCGATGGCAAGCCGCTTTTCCGATTCGCTGGCTGTAATTTTGGACTCCCGGTTTGAAATCGCCTCCAGCAACAAAAACGTTGTCACAGTGCCAATACCAATCAAACCAATTCCTTGAAAGGCAGATGGGATATCCCCGGCTTTCTCCAGCGCTTCAGAAATGGTATCGAGACCCAGAAATACCAACAGACCTGCAGTGGCCGCCATGAGAAAAGTCATGGCACGGCGCCCGAACTGACGCAAAGCTGGAAACCAAAAGATGCCGAGAAAAATTGGGATCACCCCGACATAAAGACCGATCAGGGTGAAGCCTAGAAAAGTGGCATTGCTCGGTTGCGGTGTCTCGAAGGCAACGGGAATATCCAAATTAAATGCAATCCCATTGCTTGAAAATATCGCAACGGTATATGCTTCACCGCTTGACCACGGGTAATTGATGATGATGGTGGCACGTCCGAGGCGGGCCAGGTTTGGATCTGGCTGGATCTCAAATGGCATCACTGCGTTATTTATGATAATTTGTGCAATGGTGAGTTTCCCGGGCCCAGTATTGCGGACTTGGAGCTCAATGCTTCCATGCCGCAAGATGTAGCGTTCCACTTCAAGGTTTTCCACCGGTGCGGCCGATTTGAGTCGTAGTCCTCCGCCCGTGGAAAGAAAGAGCACGATTACCCCGGCGAGCAGTATGATGGGAATGAGAAGCAGGATCAATGTCCTAAATTTGAAACGGGAAGGAAGAGGTGTTTGTAGGGTCATGATATTCCTCTACTCCATCACTTCAAACATGCCATTCCAGCCGAGTTCGGCGAACTCGGTTACATGCGCATGAAACATATACTTACCAGGATATTTATAAGAGAATTCAAGAATGCCGCGTTGGGCTTGACCTTGAATGATGGTATCGGTGAACTCGGTGGGGGTGAGGCTGGTGCCGGTAGGGTAGTAATGAAAGAAGTTCGCGTGCAAGTGAAACGAGTTGAGCAGGTCGAATTCCAAAATATTCACGAGATAGATTCGAATCTTTTCACCGACCTTGATCTGGATGGGATGGTTTTGGTAATAAAACGGGATTGCATTGACAGCATAGAAATCATTGGCGTCATCAAAATCTACATCGAAACCACTCATGACCATGACCATTTCACGATCGACGAGCGGGCGACCTTCCTTTGGATCCACAATGAATGTGCCATACAAACCCTTGGCAATGTGACGCGCCAGCGGGAACACATGACAATGAAAGAGATGGAGACCAAACGGCTCTGCATCGAACTCATAGGTGAAACTGCCGCCAGGCTCAACATACCCTCCTGGACCCGATCCCGGTACACCATCCATTGCACCCGGATGAAAGCCATGAAAGTGCATGCTGTGGGGGTGATTGCTGCCGTTGATCAATTTGATGCGAATCAGGTCGCCTTCCGTACAACGAATCGTCGGACCCGGAATGCGCCCGTTATACGTCCAGGCGGGATATTCGATACCAGGCACGATCTCAATATTTTTATTGATGATGGTAATTTCATATTCCCGCAAAGTTCTGCCATCCGGCTGGGTGGATACTTCTCCGTAATCGAAGTCGGTGAGAATGTCCCCCGGATTGAAACCGTTTTTCTCATGGTCTACGTCGCCTGTGCCAGGCATGACTCCGTCCCCATGCTCCATGCCTTGCATGGGGGACTGGTTGTGAAGGGTAAGGGATTTCCCATTGGACTGCACGAAGGCGGTCACACCTCCAGCCCCAATCACACCAAAGGCTCCCAGTTTCAGAAAATCCCGCCGGCTTATTTGGTTCTTCATACTTACCTCCAATACAGATAAATCTGATAAATTTAGTCTAATCTAAATTGTATTTTAGACTAATAGCAATTCCATGTCAAGCAAAATTAACCATCCACAGCTTAAATCCAATTCACTTACATCGGGTTTGTGAAATACATAACTTTTAGCTTTCTCCAGCGACCGTATTGTTGTAAAGATGTTCACCACGGAAAAGGAAAAGAAATGACCAAAACCCTTATTTCGATTTTGATCGCGCTGGTGCTCGTTCTTGGCGCGGCAGGCATCGCCGTAGCTGCGGCCCAACAAAGCCAGCCAAGTGAACCGCTGTATGAACTGCGAACTTGGAGCACACAAATGTTCCACCAGCACGACAAAACGCATGTTTGGGAACAGGCGATCCTGACCCAGTACCGCGTCCACGAGCGGGAGAAGAGTCGCTCGCAAATTTTGGAGCAGCTAGAGCATACGACCCAGACTCAATCAAGCCTCCACCAAGCGGAGATTTCTCCAATACCACGAAGTCCGATCCCGCCTGATGTTAACGATCATGCTCATCAGGATGATAAACATGACGGAACCAACCATGAGAACAATGGCTCCGAGCATGGAAAGAATGACCATTAAATCAAGCAGTATGGGGTGATTTTCTAAGTTTAGTTCTGTCGAGTTTATAGAATGTTACTGACCCTGGAGTTCGTTATCCAGGGTCACTTCTACGAGATTAGTTAAGTTTGTACATCCAGAGTTGCTCGAGTTGAAGGGTTTCTTGATTGGTCAATCCTTGCCACGCGAGAGGTAATTCCAGATCAAACAATATGTTACTATTCAACATGGAAAATTCATAAGCAATGACTCGCCGCGGCATTGACAACAACGGATGTGTTTCTCCATACCGGGATAATCGACTTCGCCTAGTGCGCTTCATCTGATGAATTTCGGAGGGGGAGAGGGGGCTGAATATCGCTTTGTTGATTCCGTCCGGAGAAGAGCACAGGAGTGCTTGGGGACTGTCGAAAAACTCAACCGGTTGTAAATTCAAACCAGGACCAATCGTCTTGGCAACTGTTTTATTAAGCCATGCCGTGGGATCAGTTACCTGCACTGTCTGCGCGAGGCGTTCGCGCTTGATCTTCAAATCCTGCACCGCCCACAGGACAACCTGTTCTCGTAGACCATCAATCGCTTTCCTTTGTCTTTCATTCCCCATGCTGATCAATGCCCCAAAGAAGATCACGGCGGAGGCCACCACAATGGCAAGAATTATTTCCATTTTTTATTATCCTTTTCTGTCTTCCTAATTTTGTTGATTATCGAACGAATAGTCTTTTGCCTGGTGAGACATGATCCTGAATGTCTCACCTAAACGATCCAATGCCTTGGGACGGGGATCCACCGCGCTGGCGGATGCGATCAGCATGAACAAGCCCAGCAATCCAAGTAGCTGCCAGAGTGGGAAAGATGAATGATGAGGCTCTGGTGTTGTCTGTGGAATAAGCGTTATCAAAACCGGCGTTGCTGATGGCAAAATTTGTGATGGCGTTGATGTAGCTGCAGGTGTCAGTGTGCTTGTTACCGTCGGGGATGGAGTCAGGGTGACGGTCGAGGTCGCCATCACCGGGATCACGATCCTACCTGTGTCACGCCCACATAACCCATTCACATCACAAGCCTCTGCCAACGCAGGATATTCTCCCGAAGGCGCTAGGATCCCATCTGCAAAACGCCGATCCCAAGAAATGGGAAAAGAAGTCTTGCTTGGATTCAATTCAATCACCACTGCCGGCCAGCGATTCTGCGGATCACGGATCGTCACTTGAATATTGGCAATCGGGAAATGATTTGGAGACACCTGCAGGTTACCAGACTCCCATATCCACCACCGTTCGGTAATGGATACAACAGGCGGTCCGTTGTCTACAGTCAACGTGATGGAAACCATAACACCCACATTGCCAGCCCGGTCCGTTCCCCGCATTTGCAGGGTGTATTCTCCATTCGGCGCTTCATTGGAATGCCAGATATAAGACCAGGCACTCCCCGTTCCCATTGACACCGTCTGCCAGGTAGCTCCGTGATCGAGGGAAATTTCACCGCTGGCAGGACCAGACATTTCATCTTCCAACGAACCTGCCAAGTGCACGTCTCCCCGCACCACCTCTCCATTTGTATGTGAGGTAATTTGAGCGAGGGGAGGAATGGTATCCACACGCACTACTTTGGATACCACCACTTCATTCCCAGCCACATCCCTGGCATAGATCAACACCTGATGATTTCCGTCCATGAATTGGATCGGGAACGAAATCCAGGTTGCGCCTTCATTTGTGCTGCCATTCAGGGAAGAAAGCCCGGAGATCGCATCCGTGGCGGTTGCCGACAGAGTCACCTGTGAGACATACCAGCCATTTCTGCCATCCGGCGGAGGAAGGATCACATCGAGGTCGGGAGACGTCGCATCGCGCTGCCACGTGGAAGAACCACTGGCTGTGCGTCCACTGGTTGAAGTTACCTGGTAACTGGCAGTCCCAATACCTTCCGGCAATGGGAGACTGCAAACACTTCCACATGTGAAAGGAATCCCATTCAAGTCACCCGTGATCGTCACATCAAATCCTTGTGGATCGCTGGCCGTCAATTCAAGAGTCTCCCTCCCTCTGCACCAACCGGCATCGCCCCAAAGATCGCAGGTCACCAACCCTGTGATTTGCGGCGGCAAAGGAGTTGAAGTGGGCGAGGGCGTATTGGTGTACGTTGCAGTTGGTGTAAAGGTAAAGGTTGCTGTGGCTGTGTTCGTCGGCGTGAAGGTAGGTGTAAAAGTGATGGTTGGTGTGTTCGTAATAGTGGACGTGAAGGTTGCCGTCGGAGTACGAGTCACAGTAGGAGTAAGTGTTGGTGTTCGAGAGGCTGTTGGGGTGGTCGTAGATGGCGGACCAATATAATTGACATCAATGGAACGAAAATCCACATACCCGCCAGAGGCAGTCAAGGACCAAGATCTGCAACCTGCCGGCACAGTCAAGACCATGCTCACAAACCCTGGCAATCCAGATCCGGTTTGCAAGGTCCACGTGTCTACAGCCGAACAAGCTCGCAGGGTAGCATCCCCCACGTTTGAGTCTGGGGTGAACTCCACCATGATCTCAAAGTAGGAAACATTGCGGTCAAACGCGCCGCTGGCTACTCCACCGTTACCAAGTCGTGTGACCCATTCTGAACAACTTGGGGTGCAAAAGGTGCTGCCCTCTTCAGGTGGTAGAGAAGATCCATCGCGATGCGTAACGTATACATTCTGTGCCGAACCGCTCCAATCGATATACCCAGTATCATGGGCCTGGTCATAGGTGCGACCCTCCTGCAAAGCAAAGGCAGCCAGTGGAGCCGCATTTGTTGAAGCTGTCGTCCATAACAGGATGATCGGGAGAATTAATGAAATAAAGCCAACTCGCAATCGTTGCATACCAAACTCCTAATATTCCTGAAAATCACGCAATCCAAGATGAAACAAATAGAACAACAAAACAGCCAGAGCAAGTAACACCGAACAAGCAATCATAAATATCTTGAGCGAGATCACGAGCCCGAGTACATACCCGGCAAAGATGCCAGTCCCAACTCCAGCAAAGAACCTGATCATTTCACTGCCCTGCTTCCGATTTCAAGTCATTCATCGATCCCAACCGTTGTCCCTTCGAGACATTCTCCAGGATGAATAAAGAATGCCCACAACCACACAGGCAAGCGGACCACAACCACACACCAACAGAAAACGCAAAATCATCGCAGCCATTAGAAACCCAGCCTCCGTTCGTCTTCCCGAGGGGAAGGTTGATGGATCTGGGTATTGTTATTTTCCTCGATCCGTACTGCCAGGAATTCATCCAACAATTTGGAGAAAGCTGCCGGCATCATATCCTCCAGCACCCTGGATGCCTTCACCTGCCAGCCGTCCGCCGGTAAATAATCCGCAGGATTGGTTGCAATGACTTCCTCGATCAATGCTCGCACCCTGTTTGCATCTGCACGCGGCAATGGCTTGATCTGCGTCAAGGTCGGCGGCTGCCAGCGACCGCCGATACGCGCGCGCAACCAGCACTGCAGCGAAGGCAGGTCAAGTGTCATGTTGCCGTAGCGTACTGTGGAACTCAAGGTGGCGCGAATCAAATCTGCATCCTCTGGGTCGGGGGAGAAAAACATCTGCGTGGAGGTATTGGCGAGCATGGCCTGCACGACCGGTTCCATCCCTTCCACCTTGCGCATCATGGATAAGGATTGCGCCAGTACGAACATGCGCGCGCCGAACTTCGCGCCTTCAGCAAGCATGGACTCCAGTCGCATTCCCGAACCGATCTCCTGGGCTTCGTCCACAATGAAATAAAACGGCACAGGCTTTTCCAGGGTCGCCTTGCGATAGGCAGCATCGAAAACGTTGTACACCACACTTGCTGTAAGCCTCGCCCCTTCACGCCCCATCTCACCAGAAGGCAGGCGCAACACGATCCAGGCGCGTTCATCGATCCACTTATTCAAATCCACAAAGCGTTCCTGATGCATGGCGGAGAACAACCAGGGCGATAATTCCAACGCCATGACTTTTGAAAGCACCGGGCTGATCACCTCCGTGATCCAATTCTGACTCTTTTTATCCTCCTCCCCGACCTGACCCAATAAGGCATCGAGCGCCA
>CAZGUM010000002.1:0-84464 GCA_964529085.1 uncultured Methylomonas sp. | reverse complement strand
ATGAAAGCCAAGGGCATGGGCGGTGCAGCCACTGCCACGTCCGACGACGCCTTCTTTGGCGCAAACAACCCCGCGGCTGCGGCGTTTGCCGGCAACCGCTTTGATCTGGGCGTCGACCTGTTCAGCCCGCGTCGCGAGGCGAGCAACGCGGGCGGTATGGTGAATGGTTCCTCGGAGAGCGACTCGAAGTACTTCCTGATTCCGGAAATGGGGTACAACCACATGGTCAACAACGACTTGGCGTTGGGTGTGACCGTGTACGGCAACGGCGGGATGAACACCAACTACCCGGCGCTTGGTGGTGGATACGGCAATATGAACCTGCTGGGCGGCCAGGGTAAGCTGGGCGTCGACCTGATGCAACTAATCGTTGCACCGACCGCCGCCTACAAGGTTGCCCCGAATCATTCGATTGGTATTTCGCCGTTGATCGGCTATCAGCGCTTCAAAGCGACGGGACTCGACGGATTCAATACTTACTCTTCGGATTCGACCAACCTTACCAACCGTGGCTACGATGACTCCTTCGGCTATGGCGTGCGCATCGGCTACATGGGCAAGATCACCCCGACCTTGAGCATCGGTGCGGCTTACGCGTCGAAGATGAAGTTCGATGAATTCAGCAAGTATAAGGGCCTGTTTGCTGAACAGGGCGGCTTCGATATTCCCGAGAACTACAACCTCGGCGTAGCCTGGCAGGCGACCCCTGCGGTCCAGCTCGCAGTGGACTACCAACGCATCAACTATTCCGGTGTGAACTCGATCGGCAACCCGAGTACTAATGCGGCACCGTTTGGTGCGGACAATGGCCCTGGCTTCGGCTGGCAAGACGTCGACGTGTGGAAACTGGGTGTTCAGTATAAGTACAGCCAGCAACTGACCCTGCGTGCTGGCTACAACCACACCGACAATCCGATTCAGTCGAGGGACGTGACCTTCAATATCCTTGCACCGGGCGTTGTTCAGGATCACGCCACGCTGGGCTTCACCTACACTCTGGCGTCGGGCAACGAACTGACCATGGCGTACATGCACGCGTTCAAGAACGATGTGACTGGCGCGAACTTTTTGGGTGACGGTACCGAGAAAATCCAGATGTACCAGGATTCGTTGGGCGTCCAGTACAGCTGGAAGATGTAATTTCCGGCAGTTTTTTGCTTGATGCGAGCCGGGGTTTCGACCTCGGCTTTTTTTATGTGGATTTGAAGTGGCGTGCATACCTGAACACATAGAAGCAACAAAAAGCGCGGCCTCAGCCGCGCTTTTTGTTGTCCTGGTAGCAGCAATCAACCCAGCCGTGCGTGCTGCGCCTCCAGCTTTTGCAGCATGGCCGTGAAGTCGGCCAGACGCGCCTGCTCCTGCTGCACGACGGCCGCAGGTGCCTTGTCGACGAAGCTGGGGTTGGCGAGCTTGGCTTCGGCCTTTTTGATTTCGCCCTGGATGCGGGCGATTTCCTTGGCCAGGCGGGCGCGCTCTTCGTCCTTGTTGATTTCCACCACCAGCATCAGCCGCATGTCGCCGACCAGCGCGACGGGGGCGTCGGCATCTGCAAGCGCGGAGACGGCGCTCACTTCGCTGAGCTTGCCGAGCGCGCTGATGTAGGGCGCCAGTGCACCGATCACGGCGTCGTCGCCTTCGATCACCAGCGGCACGCGCTGCGCGGGCGACAGGTTCATCTCGCCACGCAGGGTGCGGCAGGCGTTGACCAGCTCTTTCAGCAACTGGATGCGCGTGACGCTGTCGGGGTGGCGTTGCGCGTCGTCGGCCTGCGGATAGGCGGCGAGCATGATGCTGTCGCCGGTGACGCCAGCGAGCGGCGCCACCTTCTGCCACAGCTCTTCGGTGATGAAGGGGATGATAGGGTGGGCGAGGCGCAGCGTGGCTTCGAGTACCGTGGCCAGCGTCCTGCGCGTGGCGCGCTGCTGTTCCGGCGTACCGTTGTTCAGCTGCACCTTGGCGAGTTCCAGGTACCAGTCGCAGTATTCGTCCCACACGAATTCGTAGACCGCGCGCGCGGCCTGGTCGAAGCGGTAGGCCGCGAAGGCCTCGCGCACGTCGCCGATGGCCTGCTGCAGGCGCGCGGCGATCCAGCGGTCGGCGTCCGAGAAATCCATTGGCTGGCTGGCGTCCTGTCCGCAGTCGTGGTCTTCGAGGTTCATCAGCGCGAAGCGGGTGGCGTTCCACAGCTTGTTGCAGAAGTTGCGGTAGCCCTCGGCGCGTTGAAGATCAAATTTGATGTCGCGGCCGTGGGTGGCGAGGCTGGCGAAGGTGAAGCGCAGGGCATCGGTGCCGTAGGGGGCGATGCCGTCCGGGAACTCCTTGCGGGTGCGCTTCTCGATGCCGGCGGCCTGCTTGGGATTCATCAGGCCCTGGGTGCGCTTGGCGACCAGGTCGTTGACCGCGATGCCGTCGATGAGGTCGATAGGGTCGAGCACGTTGCCCTTCGACTTGCTCATCTTCTGGCCTTCGGAGTCGCGCACCAGACCGGTCACGTAGACCTCGCGGAACGGCACCTTGCCGGTGAAGTGCAGCGACATCATCACCATGCGGGCAACCCAGAAGAAGATGATGTCGAAGCCGGTGACCAGTACCGAGGTCGGCAGGTAGCGTTCCAGCTCCGGCGTCTGTTCGGGCCAGCCGAGCGTCGAGAACGGCCACAGTGCGGACGAGAACCAGGTGTCGAGGACATCGTTGTCCTGCGCCAGTTCACGCCCGCCGGCCTGCTTTCTCGCCTCTTCTTCAGTGTGTGCGACGTAGAAATTGCCGTCGGCGTCATACCAGGCCGGGATGCGGTGGCCCCACCACAACTGGCGCGACACGCACCAGTCCTGGATGTTTTCCAGCCACTGGCGATAGGTGGTGGTCCAGTTCTCCGGAACGAACTTGAGGTCGCCGGAATCGACTGCGGCGAGGCCCTGTTTCGCCAGGCCTTCCATGCTCATGAACCACTGGTCGGTGAGCATCGGCTCGATCACCGCGTGGGTGCGGTCGCCGCGCGGGATCATCAGCTTGTGCGGTTTGGCCGAGACCAGCAGGCCTTTCGCCTGCAGTGCGTCGAGCAGCTTCTGGCGCGCGTCGTAGCGGTCGAGGCCCTGGTATTCGGTCGGGCAGACGTCGTTCATTTTCGCGTCGAGCGTCAGCACGCTGATCGCCACCAGTTTGTGGCGCTGGCCCACCTGCCAGTCGTTGAAATCGTGCGCCGGCGTGATCTTGACCACGCCGGTGCCGAACTCGCGGTCCACGTAGTCGTCGGCAATGACGGGGATGCTGCGCTCGGCGATCGGCAGGCGCACATGCTTGCCGATCAGATGGGCGTACCGCTCGTCCTCGGGATGCACGGCGACGGCGGTGTCGCCGAGCAGGGTTTCCGGGCGCGTGGTGGCCACGGTCAGGTGACCGCTGCCATCTTCGAGCGGATAGTTGATTTCCCAGATGAAGCCGTCTTCCTCGGTGCTGGCCACTTCGAGGTCGGACACCGCCGTGCCGAGCACAGGATCCCAGTTCACCAGCCGTTTGCCACGATAGATCAGGCCTTCGCGGTAGAGGCGCACGAATACCTCGGTAACGGCTTTCGACAGGCCCGCGTCCATGGTGAAGCGCTCGCGGCTCCAGTCGGGGCTGGTGCCGAGGCGGCGCATCTGGCGGGTGATGGTGGAACCGGAATGTTCCTTCCAGTCCCAGACTTTCTCGAGGAATTTTTCGCGTCCGAGGTCGTGGCGCGAGACACCTTGTGCGTCGAGCTGGCGTTCCACCACGATCTGCGTGGCGATGCCGGCGTGGTCGGTGCCCGGCTGCCACAGCGTGTTGTCGCCCGCCATGCGGTGGTAGCGGGTCAGTGCGTCCATCAGGGTGTGCTGGAAGGCGTGACCCATGTGCAGCGTGCCGGTCACATTCGGCGGCGGCAGCATGATGCAGTAGGCGGGGGCATCGGGCGTGTCGCCGGCCTTGAAATAGCCGGCGCTTTCCCACTGGGCGTACCAGCGTTTTTCGATGTCAGCCGGTTCGAAGGATTTGGCGAGTTCCATGGCGTGCGCGCAAAGCCGCCATTATCCCAAAAAAGCCTTGGGACAAGTCCCAAAAACCCGGGGACGTCCCAAAAAACCAGGGGACAAGTTCCCGGATTGTCGCTGGAGATGCGGGTTCAGGCCGAGGGATCGCGTGGCTTCCTGAGTTTCTCGGCGATAGCCTCGCGCACGATTTCCCGCACGTTGACGTCGAGCTGACTGAGCAGGCTGGATACGGTCTGGTCGATGTTCTTGCGCAGTTCGGCGGCGACCTTTTTTTCCATCACTTCGGACAGGCGGGGCGCCAGTTCGCTCATCAACTGCTCGGCCAGGGTGTCGCTCACGGCAGCAGGCGGCGTTTCGGCAGCAGGCGCCTCGAGCTGGGCGGGCGGAGGCGGGGCGGGCGAATTGACGATGGGCGTTTCGGCTGGCGCTGAAACGGCGGGGGGTGTGCCACGCTCGATCACCTGCGTCAGGACCGGCAGCCAGGCGCCGGGCGGGGTGGCCTGTGCTGAGACAGGGGGGCTGGGGATGATCTCCTCCCGTCCGCCCTCGCCGCCGCCGCGATGCTTTTTCAGCAATGCGTCCATCTTGCTCAAGGTGTCCAGTTTTCCAGGCGGTGGGCTATCGCTCATGGGCACCTTCTATCCGGCGTGCTGGCGCAGGTCATGGGTCTTCAGGGCGTAGCCGCGCGCCTGATAAAAGCGGTAGCGCGCGCGACCCCGTTCGCGTCCATCGTCGTCCTGGCCGATGATTTCGACCAGGCGTTCGAAACGGGCGAAAGCGGGCGGCTGCTCATGATGCAGGTTGATCATCACGTCCGCCTGACGCAAGGCGTCGGCATTGGCGCCGATCAGAACCGGGGTTTCGTTCGCCAGCGCGTCGCTGTCGCGGCAGTGCGGCACGAAACCCAGCGCGGGCGCAGTCCACAGCAGGCGGTCGATGGTATCCGCCATGGCCGCATCCGGGGCATAAATCATCACCTGCCTGCCCTGGCCGTACGCCTTGGCGGCGACGCGCCGGGCGACGTCGAGCGGGTTGTCGGCAAAGGTGTAGAAGGTGATCTCGGTCATGGCGGCAGGATTACTTCTGGGCGCGGTTCAGGAGAAAGTGCACCAGCAGCGACACCGGGCGTCCGGTCGAGCCTTTTTCACGTCCACCTTTCCATGCGGTGCCGGCGATGTCGAGGTGCGCCCAATGGTATTTCCTGGCGAAGCGCGACAGGAAGCAGGCTGCGGTGATCGAGCCGGCGGGGCGTCCGCCGATATTGGCCATGTCGGCGAGGCTGCTCTTCAATTGCTCCTGATAGTCGTCCCACAGCGGCATGCGCCAGACACGATCCCAGGCATGGTCTGCGGCGTGTTCGATCTCGCGCGCCAGCGGGTCGTGGTTGCTGTAGAGCGCGCTGGGGTGCGCACCGAGGGCGATCACGCAGGCGCCGGTCAGTGTCGCCAGGTCGACTACCGCGTCGGGCTCGAAGCGCTCCGCATAGGTCAGCGCGTCGCACAGGATCAGGCGGCCTTCGGCGTCGGTGTTGAGGATTTCGATGGTCTGGCCGGACATCGAGGTCACGATGTCGCCCGGCTTGTTGGCATTCGCATCGGGCATGTTTTCGCAGGCGGGGATGAGACCGACGACGTTGAGCGGCAATCCCAGTTCGCCGATGGCGCGAAAGGCGCCGATGACCGCGCCGCCGCCGCTCATGTCGTAATTCATCTCGTCCATTTCGGCCGGCGGTTTCAGCGAAATGCCGCCGGCGTCGAAGGTGACCGCCTTGCCGACCAGTACCACGGGCTTGTCGCCTTTCTTGCCGCCGTCATGCTTCAGCACGATGAAGCGCGGCGGCTTGTCGCTGCCCTTGCCGACCGACAGGAAGGAGCCCATGCCAAGTTTGTCGCAGGCGGCGTAATCGAGGATCTCGCAGCCGAAGCCATGGGCCTTCGCCACCTTCTTCGCCTCGGCGGCCAGATATTCCGGCGTACAGATATTGGATGGCGTATTGCCGAGATCCTTGGCCAGACCGATGCCATGGGCGATGGCCAGGCCGCGCGCAAGGCCGGTCTCGCCATATTTCAGCTCGCCGCGTCGCGACACGGCGAAGATCACGCGCTTGAGCGGGCGGCGCGCCTCGTTGGATTTGCTCTTCATGCGCTCGAAGCGGTACAGCGCGTCGTGGGCGCTGATCACGGCCTGTTCGATGTTCCAGGTGACGTCGCGTTTCTTCACAGGGATTTCGCTGAGCGTGATGGAGGCTTCCATCGAACCGGTGTCGCGCAGGGTGCGTACTGCGCAGGCGATGGCGTCGCGATAGGCCTTTTCGTGGAAGTCGCGTTCCTTGCCGAGGCCGACCAGCAGGACACGGTCGGCCAGAATGTTGGGGACCCTGTGCAGCAGCAGCGTGCTACCCGACTTGCCTTCCATGTCGCCGCCGCGCAGGATCTCGGACAGGTAGCCGTCGCTGGCGCGGTCGATGTCGATTGCCGGGCCCGACAGCTTGCGGCTCTCGAACACGCCGACGACGACACAGGCGGTGCGCTGCTTTTCGGGGGAGCCGCTTTTTATGCTAAATTCGAGTTCGATTTCCTTGTTTTCCATGTCCGTGCTCAAAAAAATACAATTTGCCGATACGCCAAAACGCGGCGTTGCCCATGGGGCGATTATTGGCGCGGGTGCGGTGGAATGTCAAAAGCCCGTTCTCAACACGAACGACACCCGGATATCCCCATGCTCTATCGCCGCGCGCTGACCCGCGAGATGGCGCTGACCACCGGCGCCGTGCTGACGGTGCTGATTGCGATCGCGATGGTGGTGCTGTTCATCCGTCTCCTCGGTGACGTGGCACGCGGCGAACTCGCCAGCGAAGCCGTTTTCTCTTTCCTCGGCTTCTCGCTGCTGTTCTTTCTGCCGGTATTGATGACGATCGCGCTGTTTGCCGGGGTGCTGCTGCCCCTGTCGCGCATGTGGCGAGACAGCGAAATGGTGATCTGGTTCAACGCCGGCCTGTCGCTCACACAATGGATGCGGCCGGTACTGGCGTTCGCCGTGCCATTTTCGCTGGTCATCCTGCTGATCACGCTGGTGCTCAATCCCTGGGCACAGACCAAGAAATTCGAATATCGCCAGGATCTGCGCAGCCGCAGCGAAAGTTCCCTGATTGCCCCGGGCATGTTCGCCGAATCCAGCGCAGGCCAGCGTGTCTACTACGTTGAGTCGCTGAACCCGCTGACCGGCATTGTGCGCAACGTCTTCATGCAGTCGCGCATCGACGGCCAACTCGGCCTGGTGGTGGCGCGCGAAGGCAGCCACACGGAGATGCCTGATGGGTCGCGCTATCTGGTGTTCAAGGATGGTCGCCGCTATGAAGGCACGCCCGGCCACCTCGACTACCGCATCGTGCAGTTCGAACGCTACTGGATGCGGCTCGATCCGGTCCCGGTCGGCGGCAAGGAAACGGGCATCCGCCAGGCGCCGCTTAGCGAATTGCTGGCGGATCCGTCGCCTCCGGCGCGGGCCGAATTGCTGTGGCGGGTAGGCGTGCCATTCTCGGCGCTCATCCTCGCCGTCATGGCCATACCGCTCAGTTTCGTCAACACGCGGGCTCGGCGCTCTTACGGACTGATGATTGCGCTGCTGCTGTACTTCGTCTACAACAACCTCCTGTCGCTGTCGCAGGCCTGGGTGGGCCAGGGCACGCTCAACCCGTGGGCTGGAATGGTGGCGCCGCATCTGGTGATGCTGTTCGCCCTGACAGGGCTTTTCTATCTGCGGGCCCGTCAATTTGCGCCGCGCGGGAGGGGCGCATGAGACTCCTGGCGCGCTATCTGAGCGGGCAGATCCTGTTTGCGTCGGGCTTCGTGCTGCTGGCGCTGCTGGTGCTGTTTGCGTTTTTTGACGTGATTCAGGAGCTTGGCAGCCTGGGACGCAACAATTACAGCCTTGGCCAGGCTGCCGTAGTGGTGATGCTCAATGTTCCCGGGCATCTGTATGAAATCCTGCCGGTGGCGGCATTGATCGGGACGCTGTTCGCATTGTCGCGTCTGGTGGGCAATTCCGAATACGCGGTGATGCGCGTGTCGGGTCTGTCGAACTGGCGCGTGGCCGGTTATTTCAGTGTCATCGGTGTGGTGTTGTCGCTGCTGGTGCTGGTCATCGGCGAATACATCGCGCCGTGGTCGGAGCAGGCGGCGCAACGCTACAAATTGCTGGCCACACATTCCATGGTGGCGCAGCAGTTCCGTTCCGGCCTGTGGGTCAAGGATCGCAACGCGTTCATCAATGTGCGCGAGGTGATGCCCGACAACACCCTGCGCGATATCGAGATTTACGGGTTCGATTCCGCCGGCCGTCTCGACTGGATCCGTGCGGCCAAAGAGGCCCACTGGCGCGCCGGTCAGACCTGGGACCTGCAACAGGTGGTGGAAACCCGCTTTGACGCGGACGGCATACACGCAACCCGAAACGCACACCAGGACTGGGAGTCCGTGCTCACCCCAGACATCCTCAGCGTACTGCTGATCGCACCGGAGCAGATGTCGGCACGCTCCCTGTGGCGCTACATCTCGCACCTCAAGGAAAACGGCCAGAAAGCCACGCGCTACGAACTCGCCCTGTGGTCGAAGTTCATCGGCCCTTTAGTCATCCCTATCATGATGCTGATCGCCATGCCGTTTGCGATCCAGGGGCCGCGCAGCGGCGGGGCCAGCGGCAAGATTTTCATCGGCATTCTGGCGGGACTCGGCTTCCATCTGCTGAGTCGTCTGTTCGGCCATCTGGGCCTGCTGAACGACTGGCCGGTGGTCATGGTGTCCGTCCTGCCGCTGCTGATTTTCCTGACCATCGCGCTGGTGGGTATCCGGTGGGTGGACCGGCGCTAGACCCGTTGCCGCAGCGTCTGGAGGCGTGCCTGACGCTGGATCGGCCGGCGGACAAGGTGGCTTGCGTGCACGCGCTGCATACCGACTGGGTGGCGGGCGGGATCGATCTTGCGGCCGCGGCCGTGCGCATCCCAATCGACCAGCCCGGGCAGCCTGAAAAACCAGAACTGATCCCGCCGCAGCGGGTGCCGCGCCGTCGCGCCTCCACCTTGGCTGGCCGGGCTGCGCTCGTTCATGCGCTGGCGCACATCGAGTTCAATGCGATCAATCTGGCGCTCGATGCCGCCCATCGCTTTTCCGGCATGCCGCCGCAGTATTACACCGACTGGCTCTCGGTGGCGGAGGAGGAGGCGCGGCATTTCGAACTGCTTAACGCGCATCTCGCAACGCTGGGCTATGCCTATGGCGATTTCCCTGCGCACAACGGTCTGTGGGACATGGCGCTGAAAACCGCGCACGACCCACTGGTGCGCATGGCGCTGGTGCCGCGCGTGCTGGAAGCGCGCGGGCTGGACGCTACGCCGCTCATCGTCGACAAGCTCCGGGCCGTCAATGATACCCGCATGGTCGAGATTCTCGCCGTCATCGAACGCGACGAGATCGGCCACGTTGCCATCGGCAGCCGCTGGTTCGGTTGGTTATGCGCGGCACGCGGCCTTCAGCCCGACGCAACGTTCCGGCAGTTGCTGGTCGATTACGACGCGCCGCCCCTGAAGCCGCCGTTCAATCTGGCGGCACGCCGCCAGGCCGGTTTCAGCGAGTCTGAACTGGACTGGCTGGGCAGACTCTAGCCTACAAGCCGAGCGTCGTCGCAGACACGCTGGCCGGGGAACGTTGCCACATGCCTTCGAAGCTCTGGTGCAGCGCTGTCGCTGTGGCTGGATCGTCCAAGTGCAGCGTGCCGTGCACCGCAGCCTTGTCGGCGCGCAGCAGCACGCCGTGGCGGTCGGCCAGCACAAACGCCTGGTCGGGATGCGGTGCGTCGGGATCTGCCTGACGGATTTCTAGGACATGGCCGAAATCCCGCACCAGCTGCATCAGGCGGGGATGGCCGCGTGCGACGCGGCTGATGTCATCGAGCAACAGTTCGATGCGGCGCCCGCCACCCGCCACGCACAGTGCGCGCAGGGCTGCGAGGCGAGGCGCGTCGTCGATGTCCAGCAGATCCAGGTCGTGATCGTACACGCGCAGCTGGCGGTGCGTGGCCGCCATCAGCGTGTCGAATGCAGCACGGAATTCCGAGGGCGTTTCAAAGGTGTTCATGGGGTGTCGATCTCCAGCCAGCCGGCTTCATACCAGTCGTAAAAGCGTTCGCGCAGGGCGGCCGGCAGGGGCGGCGCGAGATGGCGCTGGTCGGCCAGTTGCCGTAGCGCGGTGGTTTCGTCCGCCGCGGGCGTGAACGCCTCGCCGTTGATGAAAAAGCGTTTTCCGGCGAACAGCAGGCGCGATTTGGGGTTGAGCGCGACGCCGTGCCTGTTCGCCTGCTTGCCGAATGCGGCAAGGCCGAGCGGCGCGTCCGGCGCGTCAAAGAACACGTTTGGCTTGGGTTCGGACAGGTAGCGTCCGGCGAATTCGGCGACGTCGCGCTTGCTCCATTTGATCTTGGCGATCATGCCCTCGATCTGCTCCAGCATCGCGCGGCCGATTTCGCCAGGGTGCACCTGCCGGCGCAGGTCCGGGTCGGCGTAGCGGCCTGCCAGCGCGAGCGAGTCCTGCAGGTGCATCAGGAAGCCCTGCGCCAGTTCCTCGGTCGTGGGCGCGCGAAAGCCGATCGAATAGGTCATGCAGGCATCTTCGGCGACGCCGTAATGCGCGACGTGCGGCGGCAGGTAGAGCATGTCGCCGGGGCCGAGCAGCCATTCGTCCTCCACTTCGAAGTGGCGCAGGATCTTGAGTGGCGCGTTGTCCAGCAGCGCCAGGTCGGTTTGCGTGCTGATCTGCCAGCGGCGGTGCCCCTGGCCCTGCAGCAGGAAGACGTCGTAGGAGTCAAAATGCGGGCCCACGCTGCCGCCAGGGACGGCGTAGCTCACCATCAGGTCGTCGAGCCGCGCATGCGGGATGAAATCGAAATGCGCCAGCAGCGCATCCGCCTCGGGCAGGACATGGTTGAGAGATTGCACCAGCAGCGTCCAGTCGGCCTTGGGCAGGCGCCTGAAATCGCTTTTCCTGAACGGGCCGTGGTCGAGCTGCCATTGCGTGCCGCTGCCCTGGATCAAACGCGACTCCACATCGTCGCGACAGGCCAGTTGCTGCATCTCGCCCGGCGTCAGGAGCCCACCGAAGCCGGGCACGGCATTGCGGATCAGAAGCGGACGCTTGTGCCACACATCGCGCAGGAAACGGGCGGGGCTCAAGCCGCCAAGCAGGGCAGTCATCATGACGCGATTATAGCGATGCGTCACCTGCAGGGCTGTTAGAATGCTGCCGGAAAGACACTAAGGCGGAGTTACCCATGCTGAAAGCAGGAGATCGGGCGCCGGATTTTTCCAATCCCGACGCGGACATGAATATCGTCGAGCTGTCCCAGTTACGGGGCAAGACGCTCGTGCTGTATTTCTATGTGCGCGACGACACACCGGGCTGCACGACCGAGGCGATCGAGTTTTCCGAACTGGAAGACGATTTTGCCAAATCGGGTGCCGCCGTGCTCGGCGTTTCGCGCGACGACTGCATCAAGCATGGCGAGTTTCGCGACAAGCACGGCATCAGCGTGCGACTGCTGGCCGACAAGGAGCAGGCTACCAGCACGGCATATGGCGTGCTGCAGGACAAGGAAGTGGACGGCGTCATGCGCAAGAGCATGGTGCGCTCCACCTTCATCATCGACAAACAGGGCGTCATCCGTCACGCCCTGTATGGCGTTTCCAGCCGCGGCCATGCGGCGGAAGTGCTTCAACTGGTAAAGGAACTCAAGTGAATATTGGCAAGGACACCGTGGTCACCATCACCTATATCGTCAAGGATATGGACGGCAAGCTGCTGGAGGAAAGCGACGAGCCGGTCAGCTACCTGCACGGCGGCTACGACAACATTTTTCCGCTGGTGGAACAGGCGCTGGAAGGCAAGGCCGTCGGCGACACCGTCGACCTCAAGCTGCAGCCTGCCGATGCCTTCGGCGAGTTCGAGGAGGATCTGGTGCGGCTGGAGCCGCGCGAGTCCTTTCCCGCCGATATCGAAGTCGGCATGCAGTTCGTCGGCTCTCCGGTCGACGGCAGCGAGGAAATGCTCTACACCGTGACCGACGTCGCCGAAGACAAGGTAGTGGTCGACGGCAATCACCCCTATGCGGGCCAGGCGGTGCATTTCCAGTGCGCCGTGGCCGACGTGCGTGCGGCGACGGCGGATGAGGTGGCGCATCGTCACGCGCATGGCGCGCATGGTCATCACCATCATTGAGCCGCATGGCGTCGGGAATCGGATGGCAAAAGGCGCCGGGCTGCTAGAATGCCCGGCTGACCTGTTTCTGTGACAGCTTGATTAAAGACCGCCGATGAAAACCACTTTCCTCGATTTCGAGCAGCCGATTGCGGAGCTCGAAGCCAAGATCGAAGAACTGCGCTTCGTGCAGGACGATTCCGCGCTGGATATTTCGGAAGAAATCCGCCGCCTGCAGAAGAAGAGCCAGACGCTGACCAAGGACATTTACGCCAAGCTCAATGCCTGGCAGGTGTCGCAGGTGGCACGCCATCCGCAACGGCCGTATACGCTCGATTACGTGCAGGGGCTGTTCACCGATTTCGTCGAACTGCACGGCGATCGCGCCTACGCCGACGATGCCGCGATCGTTGGCGGCATGGCCCGCTTCAACGGCGAGCCGGTGATGGTGATCGGCCACCAGAAGGGCCGCGACACCAAGGAAAAGATCTACCGCAATTTCGGCATGCCGCGTCCAGAGGGCTATCGCAAGGCCCTGCGGCTGATGCGCCTCGCCGAAAAGTTCTCGCTGCCGATATTCACCTTCATCGACACGCCCGGCGCCTATCCCGGCATCGGCGCCGAGGAACGCGGACAGTCCGAGGCGATCGCGCGCAACCTGTACGTGATGGCCGAACTGAAGACGCCGATCGTCTGCACCATCGTCGGCGAAGGCGGCTCGGGCGGCGCGCTGGCGATCGGCGTCGGCGACCGCATGCTGATCCTGCAATACTCCACCTATTCGGTGATCTCGCCGGAAGGCTGCGCCTCGATTTTGTGGAAAAGCGCCGACAAGGCGTCCGTCGCCGCCGAAACGCTGGGCATTACCGCCGACCGTCTGAAAGCCAACGGGCTGGTCGATCGCATCGTCGAGGAGCCGCTCGGCGGTGCGCAGCGCGACTGGGACGCCATGTTCCAGTCGATGCGCCGCGCGCTGACCGATACGCTCGCCGAATTGCGCAAACAGCCGCTCGACGCCCTGCTGGATACGCGCTACCAGCGTCTGCGGGCATATGGCAGTTTCAAGGAAACCCCCATCAAATAAGGCGCTTGCCGCAGAGGTGGCGGACGCGTTCGCCCGCCACGTCCCCCCGCATGCACGGTTGACGCTGGCGCTATCGGGCGGGCTGGATTCGGTCGTCCTGCTGCATGCCCTTCTGCCGTTGCGCGATCGACACCCGTTTCAGCTGCAGGCCGTGCATGTCCATCACGGCCTGTCGCCGCATGCCGACGAGTGGGCCGGTTTTTGCGAGCGGCTGTGCACAACGCATGACATCGAATTGACCATTCATCGCGTACAGATCGCGCGCGACGACCCGGCCGGCATCGAGGCGGCTGCGCGGCGCGAGCGCCAGAACATTTTTGCCGCACTGGACGCGGATTTCCTTCTGACGGCGCATCACCGGGACGATCAGGCCGAGACGCTGTTGCTGCAGTTGCTGCGCGGCGCCGGACCGAAAGGCCTGGCGGCCATGGCCGTGATGCAAAGACGGCCCGGCTGGCAGGCGGGCCAGTTGCGGCCGTTGCTGAACGCGGCACGGGCGGACCTGCTGTGTGAGGCGCAGGCCCAGGGCCTCGCGTGGGTCGAGGACGAGAGCAATCTGGATACCCGCTATCGCCGCAACGCGCTGCGCCAGCAGGTGATGCCGCTGCTGGCGCAGCATTTTCCGGGTGCCGCCCGCACGTTGGCGCGCGCTGCAGCGCTGCAGGCCGACGCTGCCGAATTGCTGGACGACCTGGCGCGGCTGGACGCGCGCGAGGCCATTGCCGGCGACCGCCTCGACTGCGGCGTGCTGGCACGCCTGTCGGCAGCGAGGGCGCGCAACCTGCTGCGCCACTTCATCGGGCAGCATGGCCAGGCCATGCCCAGCCTGCGGCGGCTCGACGAGGCACTGCATCAACTACGGGATGCGCATGCGGATGCGCGGGTGCGGATCAACCTCGGACAAATGGAGCTGTGGCGCTACCGCGGTGGCGCCTATGTGGTCCCGGCGCCACCGCTTCCGGCAGGGCCGGTTCGCTGGCAGGGCGAGGCGGCAATCTGGGTGCCGGCCGCCGGGGTCAGCGTGCGCATGGAGCGGTCTACCGGAGCGGGGCTCAGGCAGGACGTGTTGACAGCGGGCAACGTCACGCTCGGGGTGCGGACCGGCGGAGAGCACCTGCGGCTGCATGCAGGCGGCCCGCGGCGCAGTCTGAAGAACCTGTTGCAGGAGCACGCGATCCCGCCCTGGCAGCGCGAGCGCCTGCCGCTGATGTGGTGCGACGGACAGCTGGTGTGGGCGGCGGGAATCGGCCTCGATGCCGAACTGAGCGCCGCCCCTGGCGAAGCCGGGGTGGTGCCGCACGTCGCCCCCTGATTTGCCGGGGCGCAGCATGGGGCCGCTTGCCAACCCGGTAAAACCGCCTTTTGCCGGCAGGACAAGACAGTCCGGGGTGGCCCATGTTATTCTAGCGGGCTGATTTTCATGGTTTTTTGAACCTTTTTTCCCGTTTTTTCTCTTTTGTCTTTGTCTGGAGCATATACATGGCTGTTCAGCGCACTTTTTCCATCATCAAACCCGATGCCGTCGCCAAGAACGTGATCGGCAAGATCGTCAGCCGTTTCGAGAGCAATGGCCTCAAGGTCGTGGCGTCGAAGATGAAGCATCTGTCGCGCCAGGAAGCCGAAGGCTTCTACGCCGTGCACAAGGACCGTCCGTTCTTCAAGGATCTGGTCGACTTCATGGTGTCGGGCCCGGTGGTGCTGCAGGTCCTGGAAGGCGAAGACGCGATCGCCAAGAACCGCGCGCTGATGGGCGCGACCGACCCTAAGAAGGCCGAAGCCGGCACCATCCGCGCCGACTTCGCAGCGAGCATCGACGCCAATGCCGTGCACGGCTCCGACGCGCCGGAAACCGCGGCGATCGAAATCGCCTATTTCTTCCCGGCCAGCGAAGTCTACGCGGGTCGCTAAACCCTACGCATGCCGCAGAATCTGCTCGATTTCGATCTGGAAGGACTGACCGCCTGGTTCACCGAACTCGGCGAAAAGCCGTTTCGCGCCCGTCAGGTGTTCCACTGGATGCACCAGTCCGGGGTGGCCGATTTCGCGCAGATGACCGACATTGCCAAGAGCCTGCGCGAGAAACTGCAGCAGCAGGCGGTGGTGCAGGTGCCGGCGATCAACTATGCCCATACTTCGGCGGATGGCACGCGCAAGTGGCTGTTTGATGTGGGGGTCGCCAACGGCATCGAAACCGTGTTCATACCCGAAGACGATCGCGGCACGCTGTGCGTGTCGTCGCAGGTCGGCTGCGCGCTGGAGTGCACCTTCTGCTCGACCGGGCGGCAGGGGTTCAACCGCAACCTGACGGTGGCCGAGATCATCGGCCAGTTGTGGGTGGCTCACCACAGCCTCAAGACCGAGCCGAATCGCACCACCGGCGAGATTTCCGATCGACCGGTGACCAACGTGGTGATGATGGGCATGGGCGAGCCGCTGGCGAACTTCGAGAACGTGGTGACCGCGCTCGGCATCATGCTTGACGACCACGCCTACGGCCTGTCGCGGCGGCGGGTGACGGTATCCACATCCGGCCTGGTGCCGGCGATGGACCGCCTCGCCGAGCGCTGTCCGGTGGCGCTGGCGGTAAGCCTGCATGCGCCCAACGATGCCCTGCGCGACCAGATCGTGCCGATCAACAGGAAGTATCCGCTGCGCGAACTGATGGCGGCCTGCCGTCGCTACCTGGTGCATGCGCCGCGCGACTTCATCACCTTCGAATACGTGATGCTGGCCGGCGTGAACGACCAGCCCGAGCATGCGCGCCAGTTGATCGAGCTGACGCGCGACGTGCCGTGCAAGTTCAATCTCATTCCTTTCAACCCGTTCCCGGATTCGGGCTACGAAAAGCCTCGTGCGGAATCGATGCGGGCGTTCCGCCAGATCCTGCAGGATGCGGATTATGTGGTGACCACGCGCAAGACGCGCGGCGACGATATCGATGCGGCCTGCGGGCAGCTGGCGGGGAAAGTCGCTGACAAGAGCGGGCGTGTCATGAAACGAATGCACAAGGAGGCAGCGTGAAGAAATGGGCAGGCGTACTGGTTGCAGCGGCATTGCTGGCGGGTTGCGCTGCGCAGCCGGTGGATGGGGGCGGCGGTGTGGCCGCCAGCGAGGCTGACAGCCAGAGCCGCGAACGTGCCCGTGCATTCACGGATCTGGCCGGCGCCTATGTCGCGCGTACCCAGTACAAGGTCGCGCTCGACGAGTTGCGCAAGGCGATCACGGCCGACAATCGCTATGGCCCGGCCTACAACGTCTACGGCATGATCTACATGGATCTGGCCGAGGACAAGCTGGCCGAGGACAACTTCCGTCACGCCATTGAACTCGATCGCAACGATTCCAACGCGCACAACAACTACGGCTGGTTTCTCTGTACCCGCGGCCGCTACGATGAAGGCCTGGCGCAATTCAGCGCCGCTATTCGAAACCCTTTGTATACGCAGCCCGAACTGGCCATGACCAATGCCGGTTTGTGCGCCGAAAAGAAGGGCGATATCGCCCTGGCCGAAGCCAATCTGGCGAAGGCGCTCAAGCTGCAACCCGACAGCCCCAACACGGTGCTCAAGCTGGCGGGCCTGCATTTCCGCCAGGGCCGGCTGACGGAGGCGCAGCGCCTGCTGGGCCGTCATGACGAACTGGCGCCGCCGACAGCGGAAAGCCTGTGGCTGGGCGTGCGGCTGGAACGCAAGCTGGGCGACCGTGCACAGGAGGCTGCCTATGCCCTGCAGCTGCGCAAGCGCTTTCCCGATTCGACCGAGACGCAGCAATTGCTGGCAGGGCATTTCGAGTGAGCGAGAGCGGGCTGGCATCGGTTGGTCAGATGCTGCGTGACGCGCGCGAAGCGCAGGGCGTCACGCTGGAGGATGCCGCCCTGCGCCTGCGCCTGATGCATCGCCAGGTCGAGGCGATGGAACGGGATGATTTCGAGAGCCTGGGCCAGCCCGTGTTTGCTCGCGGATTCGTGCGGAACTACGCCCGTCTGCTGGGGCTTGCCCCCGAGCCGCTGCTGGCACGCATGGATGGCGCCCCGGCCGAGCCGGCTGAGGTCGCTCCGGCCGAACCGTCTCCGCCGCATTCCTGGCTGACGTCCCCATGGTTGATCCTGTCGCTGTTCGGCCTGCTGCTGGCGGTGGCCGTGCCGGTAGCGCTCTACATGTGGCTCAACAGCGACGGGGGAGAGGGTTCCGACACTCAGGTCCAGGCTCCGCCAGCGCTGCAATCGCATCCTGCTCCGGTTGCGGCAACAGCGCCTGCTGCAGTGCCGACAGAGGCTGCCGCCCCCCCCGCCCCCCCGTCGGCGCCACCCACTCCATCGGCGACCCCGGCGCCGCCAGAGGTAGAAACGCCCGCGCAGCCCGAGCCGGCGGAGAGTGGCAGCGTGCTGCATCTCGAGTTCGGGGATAAATCCTGGACCGAGATCAAGGATGCCAGCGGCCGCATGCTGCTGCGCCAGCTCAATCCGGCAGGCAGCAGTGCGGATGTCCGCGGCCAGCCGCCCTTCGATGTGGTGATCGGCAACGCCTCGCAAGTGCAGCTGACGTACAACGGCCGCCCGATCGACCTGAAACCCTTTGTTGACGTGACGGTTGCCCGCTTCACGCTGGAAGAATGATGTCTCAGATTGCCCGTCGCCCCACCCGTCAGGTGCGGGTCGGTTCCGTACTGGTCGGTGGCGATGCGCCCGTGGTGGTGCAGTCGATGACCAACACCGATACCGTCGATGTCACCGCCACGGTGCGCCAGGTGCAGGCGCTTGCCGAGGCCGGTTCCGAACTGGTGCGGTTGACCGTCAATACGCTGGAGGCCGCCGCTGCGGTCCCGCGCATCCGCGAACGCCTCGACGTGCTGGGGTGTCGCGTGCCGCTGATCGGCGATTTCCATTTCAACGGCCACAAGCTCTTGACCCAGGTGCCCGAGTGCGCCGAAGCCTTGGCCAAGCTGCGCATCAACCCCGGCAACATCGGGCGCGGCAACAAGCGCGACGAGCAGTTTGCCACGCTGATCGAGGTGGCCTGCCGCCATGACAAGCCGGTGCGCATCGGCGTCAACTGGGGCAGTCTCGACCAGGCGCTGGCAGCGCGCATGATGGACGACAACGCGCGTCTGGCGCAGCCGGAGGACGCCGAGGTGGTGATGCGGCGTGCGATGGTCGCCTCTGCACTGGAATCGGCCAGGAAGGCCGAGGAACTGGGCCTTCGTGGCGACAAAATCATCCTCTCTTGCAAGATGAGCCGGGTGCAGGACCTGATTTCGGTGTACCGCGATCTGGCGTCGCAATGCGACTATCCGCTGCATCTGGGCCTGACCGAGGCCGGCATGGGCAGCAAGGGCATCGTCGCCTCGACCGCCGCCTTGTCCGTGCTGCTGCAGGAAGGCATTGGCGATACCATCCGGATTTCCCTGACACCCGAGCCGGGCGGCGAACGTACCCAGGAAGTCCGGGTCGGCCAGGAAATCCTGCAGGCGCTGGGGCTGCGCGCCTTCACCCCGCAGGTTACCGCCTGCCCCGGCTGCGGCCGTACCACGTCGACCGTGTTCCAGGAACTGGCACAGGACATCGAAACCTACCTGCGCACCCAGATGCCGCTGTGGCGCAGCCAGTATCCCGGCGTCGAATCGATGCAGGTGGCGGTGATGGGCTGCGTGGTCAACGGCCCCGGCGAATCCAAGCACGCCAATATCGGCATCTCGCTGCCCGGCACAGGCGAAGTACCGGTTGCGCCGGTGTATGTCGACGGCGAAAAGACCGTGACGCTGAAAGGCGACCGCATCGCCGCCGATTTCCAGGCGATCGTCGAGGACTACGTACGCAGCCATTACGCTGCGTGAAATGCATTTCAGTTGATTAATTTATGAGCAACAACATTCAATCCGTGCGCGGCATGAACGACTGCCTGCCCGATGTCACCGACACCTGGCAGGGCTTCGAGGCGATCGTGCGCGACTGGCTGCGGCGCTACGGCTACCGCGAGATGCGCACGCCCATCCTCGAGCACACCGGACTGTTCAAGCGCGCCATCGGCGAGGTCACCGACATCGTCGAGAAGGAGATGTACACCTTCGTCGACGAGCTCAACGGCGAATCGCTGACGCTGCGTCCGGAAGGCACGGCGTCGTCGGTGCGGGCGGTGATCCAGCACAACCTGCTGTACGACGGCGGCAAGCGCCTGTGGTATGCCGGCCCGATGTTCCGCCATGAACGCCCGCAGAAGGGGCGCTACCGGCAGTTTCACCAGGTCGGCGTCGAGGCGCTGGGCTTTGCCGGGCCGGACACCGATGCCGAACTGATCGTGATGTGCGCCGACCTGTGGAAGGAACTGGGCATCGCGCCGACGCTGCAGCTCAATACCCTGGGCGACCACGCCGCGCGGCAGCGGCACCGCGAGAAACTGATCGCCTATTACGCGTCGCATCAGGACGAACTCGACGAGGATGCGAAGCGCCGCCTGCACAGCAACCCGCTGCGCATACTCGACAGCAAGAATCCGGCGATGCAGGCGCTGAATGACGCAGCCCCCAAGCTGATGAACGAGCTCGAGGACGAGGCGCTGGCGCATTTCGAGGCCGTGCAGACGCTGCTGCGCGCGAACGATATCGCCTTCGAGATCAATCCGAGGCTGGTGCGCGGGCTGGATTACTACAACCGCACCGTGTTCGAATGGGTGACCGACCAGCTCGGCGCGCAGGGCACGGTGTGCGCCGGCGGACGCTACGACGGCCTGATCGAGCAGCTGGGCGGCAAGCCGGCGCCCGCCGCCGGTTTCGCCATGGGTATCGAGCGGCTGCTTTCGCTGATCGAGGCGGGCGGCCAGACCATTGCGACACCGGTGCCGGATGCCTATATCGTCCACGCCGGCGAGGCCGCGCAGGCCTTTGCCTGGAAGGTGGCGGGTACACTGCGCAGCGCAGGGCTCGCCGCCGTGCTGCATTGCGGCGGCGGCAGCTTCAAGTCGCAGATGAAAAAGGCCGATGCCAGCCGCGCACGCTATGCGGTGATCATCGGCGACGACGAGACGGCCGCACAGCAGGTGACGCTGAAGCCGCTGCGCGACGCGACGGAACAGGCCCGCGTCGAGGTGGCGCGGGCGATTCAAATCATTCAAGACGCATCAACTCAAAAGGCATAGCGCATGGCAACCTACGATCTCGACGAACAGGAACGGCTGGACGAACTGAAAGCCTGGTGGAAACGCTGGGGCAGCCTGGCGATGATCGGGCTGGCCGTGCTGCTTGCGGCAGTCGCCGGCTGGCGCTACTGGCAGAACCACACGGTGACGCAGAGCCTGGAAGCGGCAACCGTGTATGAAAAGCTCACGCAGTCGCTGGCGGCGAACGACGCCAAGGGCGCGCGCGAGGCCGGCGCGATGCTGATCGAACAGTACAAGGGCACGGCGTATGCCCCGCGTGCCGCGCTGCTGCTGGCCAAGCTCAATGTCATGAACAAGGATCTGAAAAGCGCCCAGGGCCAGCTGGAATGGGCGGTGGCCAACAGCAAGGAGCCCGCGGTCAAGGATCTGGCGCGCCTGCACCTGGCGGGCGTGCAACTCGACCAGAAGCAATATGACGCTGCGCTGAAGACCCTGTCGGGCTCGCACAGTGACGCATTCGCCTTTCGTTTCGAGGACCTGCGGGGCGACGTGCTGATGGCACAGGGCAAAAAGGACGAGGCGCGCGCGGCGTATCAGGCGGCGTTCGGCAAGATGGAGAAGGACAACCCCTTTCGCAGCATTGTCGAACTGAAGCTCGATGCCCTGGGAGGAGAAAGCAAGTGAAGATGCGGATGATCGTCGCCGGCCTGGCGCTGGCTATGTCAGGGTGCAGCACCGTAGGTTCGATGACCAGCACGGTGGGTGGCTGGTTTGGCCATGGCCCGGCCAAGGCCAAACCAGCAGAACTGGTTGAATTCAAGCCCACTGCCAGCCTCAGCGAAGCATGGAAAGCCGAGACGGGGGACACCGGCGGTTACCTGTTCCGCCCGCAGGTCGAAGGCGACGATGTGTTCGCGGCAGGCGGAAACCGGGTCGTGCGCATTGCGGTAGCCAATGGCAACACGGTATGGAAAACCGATACCGGCGCCAGGCTTTCGGCCGGCGCCAGCGCGGGGCAGGGGCTGGTGCTGGCAGGCAGCAGCAAGGGCGAATTGCTGGCGCTGGACCGGGCCAGCGGCCAGGTACGCTGGAAAGCGGTTTTGTCGAGCGAAGTGGCCGGCCAGGTGCTGGTCGTGGGCGACAGCATCATCGCCCGCACCGGCGATGGCCGCGTGCAGGGCCTTGCCGTGGCCGACGGCAGCCGCAAATGGCTGTATACCCGCAACCTGCCGGTATTGAGCCTGCGCGGGTCGGGCGGCATGGTCGTGCGCGACGACGTGCTCTACATCGGGTTCCCCGGCGGCAAGCTGGTCGCGCTCAATGCCGCCAACGGCGCACAGTTGTGGGAGGCCACGGTGGCGCTGCCGCGCGGGGCGACCGAACTCGAGCGGGTGGCCGACGTGATGGGCAATCCTGTCGTGGATGAACGCCAGGTTTGCGCGGTCGCCTATCAGGGACGGGTGGCCTGCTTCGACCGCCGCAACGGAGAATTGCTGTGGGCACGCGACACTTCCAGCAACAGCGGGCTCGCAATGGACGAGCGCAACGTCTACGTGACCGACGACAAGGATGCCGTGACAGCCTACGATAAAACCCGCGGGAGTGCCGGCTGGCGGCAGGACAAGCTGGCACGCCGCGAAGTGACCGCGCCGCTGGCACTGGGTGCCTGGGTCGTGGTGGCCGATGGCGAGGGCTATGTGCATGTGCTGTCGGCCGAGGACGGCAGCTTCGTGGCACGCGCCAGGGTCGACAGCGGCGTGCATTCGGCGCCCGTGGACATCGGACCGGGCTTTGCGGTGGAGACGGCCAAAGGCAGCGTCGTCGCGTTCCGGCTCAAGTAAACAACACGCCGCGCCGGCCGTGCCGGCGCGTCAGCAAGGATAATCATGCTTCCCACTCTGGTTCTTGTCGGGCGCCCCAACGTCGGCAAGTCCACCTTGTTCAACCGCCTCACCGGCACGCGTGACGCCCTGGTGCACGACCTGCCGGGGATGACGCGCGACCGCCACTACGGGCGCGGCCGCATCGGCGGCAAACCCTACCTGGTGGTCGACACCGGCGGCCTGGAGCCGGTGGCCAAGGATGGCATCATGGCCGAAATGGCGCGCCAGACGCTGCAGGCCATCGACGAAGCCGATGCCATCATCTTCATGGTCGATGGCCGGGCGGGCCTGACGCCGCAGGACAAGGTCATCGCCGACCGCCTGCGCCGCGCAGCGTGTCCGGTCTTTCTGGCGGTCAACAAGGCCGAGGGCATGAATCGCGCGGTGGTCGCGGCGGAGTTTCACGAACTCGCGCTGGGCGAGCCGCTGGCGATTTCCGGCGCCCATGGCGACGGCATCGCCGACCTGGTGGCCGAGGCGCTGGCGCCGTTTCCCGAGGAAGAAGCGCAGGCCGACGACTTCGGCGTGCCCAAGATCGCGCTGGTGGGGCGTCCCAACGTCGGCAAGTCGACGCTGGTCAACGCGCTGGTGGGCGAGGAGCGCGTCATCGCGTTCGACCAGCCCGGTACCACGCGCGACTCGATCTACGTCGAGTTTGAACGCGACGGCAAGCCCTACATCCTGATCGACACTGCCGGCGTGCGCCGCCGCGGCAAGGTGTTCGAGACGGTGGAAAAATTCTCCGTCATCAAGACCCTGCAGGCGATCGAGGATGCCAACGTGGTGGTGCTGGTGCTCGACGCACGCGAGAACATTTCCGAGCAGGACGCGCATCTCGCCGGTTTCGTGCTGGAAACCGGGCGCGCGCTGGTGGTCGCGGTGAACAAGTGGGACGGCCTGTCCATCGAGCAGCGCGACGACATCAAGCGCGACATCGGCCGCAAGCTGGCTTTCCTCGATTTCGCACGCTTCAACTACATCTCGGCATTGAAGAGCAAGGGCCTGGACACGCTGCTGAAGGATGTCGAGGCGGCGCACGCCGCAGCCTTCCTCAAGATGTCGACGCCCAAGCTGACGCGGGTGCTGGAGATGGCCGTGGAACAGCACGCGCCGCCCAAGAACGGCCTGTTCCGCCCCAAGCCGCGCTACGCTCACCAGGGCGGCAAGAATCCGCCGGTCATCGTGCTGCACGGCAACGCACTGGAAGGCCTGCGCGACGACTACAAGCGCTACCTGGAAAGCAGTTTCCGCAAGGCGTTCAAGCTGCAGGGCACGCCGCTCAGAATCCAGGTCAAGGAGGATGAGGGGAAGAATCCGTTCGAAGGCAAGAAACGCGCACCGCTGACCGAAAGCGAAGCGACACGGATGCGGCGCAAGAAGCGGGTGCGGCGCAAGGTATACGGCTCAACCTGAGCCGCGCACACGCAGGTTCCATCCGCAGGCTCAGTCGAGCCAGCGCACCAGATAGAACAGCCTGAAACCTTCTGATGAACGCGAGGGGCCGCTGGCGATCGCCGCGCGACGGTGCCTGGCGGGGTCGGCGTGCGCCAGTGCTTCGTCTTCGCTGGGATAGACCTCGACCACGCCCTCGGGGAAACGCTGGCGTTTCCTGCCCGAGGGCGAATAGATCACCACAGCCGTGGTGCCGACGACTTTCGATTCGACATCGGTGAACAGGCTGGTGGCTTGGGGCATGCCTAGTGAGTCTTCTTCGGGATGCTGCTGACCTTGACGGCGTGGCTGGTCGGCGTCTCGTCGGTGAAGCGCGGACGCTCGTCCAGGGTACGGCCGGTCAGCTGGGCAAGTTCGGTTTCGCGGCTGGAAATCACCATCAGGCAATCCTTGATGCCGAGCACGGTCGCCTCGGTCAGGGGGCTGGGATTGCCGTCGCGCGGTGCGGTGTCGCGCACGATGGAGGTGAGGGTCTTGCGCATCATGCGCATGAGGCGCTGCTCGTCGTGCAGGGCTTTTTCGTCCATGGGGATACTCCGGAAAACCAGCAAAGATTCCTCATTGTCGGCGCCGCTTTCCGCTTCGTCAACGCAAGCCCCTGGCACGTGAGGGGATAAAAAGCATGACAGGGTGCATAAGAATTATGAACCGATCGCGCGCGCCGGCTGATTTATGCTTGCCAGTGGAGGAAAAGCCGCATGTCAGATACGAACACCCCCGATCATGGTGAAGTCCGCGAAATCCGCATCAACCCCATCGTGCCGAGCGAATCGGTGCTGGTCGCCACCGCGCGCAGCATGCGTCCGAAAAAGGCCGAGGAGCTGGCGCCGCGCGATACCCGCAAGCACGTCGAGACCTGCCCGTTCTGCCGCGGCAACGAGCACAAGACCCCGCCGGTGATCATGCGCTGGCCGCTGGAGGGCGACTGGCAGATTCGCATGGTCGAGAACCTCTATCCGGTGCTGGGCGATGACCGCGAACAGGCCGGCTTCAACTTCGGCCTGCAGCAGACCATCGACGGTTACGGGCGGCACGAAGTCATCATCGATCACAATGAACATGGCATCGCCGTGCACGAAATGGCCGAGTCCCATCTGGCGGCGCTGTTTGGCGTCTACCAGACGCGCATGCGGCAGCTGTTCGAGTCGGACGACCGGCTGAAATACGTGCTGGTGTTCAAGAACTTCGGCCCGGCGGCCGGCGCGTCGATCCCGCATACGCACAGCCAGGTGATCGCGATGCCGGTGGTGCCGGAAAACGTCGACGCCGAGGTGCGGAACAGCGCCGCACACTACGCCAAGCACCACCATTGCATCTTCTGCGCACTGATCGACGAAGCCCTGACCTTCGAGGCGACCATATACGACCGCGCTTCCGGCGCAGTGCGGCGCAAGATCAACGTCGGCCAGTATGTCGTCGAGCGCGGCGAGAAATTCATCGCCATCAAGCCGTTTGCCAGCCGCTACGAGTGGGAGGTGCACATCCTGCCGCTGGCGCACCAGGCCGATTTTCTCGACGTGCGCGGCGAGGACATGGCTGACCTGGCGCGCGTGATGAAGCGCACCATGGCGCGGCTGGACGCCGTCATCGGCGGCGCGCAGTACAACTTCTTCCTGCACTCCGTGCCGCACGATGCCCGGCGGAGCGCGCATGCGCCGAGCTACCACTGGCACCTGGAAATCTGCCCGCGCACCTCGATTCCCACCGGATTCGAGCTGGGTTCCGGACTGTTCGTCAACACGATCAATCCGGAACAGGCAGCCGAGCGTCTGCGCGCGGTGGAGTTGCAAGAAATGCTGTAGGATAAAACGACAATTTGTTAGCAAGCCCAACGGCAACCCATGCTGCCAGTCAACGAATCCGATGCGCACACGCTGACCGCGAGCCAGGGCAGACAGCATGTCGATCGCCTGAACGCACTGTGGAAGCTGTCGGTGCAGAGCGGGCTTTCGGATCCCGAGCGCATTCGCGCCATGCTGGACATGGCGGCCAAGGTGCTGGACATGGACCTGGTGGTGCTCGGTGAATTCGGAGAGAACTACACCGCGCGCTATGTCAGCGATCGCCTGGGCGTGTTTCCGGAAGGTACGGTGCTTCCGGCGGAGGCGGCGCTCTGCTACCTCGTCCACAAAAGCCGGACGCCCTACCATATCAAGGATCTGGCCGCGCATCCGCTTCATGCGCAGGATATCCTGGTGACCGGGTTCGGGATGCGTACCTATTCAGGTCTTCCGGTATCGGCCGGCAGCGAGGCCCGCTGGGTGCTGGCTTTCCTGCGCAGGCGCAGCGAATCGCCGCCCGACGCGGTCGATATCGCCTATATGGATCTCATCGCCGACTGGCTCGGCAATGCCCTGCATCAATCCGCACAAAAAGACCTGCTGCAACGCATTGCCCTGACCGATCCGCTGACCGGATTGCCCAACCGACGCGCGGCCGAGGAACGCCTGCAAAAGGAAAGGGCCCGTGCCTCACGTGACGGCCAGGGTTTTGCTCTCGCCCTGGTCGATCTCGACCATTTCAAGATGGTGAACGACCGCTATGGCCATGCCGTGGGCGACGAAGTGCTCAAAGCGGTGGCGCGCCGATTCGAGGCCGGCTTGCGCGAGGGCGACTGGGTGGCGCGCTGGGGGGGCGAAGAATTCCTGTTTGTCCTGCATGGCAGTTCGGCGCAGGATGCGACAGCCATTCTGGAGCGATTGGCCAGCCTGACACGTTCGACCCCGGTCCAGACGGCCGTGGGCCCCATTTCACTGAGTTTCTCGGCAGGTGTGGCAGCCTTCGGCCCGAACGACGGCGATATCCTGCCGATGCTGGAAGAAATCGATATGGCCCTGTATCGGGCCAAGGCGGAGGGGCGCGACCAGGTCCAGGTTGCCGCCACGCGAACGCTTTTTCCATGGAACGGGGCATTGTTGCGGCAGACGCTGGCAGAACAGCGGGTGCGGTATGCCTCTCAGGTCATCGTCGACCTGCAGAGCGGGGCGGCCGTTGCAGACGAGGCGCTCGCACGCATCGAGACCGCAACCGGCGAAATCGTCGAGGCCAAGGATTTCGTCGATATGGCCGAGGGCCTTGGTCTGATGGCCGAAGTCGACCGGCAGGTGACCCGTAATGTGATGCAGCGCTGCGTGGTGCGCATGAACGAAGGCGGGCCGACCGATTTTGCCCATTTCGTGAACGTCTCGCCGCAGTTTCTGGCACGACGCGACCTGGTCGAGGAAATGCTCGAGAATGCCATGAATTATTGCCAGACCTGCAGCGCGATGCTGGGGCCGGTCAAGCCCATCGTGCTGGAGTTGACCGAACGCCAGCGCATCGTCAGCCTGGAAAAACTGCGCGCCGACCTGAAGCCCTTCATCGACTTCGGCTTCCGCCTCGCGCTGGACGATTTCGGCAGCGGCTATTCCTCCTATCTCTATCTGGCGCACCTGCCGGTCAGCTTCCTGAAAATCGAAGGCTGGCTGGTATCGAACCTGCTCAAGGACCGCAAGGTGGCGGGCATCGTCGAGAGCCTGGCGAATTTCGCGCGCAAGGAGGGCGTGCTGACCGTGGCCGAGCATGTCGAGGATGGCGAAACCGCACGCATCCTGACCGAAATGGGCGTGGATTACGGGCAGGGATGGCATTTTGGGCGTCCCCAGTTGGCGTGATAGGGTCTAGAATCAGGTTTCCTTGCCTGTTTGTGGGTTGGGGCGCGACATCCAAGCCTACCCACGCCTATCCTGAACACCTGCCATTGTGAATCCCTTGTTTTATCGCCTTGTCCCATCAATGACCGCCGTCCGTCCTGGCGCCAATCCGGGGTGTCCCGTTGTTTGAACGGCACGCGGGCGGCGAACGCGTCATCCTGGTGGCGATCGATTTCGGGACGCCGGACTTTGCCGAGAGCGTGGCCGAGCTGAGATTGCTGGCGGGCGGCGCCGGGCTCGACATCCTGGGCGAGGTGCTGGGCAAGCGCAGCCGCCCGGATGCCGCGCTGTTCGTGGGGAGCGGCAAGGCCGACGAAATCGCCGCGCTGGTCGCCGCCACCGAAGCCGACGTCGTCATCTTCAATCACGAACTGTCGCCCGCACAGGAGCGCAACCTGGAGCGTCGCGTGCATTGCCGGGTCGTCGATCGCGTCACGCTGATTCTGGACATCTTCGCGCGCCGTGCGCACAGTGCCGAGGGCAAGCTGCAGGTCGAACTGGCGCAGTTGCAGCATTTGTCGACCCGGCTGGTGCGCGGGTGGACCCACCTTGAGCGTCAGCGTGGAGGAGTCGGCATGCGCGGCCCGGGTGAAAAGCAGCTGGAAACCGACCGTCGCCTGATCGGGGTGCGGGTCAAGGCTTTGCGCGACCGGCTCGCCAAACTGGGTAAGCAGCGCCGCACCCAAAGGCGTTCGCGCGCGCGCCAGCACGTATTGTCGGTTGCACTGGTCGGTTACACCAATGCCGGGAAATCCACGCTGTTCAATGCGCTGACACGTGCCGGCGCCTACGCGGCCGACCAGCTGTTTGCCACGCTGGATACCACCACGCGCAAGATATACCTGCCCCGCCTGGCTGAATCTGCCGGCGGCGAGCCGGCGAGCGGCGAAGTGGTGCTCTCGGATACCGTCGGCTTCATCACCCGCCTGCCGCATGACCTGGTGGCCGCTTTCCGGGCCACGCTGGAGGCCACGGCCGAAGCCGATCTGCTGCTGCACGTGATCGATTCCGCCAGCCCCGGACGCGAGCGCCAGATCGAGGCGGTCGACAAGGTGCTGTCGGAAATCGGGGCGGATGCGGTTCCGCAGCTCCGGATCTACAACAAGCTCGACCTGACGGGCGTTGCGCCGGGAGTGGGTCGGGACGAATATGGTAAACTGCAAAGCGTATATGTGTCCGCGCAAACCGGCGCTGGGCTTGAACTTTTACGCGATGCCCTGTCAGAAATCCTGATCGCCGAGTGCGTTCAGGACCAAGCCGGTGCACCGGACGAAGACACCCTCCAATCCACAGCTCTCTCTGCGTAACTAACTTAACGATATGGCCTGGAACGACCCGCAATGGGGCAACAACGGTAACCGCAACAAAAACGGCGGACCGCCCGACCTGGACGAACTCTGGCGGCGCCTGAACCAGCGCCTCAGTGGCATGTTCGGCAACCGGAATACCGACGGCGGTGGCGGGTTTCCTGCAGGCGGTGCGGGTGGCGGCAACCTGCTCGGCCTGCTGATCGGCGCGCTGGCGCTGGTGTGGGTGGCGAGCGGATTCTATATCGTCGACACCGGTCAGCGCGGCGTGGTGTTGCGCTTCGGTAAATATATCGAGACGACCGAGCCGGGGCCGCGCTGGCATCTGCCGTGGCCAATCGAGTCGCGCGAAATCGTCAACATCGACCAGGTGCGTACCGTTGAAGTCGGCTACCGCAACAACGTCAAGAGCAAGGTGCTGCGCGAGTCGCTGATGCTGACCGATGACGAGAACATCATCGACCTGCAGTTCGCGGTGCAGTATATCCTGAAGGATCCCGAGGAATACCTGTTCGTCAACCGTGCGCCCGAAGATACGGTGCTGCAGGTGGCCGAAACCGCGATGCGCGAAATCGTCGGCAAGAACAAGATGGATTTTGTGCTGTATGAAGGGCGTGCCGAAATCGCCACGCGTGCGAAGGTGCTGATGCAGCAGATTCTCGACCGCTACAAGACCGGCATCAGCATCAGCCAGGTCACCCTGCAGAACATCCAGCCGCCCGAGCAGGTGCAGGCCGCGTTCGATGACGCGGTCAAGGCAGGCCAGGATCGCGAGCGCCTGAAGAACGAGGCGGAAGCCTATTCCAACGATGTGGTGCCCCGTGCGACCGGCCTGGCCTCGCGCCTGAAGGAAGAGGCTGCAGGCTACAAGCAGGCGGTGATCGCCAATGCGGAAGGTGAAGCCAGCCGCTTTGCGCAAATCGTGACCGAATATCAGAAGGCACCGCAGGTGACACGCCAGCGTATGTATCTCGACACCATGCAGACCGTGATGAACAACACCAGCAAAGTGGTGATTGACCAGAAAGGCGGCAACAGCCTCCTGTATCTGCCGCTCGACAAATTGCAGCAGATCGTCAACCAGTCCAACAGCAGTGCGTCGGATGCCTTGCTGCAGCCGCCCGTCGCTGCGACCACGACGGCGCCTGCCCCCATGGATGTACGCTCGCGCGATGCCTTGCGCAGCCGTGACCGGGAGGATCGGCCATGAACAAGAATATCGCCCCCATCCTGATCGGGCTGGTCGTGCTGCTGGTGATCTTGAGCGGCAGCACGTTCACTGTCGATCAGCGCCAGAATGCCCTCGTGTTCCAGCTGGGTGAAGTGGTCTCGGTGAAAAAGAAGCCGGGTCTGTATTTCAAGCTGCCGCTGGTGCAGAACGTGCGTTATTTCGATACGCGCATCCTCACCCTTGATGCAGGGGAGCCCGAGCGCTTCATCACCTCCGAAAAGAAGAACGTGCTGGTGGATTCGTACATCAAATGGCGCGTGATCGATGCCCGGCAGTTTTATGTCTCGGTCGGCGGCGACGAAACACGTGCGCAGATCCGCCTGAACCAGACGGTGAACGACGGCTTGCGGGCCGAGTTCGGCAAGCGCACGATCCACGATGTCGTCTCGGGGCAGCGCGATGCAGTCATGAACCTCATCCGTACCAAGGCCGACCAGGACGCGCGCTCGATCGGCGTGCAGGTGGTCGACGTGCGCATCAAGCGGGTCGACCTGCCGGAAAGCGTGTCGGAAAACGTCTACCGCCGGATGGAGGCCGAACGCAAGCAGGTGGCCAACGAACTGCGCTCGACCGGTGCGGCGGAAGCCGAAAAGATCAAGGCCGATGCCGACCGTCAGAAGCAGGTGATCGTCGCCGAAGCGTATCGCGATGCCCAGCGTGTCAAGGGCGAGGGTGATGCCAAGGCCTCGGCGATCTACGCCGCTTCGTATGACAAGAACCCGGAGTTCTATGCCTTCTATCGCAGCATGCAGGCCTATCGCGAAAGCTTCAAGAACAAGAGCGACGTGATGGTGCTTGATCCCAGCGCCGACTTCTTCAAGTACATGAAGAATCCGCGGGCCGCCGGTGGTAAATGACGGGTGCTGACTGGCTTGCTGCGATTGGCCTGCTGCTGGTGATCGAGGGTGCCCTGCCGTTCGCCGCGCCCGCCTGGTGGCGCGAGGGGTTCAGCAGATTGCTGGAACTCCGGGACGGCCAATTGCGTTTTATCGGCGCTGCCTCGATCGTGGGCGGCGTTTTTTTGTTGACGATGCTGAATTGAAATGACTGCCTGGCTATTGCCCGAAAACGTCGAGGATGTATTGCCGCCACAGGCCTGGCGCATGGAAGACATGCGGCGTGCGCTGCTCGACCTGTTCCGCAGCCGCGGCTACCAGCTGGTGATCCCGCCGTTGATGGAATACGTCGATTCGCTGCTGACCGGCGTCGGCGCCGATCTCGACCTCAAGACCTTCAAGCTGGTCGACCAGCTGTCCGGACGCCTGATGGGCGTGCGTGCCGACATCACGCCGCAGGTGGCGCGCATCGACGCGCACCTGCTGGCGGCCAACGCAGTGAATCGCCTGTGCTATGCGGGCAGCGTGCTGCACACCCAGTCGGACGGCTTCCATCGCTCGCGGGAACCGATCCAGATCGGTGCGGAGCTGTACGGTGAAGCCGGCGCCGAAGCGGACCTCGAAATCCTCACCCTGATGCTGCAGGGCCTTGCGGCCTGCGGCGTGAAAACGCTGCAGCTCGACATCGGCCACGTCGGCGTCTACCGTGCGCTGGCGCAGGAAGCCGGCCTCTCCAGCGGGATCGAGCATCAGCTGTTCGGCGCGCTGCAGGCCAAGGACAGCAGCGCCGTGGCGGTGCTGACGGCAGGCCTGCAGGCTTCGCTGCGCGATGCCTTTGCCGCCCTGCCGCTGCTGTATGGCGACCGCAGCGTGCTGGCCGAGGCGCGCGCGCGATTGCCGCAACTGGCATCGGTGCAGGCCGCGCTGGACACCCTGGAGGTGATCGACCGTGGCCTCGTGCATGTCGAAGCGGCCTACGACCTGGCCGAGCTGCGCGGCTATGGCTACCACAGCGGGGTCGTGTTTGCCGCCTACACCGGCGGACGCAGCCATGCGATCGCGCAGGGCGGGCGCTACGACGAGGTGGGGCGGGTATTCGGCCGGGCGCGCCCGGCCACCGGTTTCAGTCTGGATTTGCGCGAGTTGGCCTTCGCCGGCTCGGATACACAATAAACAGGGAGATTGCACCATGGCAGCAAAAAACGTCGTCGTCATCGGCACCCAGTGGGGCGATGAAGGCAAAGGCAAGATCGTCGACTGGCTGACCGACCGCGCACAGGGCGTGGTGCGCTTCCAGGGCGGCCACAATGCAGGCCACACGCTGGTCGTGGCAGGCAAGAAAACCGTTCTGCACCTGATCCCGTCCGGCATCCTGCGCGACAACGTCACCTGCTACATCGGCAACGGCGTCGTGCTGTCGCCGACCGCGCTGATCGAGGAAATGGACATGCTGATGGCCGCCGGCGTCGACGTGGCGAGCCGCCTCAAGCTCAGCGAGGCGTGTCCGCTCATCATGCCGCACCACGTCGCCCTCGACCGCGCGCGCGAAATCGCCAAGGGCGCCGGCAAGATCGGCACCACCGGGCGCGGCATCGGGCCTGCCTACGAAGACAAGGTGGCGCGCCGCGCGCTGCGCCTGCAGGACCTGTTCCACCGCGAACGGTTCGCCGCCAAGCTGGGCGAGGTGCTCGACCACCACAACTTCATGCTGAAGAACTATTACAAGGCCGACGTGGTCGACTTCAACCAGTCGCTCGACGAAATGATGGCGCTGGCCGAGCGCCTCAAGCCGATGGTGGCCGACGTTCCGCGCAGCCTCTACGAAGCCAACAAGGCGGGCGAGAACCTGCTGTTCGAAGGCGCGCAGGGCACGCTGCTCGACATCGACCACGGCACCTACCCGTTCGTCACCTCGTCCAACTGCACCGCCGGCGGCGCCGCCACCGGCGCCGGCGTCGGCCCGAACACGCTGCACTACGTCCTCGGCATCACCAAGGCCTACACCACGCGCGTGGGCTCGGGGCCGTTCCCGACCGAACTGTTCGACGATATCGGCCAGTATCTCGGCGAGAAGGGGCACGAATTCGGCGCCACTACCGGGCGGGCGCGCCGCTGCGGCTGGTTCGACGCCGCCGCGCTCAAGCGTTCGATCCAGATCAACGGCGTGACAGGCCTGTGCGTGACCAAGCTCGACGTGCTGGACGGGCTGGAAACCGTGCGCGTGTGCGTGGGCTACAAGATCGACGGCGAGACCTGCGACATCCTGCCGGTGGGCGCCGAATCGATTTCTCACGTCGAGCCGATCTACGAGGACCTGCCGGGCTGGAGCGATTCGACCGTGGGCGTGCAGGAGTTCGACAAGCTGCCGCAGAAGGCGCAGACCTACCTGAAGCGGATGGAGTCCCTGTGCGAAGTTCCGGTGGACGTGGTGTCGACCGGCCCGGACCGCATTGAAACGATCGTGCGCCGCCACCCCTACGAGGTTTGATGACTAGAATAGGCAGCACAAAAGCAAAAAGCCGACACGAGGTCGGCTTTTTGCTTGCAGCGTTTGGTGCCCAGAAGAGGACTCGAACCTCCACAGTGTTGCCACCGCTAGGACCTGAACCTAGTGCGTCTACCAATTCCGCCATCTGGGCAATGAAGGCGCGCATTTTAGAGAGCAGAGAATAAATTGTCAACGAAGATGACTTCAAATAAATCCCGCAGCCGCGCAGGCAAGCACAAGATCCCTGCGATCCGTCTGGCCGATCCCTTCTACGAGCGTGAAGTCGAGCGCTACGAATCGCCGCTGCCGAGCCGCGAATACATCCTGCAGCTGATCACCGAGGCCGGCTGTCCGGTCGATGTGGATGCCTTTACCGAGCAGTTGCAGATCACCGAGGCCGAACGCGACCTGTTCCAGCGCCGACTCGGCGCGATGCAGCGCGACGGCCAGTTGATGCTCAACCGCAAGCGCCAGCTGTGCCTGCCGGACAAGCTCGACCTGATCAAGGGCCGTGTCGAAGGCCACCCGGACGGCTTCGGCTTCGTGGTGCCGGAGGAGGGCGGCGACGATCTGTACATGTCGCCCAAGGAAATGCACCGCGTGCTGCACGGCGACAAGGTGCTGGTGCGCGTCGCCGGCTTCGACAAGCGCGGCCGGCGCGAGGCCAAGATCGTCGAGGTGCTGGAGCACGTCAACCAGTTCATCGTCGGTCGCTACTACCTCGAAGGCGGCGTCGGCTTCCTGATTGCGGAGAACCGCCGCATCAACCAGGACATCCTCGTTCCCGCCGAAAACGCGGGCAAGGCCAAGTCCGGCCAGGTGGTCACGGTGGAAATCGTCACCCAGCCCGGCGCGCACAATGAAGCCGTCGGCCGCGTGTCCGAGATCCTGGGCAGCTACACCGGCCCCGGCATGGAAATCGAGATCGCGCTGCGCAAGCACGACCTGCCCTACGTGTTCCCGCCGGACGTCGAGGCGCAGGCATCCAGGCTGCCGGGCAAGGTGCAGAAGAAGGATATGGACGGCCGCGAGGACATCCGCCACCTGCCGCTCGTCACCATCGACGGCGAAACCGCGCGCGACTTCGACGACGCCGTCTACTGCGAACCGCTCGGCCGCAGCGGCTACCGCCTGGTCGTGGCGATCGCCGACGTCAGCCATTACGTCAAGCCCAGGGATGCGCTCGACAGCGAAGGCTTCAACCGCGGCAACTCGGTGTATTTCCCGCGCCGCGTCATCCCCATGCTGCCGGAGGCGCTGTCCAACGGCCTTTGCTCGCTCAACCCGGAAGTCGACCGCCTGTCCATGGTGTGCGACATGCGCATCACCACCGCGGGCAGCGTCAAGGAATACCGCTTCTACCCGGCGGTGATCCATTCGCACGCGCGCCTGACCTACAACCAGGTGTGGGACTGGCTCTCCGGCGCCGCCAAGCCGGAGAAGAAGCACGCCGCGCTGATGCCGCACCTGGAAGCGCTCGACAAGCTGTTCCGCACGCTGCTGAAGGCGCGCGCCAAGCGCGGCGCGATCGACTTCGGCTCGACCGAGACGCAGATCATTTTCGACGACCAGGGCAAGATCAAGGAGATCGTGCCGGTGGTCCGCAACGACGCCCACCGCATCATCGAGGAATGCATGCTGGCGGCCAACGTCTGCGCCTCGGATTTCCTGCACGAGAACAAGCAGCCCGCGCTGTTCCGCGTCCACGAAGGCCCGACGCCGGAGAAGCTCGCCGCGCTGCGCGGCTTCCTCGCCGAATTCGGCCTCGACCTCGGTGGCGGCGACAAGCCGCACGCCAAGGACTACGCCGCGCTGCTGGAGAAGATCAAGGACCGTCCCGACCACGGCCTGCTGCAGACCGTGATGCTGCGCTCGCTCAGGCAGGCGGTCTACAGCCCCGACAACAAGGGCCACTTCGGCCTGGCCTACGAGGCCTACACCCACTTCACCTCGCCGATCCGCCGCTATCCCGACCTGCTGGTGCACCGCGGCATCAAGGCCGTGCTGCTTGGCGAGAAGCTGCCCGCCAAGGGGCTGGCGGAAGTCGGCGCCCACTGCTCGATGACCGAGCGCCGCGCCGACGACGCCACCCGCGACGTCGACGCCTGGCTGAAGACCTACTTCATGCAGGACCGCATCGGCGACGAGTACAACGGCACCGTGAGCGCGGTGACCAGCTTCGGCATGTTCGTCGCGATCGACGATATCTTCATCGAGGGCCTCGTCCATGTCTCCGAACTCGGCCAGGACTACTTCCACTACGACCAGGCCAAGCACATGATGCTGGGCGAGCGGACCGGGAAAAAATATCGCCTGGGCGACCGCGTGCGCATCAAGGTGATGCGCGCCGACATCGAGACCAGCAAGATCGACTTCAGCCTGGTCGAGCAGGAAAACTCCGCCCTCGACATGCAGCGCGCATTCGCGCACTCGGCGTCGGAAAAGAAATCCTCCAAGCCTCGATCCGCCAAATCCAGGTCGGGTAGCAAGCAGAAATGAGCGAGAAGTCCGCCGACAAACACGCCGCAGAAAAACTCATCTACGGCTTTCACCCCGTCCTGGCCCGTCTGCGCCAGGACCCCGCGGGCATATTCGAAATCTACCTCGACCTGACCCGGCGCGACGCGCGTGCGCGCGACCTGGTGCATCAGGCCAGGGACAACGGCGTCAAGCTGGCGCAGGTCGAGGCGGATCGTTTGACCCGCCTGGTCGGCAAGGCCGCCAAGCACCAGGGCGTGGTCGCGCGCGTCAAGCCGGTGGCGCTGACGCAGTCGCTCGACGAGGTGCTGGAAAACATCCAGGGCCCGCCGCTGCTGGTCATCCTCGACGGCGTCACCGACCCGCACAACCTCGGCGCGATTCTGCGCTCGGCGGACGCATTCGGCGTGCACGCCGTCATCGCGCCCAAGGACAACGCCGTCGGCGTCAATGCCACGGTGGAAAAAGTCGCCTCCGGCGCCGCCGAAACCGTGCCCTACATCATGGTCACCAACCTCGCGCGCACGATCGAGGATTTGAAGGAACACAACATCTGGGTCATCGCCGCCGACATGGACGGCGAGCAGCCCCTGTCCGGCATCGACGCCAAGACCGGCATCGCCTGGGTGCTCGGCGCCGAGGGCGCCGGCATCCGCCGCCTGGTCAAGCAGAGCTGCGACCAGGTCGCGCGCATCCCGATCGGCGGCACGGTGGAAAGCCTCAACGTGTCGGTGTCGGCGGCGCTGTGTTTGTATGAGACGGTGCGGCAACGGGGCGCCTGAGCCATGTTGTTTGGAGGTCATGTCTGACATTCAAGGCCGCGTCCAGGTCTGGAGATTTCGGATCGCGACAAATGAATGTGGATTTAGGGTAAAACCTTACACATGAAAAAACATCTAAACGTATTTTTCATGTGCTGCGCGCTGATGGCTGGTGTACTTGCTCAGCCAGGTTGCAGCGAGCCAAAAGACATGAATCGTATTGAGTCCATCGTGTTACGTGATGGTGATACAACTGCCACGCTTGAGTTGCCTGCTGCCTACATGGCTAAGAAGGTTACTTCTGGATTCGCGCAATTTGACTGTCAATATCCAAGTATGCAACCCACCGTGAATAAGGTGGATGCATCGGATATGACCGTCAATATTTTGTTGGGTCATAGCCGGAAAAGTTATGCTGAGTTAACAATCGAGCAAGCCCATAGCGACCATTTTGACCCTAATAGGCCGGGTGCAGTGTATCGGAATGGAACAAAGGGCGAATATCAGGTTTTTCTAAGTGGGGACTCAGTCAGTGACCCCAAAGGCTTCAGCACCTATTACTTGTTTAAAGCCAAAGATAACCAGTGGGTACAGGTCGATTGGGACGGGTGGGGTGCGATTTATACAGTCGAACGACAAATCAGCCCAGATGTTTCTGTGAAATATTGGTTCGTTAAGTCAAAGGGTACAGATTTTGTTCATGTCGATGAGGTTGTGACTGAATTTATCAAATCACATCTTAATGTGCCGCCCACGTAGTTTTGGCTGAATGGAATGAAGCCCAACGTGCAGCCCGATTTCATACGATGGACAATCGCAGCGGGTGCTGGGCTTGGCAGATCAACCTGCGATTTGATTATTCGGTTACGGGTGAGATCACAAAGCAACTAAAGGGACCAGCTTCGAATAACGTCCGGGCCGCTCATTCCAGCTCCGTCGCCTTTGTTGTTAGACTTTTTTCGAGCAGGACTATCTAGCCGAATAGAAGTGTTTCACCCCAGTTCCTGCAGACGCAACAGGCGCGCCTCCTCTTCCTTGAGCGTGTCGTCAATCTCCCGCATCACGCCTTCCAGATCAACCTCCCGCAGGGTGCATTCATACAGGCCGGTGAGTTCGGTCTCGGGGTGCAACTTGCCGTGTTCGTACAGCGCCCAGATTTCCTCGGCGTATTGCGTGTCCAATAACGACGGCGCGAACTGGCCGAAATAGGTTCGCAGGTTGTTCACGTCGAGCGCCAGCATGGCTTGGGCGTGGTTGTTGCCGGCGGCGTCGACCGCCTGCGGCAGGTCGATGATCACCGGGCCGTCGGCACCGACGAGGATGTTGAACTCGGACAGGTCGCCGTGGACGACGCCGGCGCACAGCATGCGCACGACCTCCCCGATCAGGGTGTGGTGGTGGGCGAGGGCTTCGGCTTCGGTGAACGACACGTCGTTGAGACGGGGCGCGGCGTTGCCCTCCAAGTCGGCCACCAGTTCCATCAGCAGGACGCCTTCATGGAAGTTGTATGGCGTGGGCACGCGCACGCCGGCGGCGGCGAGCCGGTACAGCGCGTCGACCTCGGCGCTTTGCCAGGCGGCTTCCTGCATCTCGCGGCCATACTTGCTGCCCTTGGCCATGGCGCGCGCCTGGCGGCTGTTCTTGGTCTTGCGGTTTTCGGTGTAGTCGACGGCCTGGCGAAAGCTGCGCTTGTTGGCTTCCTTGTAGACCTTGGCGCAGCGGATCTCGTCGCCGCAACGCACGACGAAGACCATGGCCTCCTTGCCGCTCATGAGCTGGCGCACGACGCCGTCGATGAGACCGTCTTCGAGCAGGGGTTCGAGGCGCTTGGGTATTTTCATGAATGGGGTTGTCTGTGTGGCCGCATGGTTTTAAGGGTGCGGCCAGGCCCTTCGACAGGCTCAGGGCGAACGGTGGTGAGGTTCGATCCGGGTTGTTGCCCTAACCACAAATCAGCCGCGCACCTTGCGATATGCGTCCAGCAGGCGCTGGTGGATCGCGCTGCCTTCGAAGTTGCTACCCAGTTTCGTTAGCCCGAAGAAGCGCTCGTCCTGGTTGAACAGCGCGAACGCCTGTTCCAGCGTCTCGCGGCCATACATCAGGGCAAGTGCGGGTTCGAAGGGACTGGGGTCGTCGAGCTGGACGAGGTCGGCGATGCAGCGGTAGACCTTGAGGCGCGCGTCGCTGCGCTGGCCGTACTGGGCGATCCAGGTGCAGCCTTCGCGGATGGCTTCGTCGTCGCCGAGGGCGAGCGCGAGCAGCAGCTTCAACTCGCCGACGCGCAGGTCGGTCCACGGCGAATCGGCGTCGGGGGCGAGGCCGATCAGCACGGTGACCAGGCGGTCGTCGGCCAGCTCCAGGTCGACCATGAGGTCGAGCAGCTCGGCGCATTCGTCGTCGCTGAGCTCGGGCAGGCGAGACAGCGCCGGGCGAATCAGGTTGCCGACGCTGTTGTTCTCGAATTCGAGTTCCTCGACCGGGTAGATCTCGGACACGCCCGGCACCAGGATGCGGCAGGCGTAGACGCCGAGATGTTCGAAATCGGCGATGTAGATCTCGCGGCCTTCGGCGTGCAGCGCGTCGACCGACCACGCGTAGTCCTCTTCGGTCGTGGTGCCGAAATTCCAGTCGACGAAGTCGAAGTCGGGGGTGTCACGCAGGAACTGCCAGGAAATCACGCCGCTGGAATCGACGAAGTGGATTTCCAGGTTCTGCGGGTCGGCGATCTCGGCCTGGTCGAAGCCGGGCGCTGGAAAACCTTCCAGCGATTCGAGCGCGCGGCCTTGCAATAATTCAGTCAGCGCGCGTTCCAGTGCGACTTCGAAGCGCGGGTGTGCGCCGAAGCTGGCGAAGCAGCCCTGATCGTGGGGATGCAGCAGGGTGACGTTCATCACCGGGTATCGGCCGCCGAGCGAGGCATCCTTCACCAGGATGCCGAAGCCGGCTTCGCGCAGGCCGCGGATGCCGGCGGCGATGCGCGGGTAGCGCTCGATGACGTCTTCGGGCACGTCGGGCAGGCACAGGCCTTCCTCGATGATGCGGAACTTGATGTGGCGCTCGAAGATTTCGGCCAGCGCCTGGGTGCGCGCCTCCTTCAGCGTGTTGCCGGCCGACATGCCGTTGCTGACATAGAGGTTGCCGATGAGGTTAACCGGGAAATACACGGTCTCGCCGTCGCGCAGGCGCTGGTAGGGGATGGCGCAGATGCCGCGTTCGGCGTTGCCGGAATTGAGGTCGATCAGCTGGCCGGCGCGCACGCCGGCGTCGGGGTTGTAGAAGGCGTGTAGTTCGGGGGTGAGCAGGCCTTCGGGCCAGGCGTCGCTTTCAGGAACAAACCAGCGTTCGTCGGGATGGTGGACATAGCTGCGCTGGGCGAGCGTCTCGCCCAGGTAGAAGTGGGTCCAGAAATAATTGGTCGACAGCCGCTCGAAGTATTCGCCCAGTGCGCTCGCCCGCGCGGCCAGTTCCGAGGCACCCTTGCCGTTGGTGAACAGCAGCGGGCAGTCGCGGTCGCGGATGTGCACCGACCAGACGCCTTCCACCGGGTTGAGCCAGGAGCGTTCCTCGATGTGGAAGCCGAGCCCCTCGAGTCGGGACTGCAGGGTGGCGATCGACGCTTCGAGCGAGGCGTCCTTGCCGGGGATGAAGTGTTCGGTGGCGTGCATGGGAGGGCTCTGTTCAGGACAGGCGACAGCATAAGCGATGCATCCGGCGCGGCGTAAAATGAATCGGGTCGAGTTCCTTGTCGCGGCCGCAAGCGTCCGCGCGTTCTGCCTCATGCCCAGTCGTGCCGCCCTGCTTGTATGGTTGTCCTGCCTTGTGCCGGCGGGGCCGGTGACGGCCGCCGAGACGTTCGGTCTCGAGGGCGGCCAGGCTGCACTGGCGGCCCGGCCGCAGGCCGAGTGGGTGCGGCAGGCGCGGGCCCTGGAACGCGGCGGCGACTGGCCGGGCCTGCTGGCGTGGGGGCAGGACTGGGCCCGGGCCGATGCGAGGAATCCCCTGGCCTGGTTCGTCCAGGGACGCGCATTGGGCGAACTGGGGCGCTTCGACGAGGCGATCGCGGCGTATCGGAACAACCTTCGCCTCGCGCCGGGCGATGTACAGGCCCGCAACAACCTCGGCAATGCCTGGCGCGACAGCGGACGCCCGCGTGAGGCGATGCTGTCCTATCGCGCGGCGGTGGAGATCGATCCCGACTACATCCAGGCCTGGCGCAACCTGGGGCTGACGTTTTACCTGACGAAAGGGGAGGCAGGAGTGACGCAGGCGCTGCAAAAGCTGCAGGCCATCGATCCGCGCCTGGCCGACGTCTGGCGCGCGCTGGTGGTCGAGTATTCGGTCACGGGCGACGAACGCGTCGCGCGCGAGGCGGTGCGGGTGTGGCGAGGCCTGAGCAAGGCCAAACAGGCGCGCATGTTCGGGGTGATTTTCGACGAGGGCTGAAGCGTGGGGCCGGTGCGGCTAGACCGCGCATTGCTCGAATTCTGCTACAGCCTGCCGCAGACGGCTGGCTTCCTGCTCCGGGCGCATCATCCCGCGGCGGGCGTGGGCATGGCGCTGCAGGTCGGCATAGAACGCCGGGTCACTCTCGGCCATGGTCATCAGCCTGGCCAGTTGCTGTTCGTCGCCCACCGGAAAATAGCCGGGGTAATCCTCGCCCAGCATGCCGACGTTGCCCGGCATGTGCGAGGCCAGCACCGGCACCCCGGCCGCCAGCGCCTCGCAGATCACGTTGGCGCCGCCTTCCATCACCGAACTGATGACCATGAGGCGTGCGCGCGCCAGGCGTTTCAGTACGGTCGCGTGCGGTACATCGCCGGCCCAGTGCCAGCGCGGCAGCTTGCTTTGCGCCAGTTCGGCCGTCTCGGTCATGTCCTCGGACAGGGCGCTGCCCAGATGGGTGACCTGGATGTGCGAGTGCTCTGGCAGATAGGCAGTTGCCAGCGCTGCGCGGAAGGGGTCCTTTTCCGCGCGCAGGTGGCCGATCACCAGCACCTCGAAGGTGTCCGGCGGCGAAGGCCGGCGGGCGATGTCGGGCGCCGACTGGTAGATCACCCGCGTCTTGGCGGCCAGGTGTGCGGCCAGCTCGTCGGGGCCGCGTTCCTGCAGCACGAGGATGCGGTGCGCGAGTTCGAGCGCCTGCTGGGCGTCGGCGTCCTCGTGGATGTCGCGGTAGAGGTCGGTACCGGTCAGCGCCAGCAGCAGCGGCCGGCTCGGAAAGCGCTCGGCGAAGGCGCGGATCGAGGCAAAGCTGCGCCGTGCGTGCAGCGCCAGCATCAGGTCGACCGGACGGCCGTCCCATTCCACCTGCAGCCGCACCGTATGGCCCGCTTCGCGCAGGAAACGGGTCCAGCGTGCGGCCGTGTGCCAGTTGCCGTTGCGATGCTCGCGGCCATAGGGCGTGATGAGGGCGATGCGCATGGCGCGAGTTTACGCCTCATCAGGGGAATCGCGGATAATCCGGGGCATGACCGCAACCGCCATTTCCTCGCGCGACAACCCTCTCTTCAAGCGGCTGAAAAAGCTTGCCGAGTCAGCCCGCGCGCGCCGCGAGGCCAGGATGACCCTGCTCGATGGCGAGCATCTGCTGGCGGCCTACCTCGACGCCGGCGGCCAGCCGCATACGCTGGTGCGCGCGGCGTCGTTCGATGCCGGCCGGTTCGAAGGATTTTCCGGGCAATGCCCGCAGGCCAAGGCCATCGAGCTGCCCGATGCGCTGTTCGCGGAGCTCTCGCCGGTCGCCACGCCGACCGGCATGCTCGCCGAGGCCGCCTGGCTCGTTCCGCCGCCCATCGCGGCCACGCCGCTCGTCATCGTGCTGGAAGACATCCAGGACCCAGGCAATCTCGGTTCCATGCTGCGCACCGGCGCGGCGGCGGGCGCCACGCTGGCGGTGCTGTCGAACGGCTGCCATGACCCGTGGTCGCCCAAGGCGCTGCGCGGCGGGCAGGGTGCGCAGTTCGTGCTGCCGCTCATGAGCAATGTCGATATCGTGGAATGGCTGGCGGGCTTTGAAGGGGAGAGCCTCGCGCTCGCGCTGGCCGAGGACGGCAACCTGTATGAACGCACGCTGACCGGAGCGCTTGCCCTGGTCGTGGGCAACGAAGGGGCAGGCTTGTCGCAGGCGGTGTGCGAAGCCGCGAGCGCGGCGATACGCATCCCGATGCCGGGAAAGATCGAATCCCTGAATGCCGCCGCGGCCCTGGCGGTGGCGGTGTTCGAGGCGGCCCGGCAGAGGGCGCGCTAACGTCGTGTCAGTTTCCGCATTGCAAGGCGCGCTCGCCGCTGCGGCGATCCATCTGGATTCGCAACTGGTTTGCCTGGGCAAACCCTATGACGAAGCTGTAGGCCGCGGGATTGGCGGTTTCCAGCCAGCGTGCGACGACCAGGCAGTATTCGCCTTCGATGATGCAGGGCTGGACACCCGATGAATAGTGCAGGCGGTTGTCGGGATGAACGCTGGCCAGCGTCGACGACAGGCGTTCGGCCCAGTCCGACGGGCGGAATTTCTTTCCGTTTTCCTGGACGCCGGTGATTACCAGATAGCCGTCGGGCATGATCCACACTCCATTTGCGAGGGGTTCGCCCTTGCTGAGTCGGCGCCGATTGGCGTTTCTTTAGCGGTAGGGGATCAAAATATCCTGAAAATCGTTTGCCAGGCGTGCGGCGGCGGCCGGCTTTGCCGCGCTGCCGTCAGGCAGCTTTTCAGGCTGCCTCGAATTCCTGCAGCCAGTCGCGATCCAGCAGCGCGGCAATCTGCTCTGCCGGCACGGGCCGGCTGATGAAATAGCCTTGCACGATGCGGCAGCCGAGCTTGCGCAGGATGTCGAGCTGTTCCCGGGTCTCCACGCCTTCGGCGACGGTGCCGAGATTCAGCCCCCGGCACAGGGCAAGAATCGAACTGACGAGCGCTTCGTTGACCGGGGAGTGCTGGATGTCCCGGACGAAATAACGGTCGATTTTGAGGACGTCGAGCGGGAACCGCTTGAGGTGGGCCAGTGACGAATACCCGGTTCCGAAGTCGTCGATCGCCACGGCCACGCCCAGCGCCTTCAAGGCCAGAATCCGGGCCACGGCGGCATCGATGTCCTGCATGAATATGCCTTCGGTCAGTTCGAGATGCAGGAATTGCGGTGGCAGGCCAGACTGCTGCAGGGCGGCGCGGACAGCTTCAACCAGGCTGTCGTGCGAGAACTCCTTGCTGGAGACGTTGACGGCGACATTCAGACCGGCGAAGCCGGCAGCATGCCAGCGCACCGTCTGGCGGCAGGCCGATTCCAGGAGCGTGCGGCCGATCTTGACGATGCCGCCGTTTTCTTCCAGCTGCTCCAGAAATGCCGCCGGACTCAGCAGGCCCTTGTCCGGGTGGTTCCAGCGGATCAGTGCCTCGACGCCCTGGATGCGTCCGGTTTCCAAATTGAGCTTGGGCTGGTAGTGGAACAGGAATTCGTTCCGTGCCAGGGCGTAGTGCAGCTCGGTTTCCAGTTGCAACCTTTCCGCCGCCATGGTGTTCATGGCCGCATCGTAGAGCTGGAAGCGGTTCCTGCCGCCGTTTTTGGCGGTAAAGGCCGCCGTATCGGCCTGTCTGAGCAGACTGCTGCCGTTCCTGCCGTCATTCGGATAAACGCTGACGCCGATGCTGCAGCTGGAGAAGATCTCGCGTCCGGCGATCCGGTAGGACCCGCTCGCAGCCCCGAGAATCTTTTCCACGGTTTGCAGGATGTGGCCGATCCGGGTGGCTTCGATGGCCATGCCGAATTCGTCGCCGTCCAGCCTGGCCACGATATCCTCGGCGCGCGTGGCCGCTCGCAGGCGCCGGGCGGTCTCGCAAATGAGCGCATCGCCGCCGGCGTGCCCGAGGGTGTCGTTGACGCGCTTGAAGTGGTCCAGGTCGATGAATATCACGCCTACCAGCATATTGCGGCGTTGGGCGCGCGCCAGCGACTGGCCCAGACGATCCATGAACAGCATGCGGTTGGGCAGGCCGGTGAGGGCATCGTGCGTGGCAAGGTGCTGGCGTTCGCGGCCGGCCCGCCTGGTGTGGATCATGACTGCTGCTGCGACGAAGATGGCCAGCAACAGGGCGATTCCGGACAGGAGCGACATCCAGAATCGCGCCACGTCGTGAGCCAGGTACGCCTTGCGGCTGGCTTCCCGGGCGAGTTGCTGCGTCTCGGCGTCGAGCAGCGAGAGCACGTCGAGAACATTGTTCTGGGCCGGGATGGCGCTGCCGAGAAGCTGCTCTTCGGCTTTCCGGTCTGAATCGCTGTGCAGCCCCTCGACGAGCTGATCCTGCATCGGTCGGGCGATGCCGGTCAGGTGCCCCTGCAAGGCAATGAGTTCGCGTTCGCGCGCACTCAGCGGCATGTTTAGCAGCGCCATGCGTGCATCGGCGAACTCCGCGCCGTGCTGGTTGAACTGGATGAACAGGTCATCGCGCTCGAACGGATCGTGACTCGTGGACAGCCTGAACAGGCAGAGCGTGCGCTCGCGTGCGGCGGCCATCATCGTCTTGGTGAGGTTCAGCTTGCGCATGTGGACATCGACAACCGTGCTGAGCGCGTCGGCAGTCATCCGGAGCTGCTGCAGGCCGAGGGTGGTGACGAACAGGATCAGCAGCAATTGCGCGACAAATCCTGCCAGCAGAACGCGCCGCCAGGCCGCGGGAAGCGCGGAGTGGTCCGCTGCTGGCGCAGACGTGCTGTCGGGGTTAGCGGCCAGGGTGTTCAAGCTGCCGGCTTTCCATGCGGAAAACGGAAAAAACATGGCCTGCATGCGGATACGGATTGTCCGGCCGAGCCGGGCCGCCGCGCATCGTGCGTTCGCATGCGCAAGCAGGGACAAGGAACCGGCTTGCGCTGATTCCCGTTTTTGCGGGGGGGAACACGCCGAACCGGCCGTCAGTGCTGTGGAGTAGGCCGGGGCGGACAGGCCGGCACCTTCGTGGCGTATGAACAGATGCGCAGACAGAGGCAATACATCGGGGGAACTCCTGGGGTTGGGCAATAAGCGGGCCGGACTGTGCACGAACCGGCGCCGGTCGTCTGTTCAATCGGGCGAATGACAGAAAACTTGAGGGCGGGTTGCCAGGCCCGGGTGCCGAAGTTCAGGATTGCCGCAGGCGCGCGGCGATTTCCTCCACCGACATGCGGGTGGTGTCGACGACGGGGAGCGCGTGGCGCGTGAAGAAAGTCTCGGCTGCCTCGAGCTCCATGCGGCATTGCGCCAGGCTGGCGTAGCGGCTGTCAGGGTAGCGTGCCTGGCGGATGGCGGCCAGACGCTCGGGCGACAGGGTGAGGCCGCGCAGCCTGGGCAGGTGGGCTTTCAGGCAGGGCGGCAGGTCGTCCTGTTCGAGATCGTCCGGCGTGAGCGGGTAGTTGGCGGCGCGCAGGCCATATTGCAGGGCCAGATAAAGCGCGGTGGGGGTTTTGCCGACGCGCGAGACGCCGACCAGGACCAGATCGGCCTGGCCGAGCCGTTCGGGGTTGAGGCCGTCGTCCAGATTGAGCGCAAAGTTGACGGCGTCCATGCGTGCCTCGTAGTCGGGTGCCATGCCGTGGGTATGCCCGCCGCTGGGGGTGGCGATCTGGCCGAGCGCCGCTTCGACGGCCGGGGCGATCAGGTCGAACACGTCGAACAGATTGAGGCCGGCCTGGCGGAACGGCGTGCGCAGCGCGGGGTCGGTCAGGGTGGAGAACGTCAGCGCGCGGGGTGTGGCGGCAATGCGCGCCGCGGCGGCGTGGGCTTTCTCCGCGCTGTCGACGAAGGGCAGCGTAATCAGGCTAAACTCAAGCCGAGGAAACTGCGCCAGTACGCTTTTGGCGACGGACTCGACCGTCACCCCGGTGTGGTCGGAGACGCAAAAAACGCTGTAATTGTTCATGGAGTTCACCTATGTCTGCTGACTATATTGTGCCGCTGGATGCCCTGTCGATGGCGGATGTGCCCCTGGTGGGCGGCAAGAATGCGTCGCTCGGCGAGATGATCCGCCATCTGTCCGGCGCAGGGGTCAAGGTGCCGGGCGGTTTTGCCACCACGTCCCAGGCATTCTGGGACTTTCTCGATCACAACGACCTGCGCGCGCGTATCGACGCACGCCTGGCGGCACTCGACGTCGCGGATGTGACGGCGCTGGCGCAGGCCGGCGCGGAGATCCGTGCCTGGGTGGAGGCCGCCAGTCTGCCACCCACGCTGGAGGCAGGCCTGCGTACGTCATATGCGGCGCTCGGCGACAACGTGTCGGTGGCGGTGCGCTCGTCGGCCACGGCCGAGGATCTGCCCGATGCCTCGTTCGCCGGCCAGCAGGAAACCTATCTGCACGTGCAGGGCGCGGATGCGCTGCTGCTGTACGTGAAAAAGGTGTTCGCTTCGCTCTATAACGATCGGGCGATCGCCTACCGTGTGCACCATGGCTTTGCCCATGCCGGGGTGGCGCTGTCCGCCGGCATCCAGCGCATGGTGCGTTCCGACATCGCCTGCTCAGGCGTGCTGTTCACCCTGGATACCGAATCCGGATTCCGCGACGTCGTGTTCATCACCGCGGCCTACGGCCTGGGCGAGACGGTGGTGCAGGGATCGGTGAATCCGGACGAGTTCTACGTGCACAAGCCGATGCTGGCGCAGGGCTTTCCCGCGGTGGTGCGGCGCGAACTCGGTGAAAAAGCCACCCGCATGGTGTGGCGCGACGGCGCGACCGTGATCGAGGACACCCCCCCCGACCTGCGGAGCAAGTTCGCGCTGAACGACACCGAGGTGCTGGAACTGGCCCGCCAGGCGATGCAGATCGAGCAGCATTACGGCCGCCCGATGGACGTGGAATGGGCGAAGGACGGCGAGACCGGCGAACTGTTCATCGTGCAGGCACGCCCGGAAACCGTGAAGGCGCGCAGTGCCGGCAATATCGAGCGCTATGTCCTGAAAGGCACGGGCGAAGTGCGTATCAGCGGACGCGCGATCGGCCAGAAGATCGGCGCCGGCGCCGTGCGGCTGATCGCCAGTCCGGCGGAAATGAACCGCGTGCAGCCGGGCGACATCCTGGTCACCGACATGACCGACCCCGACTGGGAACCGGTGATGAAGCGTGCGGCGGCCATCGTCACCAACCGCGGCGGGCGCACCTGCCACGCCGCCATCGTCGCGCGCGAACTGGGTATTCCCGCGGTGGTCGGCGCCGGCAATGCGACCACGGTGCTGAAGGACGACGAACTGGTGACCGTGTCGTGCGCCGAGGGCGACACCGGCAAAGTCTATGCCGGCAAGCTGGCGTTCGAGGTGGAGACGCTGGCAAGCGAAACCTTGGCCGAGCCGCCGGTCAAGCTGATGATGAACGTCGGCAACCCCGAGCGGGCCTTCGAGTTCGCCCAGATACCCAATCACGGCATCGGTCTCGCGCGGCTGGAGTTCATCATTGCCCGCATGATCGGCGTGCACCCTCTGGCGCTGCTCGACTATGCCGGCCAGACGCCGGACCTGCGCGACGAGATCGACCGGCGCACGGCCGGCTATGCCGACCCGGTGTCCTTCTATGTGGACAAGCTCGCCGAGGGCATCGCCACGCTGGCGGCCGCGTTCTGGCCGCGGCCGGTGATCGTTCGCATGTCGGATTTCAAGTCCAACGAATACGCCAACCTCGTGGGCGGCGAACGCTACGAGCCGAAGGAGGAAAACCCCATGCTGGGGCTGCGCGGCGCGGCGCGTTACGTGTCGAAGATGTTCCGTCCTGCGTTCGAGCTGGAATGCCAGGCGCTGAAGAAGGTGCGCGAGACGCTGGGCTTTTCCAGCGTCGAGGTCATGATCCCCTTCGTGCGCACGGTGGAGGAATGCGCGGCAGTGGCCGGGCTGCTGGCCGATAACGGCCTGAAGCGCGGCGAGAACGGCCTGCGGCTGATCATGATGTGCGAGATCCCGTCCAACGTGCTCCTGGCCGAGGATTTCCTGCAGTATGTCGACGGCTTTTCCATCGGCAGCAACGACCTCACCCAGCTGACGTTGGGAATCGACCGCGATTCCGGCCTGGTGGCCGGCGGCTTCGACGAGCGCAACCCGGCGGTGAAGAAGCTGCTGGCCGAAGCCATCGCCGTCTGCAGGCGGCTGGACAAATACGTCGGCATCTGCGGCCAGGGGCCAAGCGACCATCCCGATCTGGCCGACTGGCTGGTCGAACAGGGGATCGGCTCGATTTCGCTCAATCCCGACACGGTGGCGGCGACCTGGCGGCGCCTGGCAAGTCATTGAGCCGGTCCGTCATTGAGCCGTCACCCGCGATGGAGTAGAATCCGCCATCACCCGCCCCCGCTTATAAAATGACGAAGTATGTGTTTGTCACCGGCGGAGTGGTTTCTTCCCTCGGGAAAGGGATCGCCTCCGCCTCGCTCGCTGCGCTGCTCGAATCGCGCGGTATCCGTGTCACCCTGTTAAAGCTCGATCCGTACATCAACGTCGATCCCGGCACCATGAGCCCGTTCCAGCACGGCGAGGTGTTCGTCACCGACGACGGCGCGGAAACCGACCTCGACCTGGGCCATTACGAGCGCTTTTCCAGCGCCCGGATGAGCAAGCGCAACAATTTCACCACCGGACAGATCTACAAGTCGGTGATCGACAAGGAGCGCCGCGGCGACTACCTCGGCGGCACCGTGCAGGTCATCCCGCACATAACCGATGAAATCAAGCATTCCATCCGCGAAGGCGCCAAGGGCGCGGACGTGGCGATGGTGGAAATCGGCGGTACGGTGGGCGACATCGAATCGCTGCCCTTCCTGGAAGCGATCCGCCAGATGGGCTTCGAGGATGGCCCGGAAAACACCTGCTTCATCCACCTGACCCTGCTGCCCTACATTCCCACTGCGGGCGAACTGAAGACCAAGCCGACCCAGCACAGCGTCAAGGAACTGCGCGAGATCGGCATCCAGCCCGACATCCTGCTGTGCCGTGCCGACCGTGAAATTCCGGTCGATGAACGGCGGAAAATTGCGCTCTTCACCAACGTGCGGCCCGAAGCGGTGATCCAGGTGCTGGACGCCGATTCGATCTACAAGATCCCGGCGATGCTGCATGACCAGATGCTCGACGAGATCGTCTGCCACAAGCTGAACATCCTGGCGCGCGCGGCCGATTTGAGCGTATGGAAAAATCTGGTGCATTCGCTGGAGAACCCGCAGCACACCGTCAACATCGCCTTCGTCGGCAAATACGTCGATCTCACCGAATCGTACAAATCGCTGTCGGAAGCGATGATCCATGCCGGCATGCATACCCGCAGCAAGGTGAAGATTCATTACATCGACTCCGAGCAGATCGAGAAAAACGGCATCGACTGCCTCAAGGACATGGACGCGATCCTGGTGCCCGGCGGCTTCGGCAAGCGCGGCGTCGAAGGCAAGATCGCAGCTATCCGCTACGCGCGCGAGAACAAGGTGCCGTACCTGGGCATTTGCCTCGGCATGCAGCTCGCGGTGGTCGAGTTCGCGCGCGACGTCGCCGGCATGGCGGACGCGCAGTCGACCGAGTTCGAGCCGGCCACCACGCACCCGGTGATCGGCCTCATTACCGAATGGCTGGATCGCGGCGGCCAGGTCGAGAAACGCAGCGAGCAATCCGACCTGGGCGGCACCATGCGCCTCGGCGGCCAGCCGTGCGAACTCAAGGAGGGCACGCTGGCACGCGAGATCTACGGCGCGGCCAGCATCGTCGAGCGCCACCGCCATCGCTACGAAGTCAACAATACCCTGCTGGCCGAACTCGAAGCCAAGGGCCTCGTCGTCGCCGGGCGCGCGCCAGGCACCGACCTGTGCGAAATGGTCGAGCTGCCCACCTCGGTGCATCCCTGGTTCGTCGGCTGCCAGTTCCACCCCGAGTTCACCAGCAACCCGCGCAACGGCCATCCCTTGTTCATTGCGTTCGTGCAAGCTGCGCTGGCGCGTCAACAGGAGCACGCCAAATGAAGCTGTGTCACTTCGAGGCCGGGCTCGATCAGCCGCTGTTCCTGATTTCCGGTCCCTGCGTGATCGAATCCGAACAGCTGGCAATGGACACCGCCGGACAGCTGAAGGAACTGTGCGCGTCGCTGGATATTCCGTTCATTTACAAATCGTCCTTCGACAAGGCCAACCGCTCGTCGACCCAGTCCTTCCGGGGGCTCGGCCTGGAGGAGGGCCTGCGCATCCTGTCGGACGTGAAGGCGAAGATCGGCGTGCCGGTACTGACCGACGTGCACGAGGACACGCCGCTGAACGAAGTGGCGGCGGTGGTCGACGTCCTGCAGACGCCGGCCTTCCTGTGTCGCCAGACCAACTTCATCCAGAACGTCGCGCGCGCCGGTCGGCCGGTCAACATCAAGAAAGGCCAGTTCCTCGCGCCGTGGGACATGCAGAACGTGGTCGACAAGGCGCGCGCGGTCGGCAACGAGCAGATCATGGTATGCGAGCGTGGTGTGAGTTTCGGCTACAACACGCTGGTGTCCGATATGCGCGGCCTGGCGATCATGCGCGGCACTGGCTGTCCGGTCGTGTTCGACGCCACCCACTCGGTGCAGCAGCCGGGCGGGCAGGGTACGTCGAGCGGCGGCCAGCGCGAGTTCGTGCCGGTTCTGGCGCGTGCCGCGGTGGCCACTGGCGTGGCAGGCGTGTTCGCCGAGACGCACCCGAACCCGGAAAAGGCCCTGTCCGACGGCCCCAACGCGTGGCCGCTCGGCATGATGAAGGAACTGCTGGAAACGCTGAAGGAAATCGACGCGCTGGTGAAACAGCGCGGGTTTATTGAACACAAGTTGATGAAAACCTGATCCGCGAAGGACGCGGGGATATGAATTAAGGAAAAGCAAGTGAGCGCAATTATTGATGTCATCGCCCGGGAAATTCTCGATTCCCGCGGCAATCCCACTGTCGAAGTCGATGTCCTGCTGGAATCCGGCGTGCTGGGGCGCGCCGCCGTGCCCTCGGGCGCATCGACCGGCAGCCGCGAGGCGATCGAACTGCGTGACGGCGACAAGTCGCGCTACCTCGGCAAGGGCGTGCTGAAGGCCGTCGAGCACGTCAATACCGAAATCTGCGAAGCCATCATCGGGCTGGATGTCGAAGACCAGGCGTTCATCGACCAGACCATGATCGACCTGGACGGCACCGAGAACAAGTCGCGTCTTGGCGCCAATGCGCTGCTGGCGGTGTCGATGGCGTGCGCCCGCGCCGCCGCCGAGCAGGCCGGGCTGCCGCTGTACCGTTATCTTGGCGGTGCCGCACCGATGGCGATGCCGGTTCCGATGATGAACATCATCAACGGCGGCGCGCACGCCAACAACAACATCGACATGCAGGAATTCATGATCATCCCGGTCGGCGCGCCGAGCTTCCGCGAAGCGCTGCGCTACGGCGCCGAAGTTTTTCACGCGCTGAAGAAGCTGCTGGACGACGCGGGCATGGCGACGACCGTGGGTGACGAAGGCGGCTTTGCGCCCAACCTGGCGTCGCACGAGGCGGCGCTGAAGCTGATCGTGCAGGCGATCGAGAAAGCCGGCCTGCAGCCCGGCATCGACGTCGCCATCGGCGTCGACTGCGCCGCATCCGAGTTCCACAAGGACGGCCGCTACCACCTCGAGTCCGAAGGCCTGCAGCTGACTTCAGCCGAACTGACCGACTATCTGGCGGCCTGGTGCGACAAATATCCCGTCATCAGCATCGAGGACGGCATGGCCGAGGGCGACTGGGACGGCTGGAAGCTGCTGACCGACAAGCTCGGCAAGCGCGTGCAGCTGGTGGGCGACGATCTCTTCGTGACCAATACCAAGATCCTGAAGGAAGGCATCGAAAAAGGCATCGCCAATTCGATCCTGATCAAGGTCAACCAGATCGGCACCCTGTCGGAAACCTTCCAGGCGATCGAGATGGCCAAGCAGGCAGGCTATACGTCGGTGATTTCGCACCGTTCGGGCGAGACCGAGGACACCACGATCGCTGACCTGGCGGTCGCGACCAACGCGCGCCAGATCAAGACCGGCTCGCTGTCGCGTTCCGACCGCATGGCCAAGTACAACCAGCTGCTGCGCATCGAGGAAGAACTCGGCGACACGGCGAGCTACCCCGGACGCGATGCTTTCCGCCAGCGCGGCTGATTTTTCCGCAGCCAGGCTGGCCGCGCGCATCCGCAGCCAGGGGCTGACCTGGGTGCTGGTCATCGCGGTCGCACTGCTGCAATATCCGCTTTGGCTGGGCGAGGGCGGCTGGCTGAGGGTGCGCGAGGGTGCGCAGAAAATCGATGTCCAGCTGGCACTGAATCAGCGTCTGGAAAGCCGCAATGCAAGCCTGCTGGCCGAGCTTAACGACCTCAAGCAGGGACGCGATGCGATTGAAGAACGCGCGCGCAATGATCTGGGCATGGTGGCACCGGATGAATGGTTCGTCCGGATCGTGCCTGCCCAATCCGTTCAGTCGGGAAAAACGAATGAGTGATTTGCAAATCGGCTTGTTGATCGTCGGTGTGGCTGTCGTGGCGGCAGTGCTGATATTCAACTGGGCCCAGGAGCGCCGCTTTCGCAAGCAGGCGAATGCGGCCTTTCAAATGCCGGTGGCCGATGCATTGATGCAGGAGGACGCCATGCCCCGTACTGCGCATGAACGGGTCGAACCGGTCATGCGGGAAGCGGATTTCGATGGTGATGGCGAGCCCCTTCTCCAAGAGCCGCACGATGCCGGCCTGCCGTCGGCGGAGGCGGATGTTGCGCCAGTTGAACCAGAGGCAGCCATGCGTCCTGCCTCCGCCGATCGACGTCCCGCGAGTTCGCCCCCCGCATCGCCGGTCCCCTACGACGAACTGATCGAATACCGTGCACGTATCGGCTGCGATGGCGCGATGGCGGGAGTGTTCGCCGATGCCTGCAATCAGACTAGGACACTGGGCAAGGCGGTACGCTGGCTCGGCCTGCCGGTCGGGGCGACGGCATGGGAAGAGGTTCAGCCGTGGCGCGACGCGCGCTATCAGCAGGTGGCGGTCACCATGCAGCTGGCCGACCGCAACGGTGCGGTGCAGGAGGAGCAGCTCGTCGCCCTGTGCGACATGCTGCAAACGATGGCCCAGACGCACGGCCTGCGCATCGCCTGCGACGATATGGTCGATGCGCTCGAGCGTGCCCAGGCCATCGATCGTTTCTGCGTCGATGTCGATGTCCTCATCGGCCTCAACGTGGTGGCACGCGGCGAGGGTGCGGTGAACCTGACGCGTATCGTGCGCGAGGCGGAAAGCAGCGGCATGGTGTTGGGCGGGGACGGCGTGTTCCAGCTGCTCGACAGCCGCGGCGAGCCGCTTTACGCCCTCTGCAACCACGATGCCGAGCCGTTTGCGGTCGAGGCGGTTGAGGGCCAGACCTCACAGGGCGTCACCCTGCAGTTCGACGTGCCGCGCGTGCCGGACGGCCTGAAAGTGTTCGACGGCATGGTCTCGTTCGGCCGCAGGCTTGCCAATGAAACCGGCGGCATCCTGGTGGACGACAACCTGCGTCCGCTGACTGACACAGGCATCGAAAAGATCCGCACCCAGCTCATGCATATTTACGAGCGCATGGAAGCGCGCGGCGTGCCATCCGGGTCCCGGCGGTCGCTGCGTCTGTTCTCCTGATGTCCACTGACTTGCTGGCGCGTGCGGCTGCACTGCGCCAGGAGATCGAGCGACACAACCACGCGTACTATGTCCTTGACCAGCCGACCATTCCCGACGCGGAATACGACCGGCTGTTCCGCGAGCTGCAGGCGCTTGAAGCCGAACATCCCGAACTCGCCACCCCCGATTCGCCTACCCGGCGTGTCGGCGGCAAGCCGCTCGACGGCTTTGCACCGGTGCGCCACGTGGTGCCGATGCTGTCGATCCGTACCGAGACCGATACCGAGGCGAGCGGTGCGCAGTCCTTCGATGCCCGGGTGCGCAAGGAACTGGGACTGGGTGAAAGCGATCCGCCGGTCGACTATGCGGCCGAACTGAAATTCGACGGCCTGGCGATCAACCTGCGCTACGAACACGGCGTACTGGTTCAGGCCGCCACCCGCGGCGACGGCGAGACCGGCGAGGACGTCACCCAGAACATCCGCACCCTCCACGCGATCCCGCTGCGGCTGAAGGCCGGATCGCCGCCGCCCGTGCTGGAGGTGCGCGGCGAGGTGTACATGCGGCGCGACGATTTCGAGCGCTACAACGCGAAGCAGCGCGAGGCCGGCAAACCCACCCTGGTCAATCCGCGCAACGGCGCGGCGGGCAGCATCCGACAGCTCGACCCCAGGCTTGCGGCACAGCGTCCGCTGTCGTTCTTTGCCTACGGCCTGGGCGAGGTGCAGGGCTGGACGTTGCCGCCCACCCACAGCGCCACCCTCGACGCGCTGGAAAAGCTGGGGGTGCCGGTGTGCGCCGAGCGCATCACCGGACAGGGGGCGGCGGCGCTGATCGCTTTCCACGACGACATCGCGGCACGTCGTGACCAGTTGCCGTTCGACATCGACGGCGTGGTCTACAAGGTCAACCGCCTCGACCTGCAGCGCGAACTCGGCTTCGTCACGCGCGAGCCGCGCTGGGCGGTGGCGCACAAGTATCCGGCGCAGGAACAGCTCACCACGGTGCTCGGCATCGACGTGCAGGTCGGGCGCACCGGTGCGCTGACGCCGGTGGCGCGCCTGGCACCGGTGTTCGTCGGCGGCGTGACGGTGACCAATGCCACGCTACATAATCAGGATGAGATCGATCGCAAGGACGTGCGCGTAGGCGACACCGTCATCGTGCGGCGCGCCGGCGACGTCATTCCCGAAGTCGTCGCCGCAGTGATCGAGCGGCGGTCCGTGCCGGAACCGCCGCGCTTCAACATCCTGCAAAGCTATCCCGTCTGCCCCGTTTGCGGCTCGCACGTGGTGCGGCTGGAAGGCGAGGCGGCGGCGCGCTGCACCGGCGGCCTCTACTGTCCGGCGCAGCGCAAGCAGGCCCTGCTGCATTTTGCGGGCCGGCGCGCGATGGATATCGAGGGGCTGGGCGACAAGCTGGTCGATCAGCTTGTCGAACGCGGCCTCGTGCACACGCCCGCCGATGTGTATGGCCTGAGTCTCGATACGCTCGCCGGACTGGAGCGCATGGCCGAGAAATCGGCGGCCAATCTGCTGGCGGCGATCGAGGCCAGCAAGGCCACCACGCTGGCGCGATTCATTTTCGCGCTGGGCATCCGCAATGTCGGAGAGGCCACTGCCAAGGACCTGGCGAAGCATTTCGGTTCGCTGGACAAGCTGCTTGCCGCAAGCGAGGCCGATCTGCTGGCCGTGCGTGACGTCGGTCCCATCGTGGCGCAGTCCATCGTCCAGTTTTTTGCCGAGCCGCACAACATCGAGGTGGTCGGCAGGCTGCGCGACGCAGGCGTACACTGGACCGAAACATCCGGCGCGCAAGCATCGGCTGGTATCCTAGCGGGCAAGACGCTGGTGCTGACCGGCACGCTGCCGACGCTGACGCGCGATGTGGCGAAAGAGAAGATCGAGGCTGCAGGCGGCAAGGTGGCAGGATCGGTGTCGAAGAAAACGGACTATGTGGTGGCAGGCGAGGAAGCCGGCAGCAAGCTGGCGAAGGCGCAGGAACTCGGCGTGGCGATACTCGACGAGGCCGGGCTGCTGTCCTTGCTGGCATCGAACAACGATAACGAGCAGCACCGTTTTGATTTCTGAACCAGGAACGAACAGGGAAGAGCCATGCAACAAGTAAAGAAAGCCGTATTTCCAGTCGCCGGACTTGGCACCCGGTTTCTGCCGGCCACCAAGGCCAGCCCCAAGGAAATGCTTCCCATCGTCGACAAGCCGCTGATCCAGTATGCGGTTGAAGAGGCGATGGACGCCGGCATCACCGACATCATCTTCATCAGCAGCCGCACCAAGCGCACGGTCGAGGATCACTTCGACAAGGCCTACGAACTGGAGACCGAACTGGCTGCGCGCGGCAAGAACCGTGACCTGGAACTGGTGCAGTCGATCCGCCCGGCCGGCGTCAACTTCATCTACATCCGCCAGGCCGAAGCGCTGGGGCTCGGCCATGCCGTGCTGTGCGCGCAGCCGGTGATAGGCAACGAGCCCTTCGCCGTCATCCTCGCCGACGATTTGATCGACGGCAGCCCGGCGGTCATGAAGCAGATGGTCGATCAATACGACTATTACCAGTGCTCGGTGCTCGGCGTGCAGCAGGTCGCGCCCGAGGAAACTGCGTCCTACGGCATCGTCGACGCCAGCCCCATGGCCGAGCGCGTGTCGCGGGTGAACGCCATCGTCGAGAAGCCCAAGCCGGCGGATGCGCCCTCCGACCTGGCCGTGGTCGGTCGCTACATCCTCACCCCGCGCATCTTCCATCACATCCAGCAGCTCACGCCCGGTGCCGGCGGCGAACTGCAGCTCACTGACGCCATTGCCGCCCTGCTGAAGGAACAGCAGGTGCTGGCCTATGCTTTCGACGGCACTCGCTACGACTGCGGCAGCAAGCTCGGCTACCTGCAGGCCACGGTGGAATACGCGCTCAAGCACAGCGAAGTCAGCGAGGACTTCGGCAGCTATCTCAAGTCGCGCATCTGCTGATCTCCGGGCGAAGCCGCCTGGAGATCCGTCTCAAAGCCCCAGGTCGCTCAGGCCGGGGTGGTCGTCCGGGCGGCGACCGAGGGGCCAGAAGAACTTGCGCTCCGATTCCTTGATGGGCAAATCGTTGATGCTCGCGAAGCGACGCATCATGTAGCCCTGCTCGTTGAACTCCCAGTTCTCGTTGCCGTACGAGCGATACCACTGCCCCGAATCGTCATGCCATTCGTAGGCGAAGCGGACGGCGATGCGGTTACCGGTGCAGGCCCACAACTCCTTGATCAGCCTGTAGTCGAGTTCGCGCGCCCATTTGCGTTCGAGAAACTGGCGGACATTCTCGCGTCCGACCGGGAACTCGGCGCGGTTTCGCCAGCGGGTATCTTCGGTGTAGACCATCGAGACGCGCGCGGGGTCGCGCGAATTCCAGGCGTCTTCGGCCATGCGTACCTTGGCGGCAGCGGTTTCCTCGGTAAAGGGAGGTAGCGGCGGCTTGCTTTCCATTTCTGCTCCTTGGTTAAACGTAGACAGGTCTGTCTACATCGATGCAGTCTAGGCCGTGTAGACTAATCTGTCTACAATGGGCGCATGAGCATCCAAGGCGATCGGGGCGACGCGCCGTCCAGTGCGCGCGAGCGCATCCTGCATACCGCGCACGAACTCTTCTACCGGGGCGGCGTGCGTGCGACCGGCATCGATCGCATCATTGCCGAGTCCGGCGTGACCAAGGTCACCTTCTACCGGCACTTTCCAAGCAAGAACGATCTGATACGCGCGTATCTGGCGTATCGGCACGCGCGCTGGATGGCGTGGTTCACAGAGGCGCTGGCACGCCATGGCGGCAGGCCCGATGCGATCGTGCCTGCCATGGGGGAATGGTTTCGCGACACGCACTATCGCGGCTGTGCCTTCCTCAACAGCGTCGGCGAACTGGCCGGTGCGCTGCCGGACGTCATCGAGATCACGCGCAGCCACAAACAGGACATGACCGCCGCGATTGCCGCCGTGCTGCCGCAATCACGGCAGCGCGCAAAGAATGCTCAGGCGGTGGCGCTGGCGATCGACGGCGCGATCGTGCGGGCGCAATTCGATGCCTCGCCCGACGCTGCACTGGCCGGGCTGGACAGGATCATCCAGTCGCTGCTGAAGGCGTAGGGCTCAGGGAAGATCGCTGCCATGCAGCCACACGGCGGCTTCGAGCGCGTCGCCCGCCGCCATGCCCTGGCCCAGCAGCGCGGCCGCCATGCCGGTGAGACGGTCGCCGGAGCCGGCCTGGGCGAGCCACGGGCCCCCCGTGGTATTGATGGCATAGCGTCCGTCCGGGTGCGCGATGACGGTGCCCGCACCTTTCAGCGCGACCACTGCGCGATAGGTCTGGCTCAGCGTGCGGGCCGCCTCGATGCGGTTCGCCTGGATCTCCACCCCGCCCACGCCAAGCAGACGCGCGGCTTCACCGGGGTGGGGCGTGAGCAGGGTGGGATGAATGCGGCTGGCAGCCTGTCTGGCCAGCTCGGGGTCGCCGGCCAGCAGGTTCAGCGCGTCGGCATCCAGCACCAGCGGGCAGGGCGCCAGGAGCGCGGCTTCCAGCAGGACATGCGCGCGCGTGCTCTGGCCCAGCCCGGGGCCGACCGCCAGCACGCTCAACAGCGCAGCCGTCAGCCTGTCCGGATCGGCAAACATCAGCCGCGGTTCGGCGTAGTCGACCGCGATGCGTTCGTCGAGCACACCGAGCGTGACGCGTCCCGCGCCATACTGCAGCGCGGCGCGCCCTGCGATCAGGCTGGCGCCTACCATGCCGGCATCGCCGCCGATGATGCCGACGTGGCCGTACAGGCCCTTGTGGCTGTTGCGCGCGCGCGCGGGCAGGCGATGGCGGTTTTCCAGCAGGGTCAGCGCGTTGCCCGCCGGGGCGTGCAGCATCGCCGGATCGATGCCGAGCGTGTCGAGATGCAGTTCGCCTGCGTAGTCCGGTCCGTCGGCGGTGAGCAGGCCGGGCTTGAGGCCGAGAAACGTGAGCGTATGGTCGGCGCGCACGGCGCAGCCGTGAACGGTTCCGCTGTCGCTGTCGAGCCCGCTCGGCACGTCGAGCGCCAGCCTGGGGCAGGCCATGGCATTGGCTTGTGCAACCCAGTGCGCTTCCGTAGCGGTGATGTCGCGCGCCAGGCCAACCCCGAACAGGCCGTCGATGACCAGGCCGTATCGTTGCGACGGCGGAATGTCCGCGAGGACGGCGCCGCCGGTTTCACTCCAGGCTGCCCAGGCGCGTGCGGCGTCGGACGGCAGCCGGGCAGGGTCGGCGCGGCTGACGACGATCACGCGCGCACCCTGCGCTGCGAGGTGGCGTGCGGCGACCAGTGCGTCGCCGCCGTTGTTGCCCGGACCGGCGAGGATCAGGACCGGCTCGCCCGATTCGCTGGCCAGCGTGCCCGCCAGTTCGGCGGCGACTGCGCCCGCCCTGTCCATCAGCGGGCTGTCCGGATGGGCGTTCGCCCAGTTCCGGTCGATTGCGCGGATATCGGCGGCGCTGAACAGCGGCGGCGAGACAAGTGAAAGCGGTGCGATCGGCATGCGGCGGGAACCTGGAAGAGTGCGTTCGATGCATCTTAACCCTGGCCGCGGCGCCGGGCGATGCCGGGCGGGCTGGTCTGCACGGCGGCTTGCTTGCATGTGCACTGCCACTGCCTACACTTGAAGCGTCCCGTAGTGTGGGGAGCGGTTTTATGGATACCCGTCATCGCAACCCGGCTGGTGCGTTGGTGGCACATTGCACCGACGAGGAAAGCTGCACGGTTTTCAGTTGTGAAGTCTGCCTGAAGGAAATTCCTGCCGATGAGGTAAAAGTGGCGGATGCGCAGGACTATGTCCACCATTTCTGCGGACTTGCGTGCCTCGAAATCTGGCAGAAACAGGCAGGCGTTCGCCCGCCCGCCCGCCCGGAGAAGCGCCCCGATCGGCTAAAATAGCGTCTTTGCCCGTTTGCAAAGACGCACATGTCTTCCATCGTATCGCTCCCCGGCAGCGCCGCGCTGTCCGCCTTTCGTCTCGAAAAAATCCGCCAGGAAGCCGCCCGTCTCGGCGTGACGCTGGGCGAGGTGAACGCACGCTACTGGCATTTCCTGGAGCTGGAGGCCGATCTGGATGCGGCGGCCGCGCAGCAGCTGGCCAAAACACTGGACTACGGCACGCCGGCCGGGAGTCCGTCGGCTGACGACGTACAGATTCTCGTCACGCCGCGTCCGGGAACGATTTCGCCCTGGTCGTCCAAGGCGACGGATATTCTCAGGAACAGCGGGATCACCCAGTTGCGCCGCATCGAGCGCGGCGTGGCCTACCGCCTGCATGATGCACAGGGTGCCGCGCTGCCGGTCCAGGCGCTGGCGGCATTGCTGCCGTTGCTGCACGACCGCATGACCGAAACCGTGATGGATTCGCTGGACGCCGCGCACGCGCTGTTCCAGCACGTGGCGCCGCGCGAACTGACCGCGGTTGACGTGACGGCGGGCGGCCGCGACGCGCTGGAAGCAGCCAACCGTGCGCTGGGCCTCGCCCTGTCGGACGACGAGGTCGACTACCTGGTCGACAACTTCACCCGCATCGGGCGCAATCCGACCGATGTCGAACTGATGATGTTCGCGCAGGCCAATTCCGAACACTGCCGCCACAAGATCTTCAACGCCGCCTGGGTGATCGACGGCGAAGCGCAGGCCAAGTCTTTGTTCGGCATGATCCGTGATACCCATGCTGCGCATCCCGAGGGCACGGTGGTGGCGTACTCGGACAACTCCTCCGTCATCGAGGGCGCGCAGATCGAGCGTTTCTATCCGCGCGCCGACGGCAGCTATGCCTACAGCAGCGAACTCACCCACGTGCTGATGAAGGTGGAGACGCACAACCACCCGACGGCGATTTCGCCGTTTCCGGGGGCGGCCACCGGCAGCGGCGGCGAGATCCGCGACGAGGGCGCGACAGGCATCGGCTCCAAGCCCAAGGCCGGGTTGTGCGGGTTTTCGGTCTCCAACCTGAATATTCCCGGCTACGTCCAGCCCTGGGAAACCGACGCGTACGGCAAGCCCGAACGCATCGTCACCCCGCTCGTGATCATGCTCGAAGGCCCGATCGGCGCGGCGGCGTTCAACAACGAATTCGGCCGTCCCAATCTGGCGGGCTATTTCCGCACCTTCGAGGAAACCGTGGCCGGGCAGCGTCGCGGCTATCACAAGCCCATCATGCTGGCGGGCGGCGTCGGCAGCATCCGCGCCGACCACGTCGACAAGAAGCTGCTGCCCACCGGCACACTGCTGATCCAGCTGGGCGGCCCAGGCATGCTGATCGGCCTCGGTGGCGGCGCGGCTTCGTCGATGGACACCGGTGCCAACGCCGCCGATCTCGATTTCGATTCGGTGCAGCGCGGCAACCCCGAAATGGAGCGGCGTGCGCAGGAAGTCATCGACCGCTGCTGGCAGCTCGGCGAGGCGAATCCGATCCTGTCGATCCACGACGTCGGCGCCGGCGGCCTGTCGAACGCGCTGCCCGAGCTGGTGCACGGCGGCGGCCGCGGCGGGCGCTTCGAGCTGCGCGCCGCGCCGTCGGAAGAATCCGGCATGTCGCCGCGCGAGATCTGGTGCAACGAAGCGCAGGAACGCTATGTGCTGGCGATCCCGCCAGGGCGCCTCGAAGAATTCCGCGCGATCTGCGAGCGCGAACGTTGCCCGTTCGCGGTGCTGGGCGAGGCCACGGAAGAAAACCATCTGCTGGTGTCCGACAGCCACTTCAAGAATGCCCCGGTCGACGTGAGCCTGGACGTGATCCTCGGCAAGCCGCCCAAGATGACGCGCGATGTCGTGCACCAGGCGGCCGTGCCTGCACCGTTGGTGCTCGAAGGCATCGACCTCAAGGACGCGGTCTATCGCGTGCTGTCGCTGCCGGGGGTGGCGTCGAAGATGTTCCTGATCGCCATCGGCGACCGCAGCGTCGGCGGCCTCACCGCGCGCGACCAGTGCGTGGGCCCGTGGCAGATTCCTGTCGCCGACTGTGCAATCACGCTGGCCGGTTATCAGACGACGCAGGGCGAGGCCTTCTCCATCGGCGAGAAGGCGCCGCTGGCGCTGATCGACGCGCCGGCGTCGGGCCGCATGGCGATCGTCGAGGCGATCACCAACCTGGCGGCCGCACGGGTCGATGGCCTGGGCAGCGTCAAGCTGTCGGCCAACTGGATGGCGCCGGCCGGCCATCCCGGCGAGGACGCGGCGCTGTTCGATACCGTGGCGGCGGTTTCGCAGTATTGCCAGGCACTGGGTGTATCCATCCCGGTCGGCAAGGACTCGATGAGCATGAAGACCGTGTGGGAAGCCGGTGGCGAGAAAAAGGCCGTGACGTCGCCGGTCTCGCTGGTGATTTCCGCCTTCGCCACCACGCCCGATGCGATGCGGCACCTGACGCCGCAGCTGCGCACCGACGCCGGTGACACCGATCTCGTGCTGATCGATCTGGGACTGGGCAGGAACCGTCTCGGCGGGTCGAGCCTTGCCCAGGCCTACAAGCAGGTGGGCGACCGCTGCCCGGACGCGCCGACGGCCGCGGCGCTGGGCGCCTTCTTCGACACGGTGCAGGCCCTGAACGCGGCCGGCAGACTGCTGGCCTACCATGACCGCTCCGACGGCGGCCTGCTGGTTGCGCTGGCCGAGATGGCGTTCGCCGGGCACTGCGGCGTGGACCTCGACATCGACGAACTGTGCCTCGACCAGATCCGCCACGAAGTCGAGGACGAGGGCCGGCCGGAACCGGAAAAACTGGGCGAGCCGGGGTATTCCACGCGCATCTTCAACGTGCTGTTCAACGAGGAGGCCGGTGCGGTATTGCAGATCCGCCGCAGCGATACGCAGGCCGTGATGCAGGCCTTTTTCGACGCCGGGCTGCGCGGCGAGTTCTACATCATCGGCCAGGTCAATGCACTCGACCGCGTGCGGGTGTTGCGCGAGGAGCGGGTGATCCTCGACGAGGCGCGCATCGACCTGCAACGTGCCTGGGCGCGTACGAGTTATGAAATGGCGAAGCTGCGCGACAACCCGGCGTGTGCCGAGCAGGAATTCGCGCGCAACGCCGATGCTGCCGATCCGGGCCTGCGCTATGCGTTGACTTTCGATGTGGACGACGACATCGCCGCCCCCTTCATCGCCCGCGGCAAGCGCCCGCGCGTGGCGGTGCTGCGCGAGCAGGGCGTCAACGGCCAGGTCGAGATGGCCGCTGCATTCGATGCCGCCGGCTTTGCGCCCGTCGACGTGCATATGAGCGACATTCTGTCCGGCCGGGTCAGCCTGGGCGACTTCAGCGGACTGGTTGCCTGCGGCGGCTTCAGCTATGGCGATGTATTGGGCGCGGGTGGCGGCTGGGCCAAATCCATCCTGTTCAATCCGCGTGCCCGCGATGAATTCTCGGCGTTCTTCGGGCGAGCCGACAGTTTCGCACTGGGCGTGTGCAACGGTTGCCAGATGATGAGCCAGCTGCATGACCTGATCCCCGGTGCTGCCGCCTGGCCGCGCTTCGAGCGCAACCTGTCGGAACAGTTCGAGGCGCGCTTCGCGCAGGTCGAGGTGCTGGCCTCGCCGTCGATCTTCTTCGCCGACATGGCCGGCTCGACGATGCCGATCGTGGTGTCGCACGGTGAAGGGCAGGTCGTTTTCCGCGAGGCGGCGCATGCGGTGCAGGCCGTGGCGACGCTGCGCTATGTCGACCACCATGGCGCGCCGACCGAGATCTATCCGCTCAACCCCAACGGCTCGGCCGGAGGGGTGACCGGCTTCACCACGGCCGACGGCCGCTTCAGCATCCTGATGCCGCATCCGGAGCGCGTATACCGCGCCGCGCAGTTGTCTTGGCGGCCTGACGGCATGGCCGGCGCAGGTCCGTGGCTGCGGATGTTCCGCAATGCGCGGCGCGCGGTTGGGTGATGGGCGCCGACTATGCGAAAATAGCCGGCTTTGTCGTTTTCAATCCCGCTGTGCCGGGCATTAATTTCCTGCCATGAATGCACCCGAAAACCTTCTGACGGATGACGATCTGCGTGCGCAGGTCAGGCTGCTGGGCACGCTGCTCGGCCAGGTCTTGTTGCAGTTCGCCGGCGAAGACGTGTTCGAGGCGGTGGAAACCCTGCGCCGCGGTTTTGCCGAACTGCATCAGCAAGAGGACCAGCAGCGCCGCACCGAACTGATGACGATGATCGATGCCATGCCGGCCGCCAAGGTCGAACTGGTGGTGCGCGCCTTCTCCAGCTATTTCAAGCTGGTCAACGTGGCGGAGGAGAGCTTCGCCCACCGCAACCGCCGCCGCCTGCTGTCGCACGGCATGGCGCTGTGGGAGGGCTCGTTCGACCGTACCCTGGCCGATCTCAAGGCGCAGGGCGTTTCGGCGGGCACGTTGCAGGACATGGTCAACCGTATGCACTACGCGCCGGTGTTTACCGCCCACCCGACCGAAGCGCGCCGCCGCGCGGTCATGGAGGGTATGCGCCGGGTGTTCCTGATCTGCGACCAGCTCTACAGCCCCACGCTGGGCGTGAACGACCAGCGCGAGCTGGAAGCCCAGCTGGCTGCCGAAATCCAGGTGATGTGGCGCACCGACGAACTGCGCACCGCCAAGCTCGAAGTACGCGACGAAGTGCGCAATGGCCTCTATTACGTTCGGGAAAGCCTGTTCGAGGCGGTGCCGAAGGCGTATTACTATTTCGAGAAAGCGCTGCGCAAGCATTTTGGCGTGAACGCCGACGGCGGCGCGCTGGTCAAGGTACCGAGTTTTATCCGCTTCGGTTCGTGGATCGGGGGCGACCGTGACGGCAATCCCTTCGTGACGGCGGAAGTCACGGAATGGACGGTGCACACGCAGATGAAGGCGGCGCTAAACGAATACCGGGCGCGCGTGCTCGACCTGCGGCAGACGCTTACCCACAGCAGCGGCTGGTGCACGCCATCGGCCGCCTTCCTGGAGCGGCTGGGCGAGTACGAGGTCGAGTTCGGCGAACAGGTGTTCCGCGGCACCGCGGTGCAGATCTACAGCCGCGAGCCCTACCGCCGCATGGCGGCGATGATGCTGGCGCGACTGGATGCCAATCTGTCCTACGTCCACCAGTGCCTGGCCGACGTGCCGAGCTTCACCTCGCATCTGGCCTACGAGAATGCCGCGGCCTTCCTCGACGATCTCTATCTGGTGCGCGACTCGCTGATCAGCCACGGCGACCGCATCGTCGCCATGCATGACTTGCAGGCGCTGATCCGGCTGGTCGAGAGCTTCGGCTTCCATCTGCTGCAGCTCGACATCCGCCAGGAATCGACCGTCCACACGCGTACGGTGGTGGCGATTCTGAAGCAGATCGACCCCGATTTCGATTATGCCGCCGCGTCCGAGGCCGATCGGTTGCAGCGGCTGGCGGCCTGGATCGGCCATATCGATCTGATCGAGATCAGCGATGGCGCACTGGACGACGAGGCGCGGGAGGCGCTCGCGGTGTTCCGGCGCATGGCCAAGCTGCAGATCGAAGTGGGCGACGAGGTCTTCGGAACCTATGTGATCTCGATGACGCATACCGCATCGCACGTGATGGAAGTCATGCTGCTGGCGCGGCTGGTTGGCCTGTGCGGCCACAACGGCCGCGACTGGTTCTGCCGTATCCAGGTCGCACCCCTGTTCGAGACGGTGGACGACCTGCAACGCAGCGAGGATATCCTCGACCAGTTGCTGACGAACAAGGTGTATCGCGCGCTGGTGGCGGCCAACGGCAACCATCAGGAGGTCATGCTCGGCTACTCGGATTCGTGCAAGGACGGCGGCATCCTGGCGTCGAACTGGAATCTCTACCAGGCGCAGCTTTCCATCATCGCGCTGACCCAGCATTACGGCGTCGAATGCCGTCTCTTCCATGGCCGAGGCGGTACGGTGGGTCGCGGCGGCGGCCCGACCCACGAGGCGATCCTGTCGCAGCCGCCCGGCACCGTGAACGGCGAAATCAAGTTCACCGAGCAGGGCGAGATGCTGTATTACAAGTACAGCAATCCCGAAACGGCCAGTTACGAAATCGGCATGGGCGTCACCGGCCTGCTCAAGGCCAGCGCCACGGCGCTCGCACAGAGCGAGGTGCGCTATCCGCAGGAATACCTCGACTGGATGAGCGATATCGCCGCGTCGGGCGAGAAGGCCTACCGCGCGCTGATCGGCATGCCGGGTTTCATCGATTATTTCTACGAGAGCACGCCCGTCACCGAAATCGGCCTGCTCAACATGGGCAGCCGCCCGTCGCACCGCAAGAAGGCCGATCGCTCGCTCGCGTCGATACGCGCCATCCCGTGGGTGTTCGGCTGGGCCCAGTCGCGCCATACGCTGCCCGCATGGTACGGGATCGGCACCGCACTGAAAGGTTTCATCGAGGCCGATCCGGCGGGGCTCGAGCACCTGCGGACCATGTATCGCGAGTGGCCGTTCTTCCGCAGCCTGCTGTCCAACGTGCAGATGTCACTGACCAAGGCCGACATGGAGATTTCCGAGGAATACGCGCGCCTGTGCGACCACTCCAATACCATGACGATCTACCGTTCGGTTGCTGACGAGTTCGCGCTGACGGTGGAGGGTGTCATGCAGGTCGCACAGATTGAGGTCCTGCTGGAAGACAATCAGTCCCTCGCCTTGTCGCTGTCGCGCCGCCGTCCCTACATCGACCCCATCAACCACATCCAGGTTCGCATGCTGAAACGCTACCGTTCCGAGAGCGTGTGGGATGCCGAACAGGAATCGTGGCTGACGCCGCTGATGCGCTCGATCAACGCCATCGCTTCCGGGATGCGCAACACCGGCTGAGCATGGACGAGGATAAGGGGACGCCCTCGCCAGGTCAGCCGAAGCGCCGCGGGCTGTTCGTGTCGATCGGCCTGAATGTCCTGCTGCTGTTGCTGGTGTTCGGTCTGGCGCTGTATGCCTTCATGCTCAACGTCGACCTGGGCGATGTGAAGCGTCGCTTGTCCAGGGAGGTCGAGACGCGCCAGCAGAGCGAGCGCTATCTGATCGAGACGCGCAACCAGCTGACCGAGAGTCTGCGCGAAATCGAGCAACTGAAGGCACAGCTGACCTACAAGGAAACCGATGCACAGACGGCGGCTGTCGCGGCCAAGCCGGCCTTGCCGGTCGTGGTCGGATTCCGCTCGTCGATGCTGGGCAAGGGGCTGGTGGCGGAAATCGAGAACACCAGCGACCGCTATCTCACCGTGATCCTTGCCGTGCGCAATCCCACACTCTCGACGGCACGCCGTTTCAAGCTCGACCTCGAGCCCCGGTCGCGCACCGATTTCGGCCATCTGGAAGGCTGGCAGTTCGCGTCGGGCGACGAGGTGGGCCTGTTCAACGACGAGTTCGGCGCACTCAAGCTCACCGTGCCGTGACGGCCCGGCCGGGCTTGCGCAGCTGCATGCCGAGCAGCGCGGGCATCAGCAGCAATTCGAACACCTGACCGGCAAACAGGCCGACGGCGCACAGCGTGCCGAAGTGGGCCGTGGGCCGGTAATCGGACAGCCCCAGGAGGCTGAACTGCGCGATCAGCACCACCGAGATGGCAATCACCGCGCGGCCCGAGCTTTCCACGCTGCGGATGATGGCGAACACCGGGTTGGCGCCATGCTTGAGGCGGTGCAGATAACCGTGATACAGATGAATGGTGTCGTCCACGGTGATGCCTAGGATGATGCCGGCAATCAGCACGGTGGCGACGTCGAGTGCAATGCCCGTAACGCCCATCACCACAAAAATGAAGAACAGCGGCGCCAGGTTGGGGATCAGGCAGATCAGGCCGGCCTTGAACGAGCGGAACAGGAAGGCCATCAGCAACAGGATCTGCAGGAAGGAGGAGGTGAAGCTCTTGATCTGGCCGTTGACGATGCGATCCGTCTGGTCCACGAACAACTGGCCGAATCCGGCGATGGCGTAGTGCGTCCCTTCGATGGGATGGGCGGCAAGGCGCGCGCGGATCCGGTCGATCACCTGGCCCGTTTCGTTTGCTCCGTGCACGTTGAGGCTGAGCGCGATGCGGCCGCGCTGGAATTCGTGGTTGACGAGTTCGTACATGTCCCGGCCGTCGTAGATGAGCAGCAGCTGTTCGACCAGCTTGCGGCTGGTCGGCAGCGCATCCACGCCGGGCGCGTCGCCGCTGAAGGCCCGGTTCATTTCCTCCAGCACGTTGACCAGCGAGAGGCTGCGGTCGATTTCGGGCTGCTGCTCCAGCCAGGTCTGCAGGGCCTTGATCTGGGCCAGGCGGGCGGGGTCTTTCAGGCTGTCGCGCCCCTCGCCGGTGAGGACGATTTCCAGCCCGGTGACGCCAGACAGCTTGCTTTCGACCCGTGCGGTGCCGCGGCTGAGAGGGTGGTCGGGCGCGAAGAATTCGAGGATGTTGGATTCGACCTTGACCTGCATCACCAGCGGAATGCTTGCCAGCACCAGCAGTACGGTGGTGATCAGCACGGCTTTAGCGTGCCTCAGGCTGAATACGGCCACCACAGCCGCGATCCGGCGGGCATGCGCCAGGCCCGAACGGCGGCGCGGCCAGCGCGGCGTATCCCACTTCAGCAGGATGGGTGGCACCAGGATGAAGACCACGAGGAACACCATGAGCGTGCCGATGGCACCCGACAGGCCAAATGTCTGGACCGGGGGAATGTTCACCCACAGCATGCTCAGCATTCCCGCGCCGGTGGTCAGGATGTTGAACAGGCCGGGCACGAAGGTTTCCTTCAGCGCGCGGGCGATGCGTTGACGGCGCGGCAGCAGCGCGATGCGGCCGCGCTGGATGGCGGCGTACAGGTGCAGCAGCGTGGCGGTGGTATAGGCCGCCATCAGGGTGGGGATCATCGCGGTGATCGGGGTGTAGGGCTGGTCGAATACCACCAGCCCGGCCACGCTGGCCGACACCACCATGCCCATGGCCAGCGCGCCTATCACGACCGGGCGTATGCGACCGACGACCCACCACAACAGTGCCATGCCGATGACGAAGGTGAGCGGAATGAAGATCGCACTGTCGCGCCAGAGTGAACGCAATTCGGCGACTGTCTGCGCCACCGTGCCGGCGGTGGCGGTGTGATAGGCATCAAGCTTCTCGGCGGAGATGGTCGACTCGAGCGCGTTCTCGATGTCGCGGCGGGCGAGGCTTTCCTTCAGGAATTTCGGGCGCACCACCAGCGCCACGGCACGGCCATCGCGCGAGGCGATCAGTCCGGGAGCAATGGGATCTCCGAGCACGCGGGCCTTCCATTGTGCTGGCGTGCGCTCGGCCAAATGTTTCGGGTCGACCAGCAGGGATACCGCGAAACCGTCGTCGGTTGCGTCGACGTGCTCCACCGTGGTCAGCGTCAGTACCCGGTCGACACCGGGAAGCGTCGCCATTTTTTTCGCGGTGCGGTCGAGTGCGGCGAGAAACGCCGGGGTGTACAGGTTGTCGCCCTCGAACAGGGCGATGACGGCTTCGTCGTTTGGGAATTCCTTGAACAGCGACTCGCGCAGCAGGATGGTGGGTGAATCGGGCGGCGAGTAGATGTCCGGTGCGTTGTTGAAATGCAGCTTCAGCAGGAACGGTATCGAGATCAGCTGGATCCCGAGCAGGATGGCCAGTGCCAGCCAGGGCGGCAGCATGCGGCGGCCATCGAGCCAGGGTTTCAGCTGCTTCATGCGCCGGTCCCGATCAGAACTTGGTACGCAGGCCCAGCGTGATCAGCGAATGATCCTGGTGGAAGCCTCCCAGGGTGCGGGCTTCGCCGTCGAAGTAATGCGCGGCGACGTAGAGTTCGTACGGCTCCCAGCCCACGTAGCTGAGCTTGGGGCTGAGGTAGACGTCGCGCACGTTGAAGCCGCTGGCAAAACGCATCCCCGCTTTCCAGCGTCCCTGGCCGAAGCTCGTTTCGACCTCGCCATTGGCGCCGTAATACTCCTTCAGTTCGAGGATGCTGCGATCGGTCTGCAGGGCGTGCGCGACCAGTTGCAGGTTGATGCGGGTGTCGGCGCCGCCGGGGAAGAATTCCAGGGCGCCTATCCAGTCGAGCGAATGCGTGGTGTCCATCGCCGTGGTGGGCAGGGTCACCGGCACGTTATCCGTATAGCCGGCTTCCATGCGCCAGGTGAGGCCGTTGTGCTCGAGTTCCATGTCGGCACCGGCGAAGGTGTTGAACGGATGCACGGCGGTGAGCCTGAGCGCGGCGAGGTCGAGCCGGTAATACGGCAGCGACTGCCGGGTGCGTGCCAGCGTCACGCCGAAATCGAAAGGATCTCCGGTCTTGGTGAGTCGCAGGGCGCCGCCGCCGCTGCCATGCTCGTCCTCGTCGATGCGCGCGGCACTCAACCAGGGCGTGGTGAGCGCCGGATCGATGCCGATGATCCGGCCGGTGGTGCGGTTGACCGGGCTCCAGATGCTGGCCGCGTCCGGCAGTTGCGCGGCGCGGAACACCGGCAGCCACACCGCATCCAGCTTGTAGTCGCCGAAATTCTGCTCCCAGCGTGCCGCAGGTTGTGCGCGGCGGCGATCGGCCAGGTCGTCGAGGACAAAGCGGCTCAGGTCGACCCGGCTGACGCGGTCGGCCAGCGGGATTTCGTCGACACGTCCCCAGATGATGGTCTGCGCGCCAAGCGTCAGGCGGGTGTCGCCGCTGCGGTAGCGGACATAGGTGTCGCCATAGTCGGCCAGCAGTTCGCGATGGCTGGCCAGGCCGCCGTCCTGCGTCATGCCGTCGAGTCGCGCCCCGGCGCGGAACTCCCAGTTGAGACTGGGCTGCCACAGGACGTAGGCGCTGGTGCGCAGGGTGGAATAGGTGTCGGCCTCGGGTGCGTCGGGCAGGCTGCCTGCCTCCAGCAGCAGGTCATCGATGCCGACCTTGAACGTGGGCTGGAAGCCGTGTGCCCTCGGCTTGCGACTGCGGACAGGGGGGGGCGGCAGATCGGCCTCTGCAGCGGCTGCGCCCGCGGCAGGCGCGGCGTCGACAGGCGCCGCCTCGGCGTGCAGCGGACGCGGCTTGCGCGTCGCGGTGCGGGGCGGCGGCAGGTCGTCCGGCGCATCCTGGGCAATGGCGCGCGGCGGCGGCAGCTCGTCGGCGGCATGTGCGGTGGCAGGGATGAGCACAGGCAGGGCGGCGAGCGACAGGCTCAGGGTCAGCAACAGGTTTTTCATGGGCGGTATTCCGATTCCAGGCTTTCGTCGGCAAGGGCTTGCGAGGTGAAGAGTTTGGCAGGCAGCTTCTGGTCGTACAGCGCCGTATCGATCACCAGCCGGGTTTCGTGCCCGTTTTCCAGGTCGATCATGCGGCTGTCGGTGAGCGTCCAGTAGCCCTGGGTGCGCTTTTTGCTGCGCAGCAGCCAGCGCTTGCTGGGTGTGTTGCCGTTCTGCTCGAAATAGTCCACGCGCTGCGGAATCGCGGTGGCAGGGTCGATCCAGCTGATGCGCTTTTTGTACACCGAGTCGTCGGGATCGAGCGGGATGCTCTCGAGCACGTCGCAGAGGATGCCGTTTTCGAGCTGCCTGCCGAGCAGGCGATGGCGGTCCTTCGACGGCTTGCGTTCCTGCAGGTCCTCGAAATAGAGATCGGAACCGACGAAGCGCCCGCCCTTGCGTTCGCTGGAAATGCGCCGCACCCGGTCGAGCGCGGGCAGGTACAGCCACTGGTCGGTGCTGCCATCGGCCTTGTCGATGCTGAGCAGGCCGGTTCCCGCGATATCTTCCGGGTCGAGAAAGCGGATCAGGTTGGCGGTTTCGCCGCGCGCCCTGTCGAGGCGATAGGTGACCAGTTCGCGGATGCGCGGTGCGCGGCCTTTCTCGGTGAGCACCATGCGGCCAAGCGTGGTGAGGTCGCGTCCATTGGGGCGGTCGAAGACCTTTTGCGCCAGATCGGAGGCGTCGTCGGCGCGGACGGCTGCGGTACCGAACATCAGCGCGAGCAGCAGCAGGAAGCGGACGAGAGGCAACGGCGGAGAGGATGACATGGGGTTTCCGGGCATGTACGCATACTGACCATCGGCTTTGTCAGCCCGAACTTTACCGCAAAACCCGGCGGGCGCCCCAGCCGGGGGTGCTGGATTTCGTGCCTGCGCTATGATAAAAGGACAGCGTTATCTGATGTGGGGCTCACCATGACCTCGACCACTCTGGAGCTGCTCCAGAAATACAGCGTACCCGGCCCACGCTACACGTCCTACCCGACTGCGCCGTACTTCCATACCGACTTCACCGAGGCGGACTGGATTCAGGAACTGACCGCGGCGCCCGCCGACCGCGGGCTGTCGTTGTACGCCCACATTCCATTCTGCGACACGCTCTGCCACTTTTGCGGCTGCAACATGGTGGCGACGCGCGACTACAGCAAGACCCAGCCCTACCTGGCCTATCTCGACCAGGAAATGGCGCGCACGGCGCAACAGGTGGATCCGACGCGAACGGTCCACCAGCTGCACTGGGGCGGCGGCACGCCCACCTACCTGAATCCCGGCGATATTCGCCGCCTGATGGGGATGATGCGCCAGCATTTCACCCTGGCAGCTGATGCCGAGATCAGCTGCGAGATCGACCCGCGCGAACTGACGCGCGAGCATCTGGTGGCCTTGCGCGAATCCGGCTTCAATCGCGTCTCGTTCGGCGTACAGGACATGGATCCTGCGGTGCAGCAGGCCGTCAACCGCATCCAGTCGCAGACCCTGATCCAGCAGGTGCTCGACTGGTCGCGCGAGCTGGGTTTTTCCAGCATCAATCTGGACCTGATCGTGGGACTGCCGAAGCAGACGGTCGCCAGCTTCCGCCGCACGCTGGAACAGGTCACCGAGTGGTCGCCGGATCGCCTGGCGGTGTTTGCGTACGCCCACGTGCCATGGCTGAAGAAGCATCAGCGCCTGATCAAGGAAGAGGACCTGCCGGATTCAGCGACGCGTCTGGGCCTACAGCAGGCGGTGAACGAGATGCTGGGCGCGGTGGGCTACGTCAATATCGGCCTCGACCACTTTGCCCGGCCGGACGACGAACTGGTGCGCGCGCAGCAGAACAAGACGCTATGGCGAAATTTCCAGGGCTACACCACGCACAAGGACAGCGACATCCTGGCGTTCGGCGTGTCCAGCATCAGCCAGACGGCTGACGTGTACATGCAGAACGACAAGAATCTCAAGCGCTACCAGGAGCGCATCGCAGCGACCGGCCTGGCCGTCGAGCGCGGCCTCAGGCTCACGCGCGACGACCAGATCCGCCGCGATGCGATCACCCGGGTGATGTGCGATCTGGAACTCGATTTCGCCGCCTTCGGGCGGGAGTGGAGCATCGTTTTCACCGACTATTTCGCTGATGCGCTGAGCGATCTGTGCCCGCTCGCCGACGACGGTCTGGTCACGGTTGCGACTGACCGGATCAGCGTCACGCCGCGCGGGCGGCTGTTCCTGCGCAACATCGGCATGTGCTTCGACCGCTACCTGAAGGAAAACGCCGGCACGCAGCCCCGTTATTCACGCACTGCCTGACTCCGGTATGGCCTTGCCGCATGGCACAAGGCCGCAGAGTTCCGGAAGTCAGCAGCAGCCTGTTCCGTCGTCGCGCTTGGGACAGCCTTCGGGCCGCTTGCGCGGCGGCAGCGGGCAGCGGTTGATTTCGTCCGCGCCGCGCTGGAAATAGCAGGTCATGGCGCTGGACGCAATGCCCAGCAGCCAGAACACGAAGAAGCCGATGGTATAGGCGGCGAGGCGCTGTTCGATCACCGCCTCGCCGTGATACATGATCTGCAGCGGGTCGAACAGCGTGGTGAAGAGGATGTCGGCCACGCCGGCGACAAGGAAGGACGGCCACAGGATGTGGATCAGGCGCTGCATCATGGCGTGCTCCTCGTCTGGATGGGCGTCATTCTTCGGGGTTGTTCATCTTGCGCTTGTACCAGACCATCAGGTAGATCGCCATGCCGATGATGAAGAGGATGGTAAACAGGCTCAGCAGGCCGATCGGGCTGCTAAACAGCAGGTTGAGTACGACGTCCATTTCAGTCTCCCTTTGATTGATGAACGATGCTGTCGTCGGATGACAAGGTGACAGCTTGCTGGAACGGGGAATGCAGCACGCCGGCGAGGCGCCAGGTGGATGCGGCGTCGATCAGTTGCGCGTGCCACTTGCCCGCCGGCATGGCGGGAAGCGCGGCGCGATAGTGGCCGCCGCCTGCATGATGCAGGGTGAGCGTATGGTCCATGCCCTGGTGGGTCGGATGCGCCAGGGTGAGGATCAGCTCCTCGGGATACGCCTTCAGGTGCCCGGCCAGAGTCAGCGTCATCGCGCCATCCTCGCTTTTCAGGGTGGCCGTGAGCCCCAGCGCGTGCGCCGCGTCGTCGCGTTCCAGCGTCTGGTTGATGGCGAGCCCTTCCTTGTAATAATCCCCCACCACCAGGCCGTCGGCGCTTTGGACGGCGATCCACGCGGTGGTGAGCCCGGCGACGACCGCGGTGGCGGGCAGGCTCATGAGGAACCACGGCCAGGGTTCGCGATACCAGGGCTTGGCGTGCAGGGAAGGATTCGTCATGGCAATCACCTGTTGAAGAATTTGGTGGCGACTTCGTTGCGGATGCGCGGATCGTCGGTGGCCTGAATGGTGAACGTCACCGCGATCGAACGGCCCTTCAGCTCGGCCGGGTCGGCCGTCAGGCTCACCGGAATATCGATGGTCTGCAGCGGGGCGGCCGCGATGTCCTGGCTGGCAGTCGAGACCTGCAGGCCGTTGATGCCCTGCGCCTGGATCGTGTAGCGGTGCGGCTGGCCGTCCTTGTTGATGATCTGCAGGCGATAGACGTTCTCGATCATGCCTTCGTCGGTTTCCTTCGACAGCGCCACGCGGTCGCGTACCACGTCGACGCGCAGCGGCACCCGGGTGGTGAGGCTGAAGACGAAGGCGCCGGTGATGACGGTCAGCAGTACGGTGTAGATGATGGTGCGCGGACGCAGGACGTGCCTGACGATACCGGTGTCGGGGTATTTTCCTTTCACCACGTTTTCCGTGGTGTAGCGGATCAGCCCGCGCGGATAGCCCATCTTGTCCATGATCTGGTCGCAGCCGTCGATGCAGGCGGCACAGCCGATGCACTCGTATTGCAGGCCGTTGCGGATGTCGATGCCGGTGGGACAGACCTGTACGCAGACGTTGCAGTCGACGCAGGCGCCGAGCCCGGACGCCTTGTAATCGGCCTTCTTGCTGCGCGGGCCGCGCGGTTCGCCGAGGGAACTGTCGTAGGTCACGGTCAGCGTATCGGAATCGAACATCACGCTCTGGAAGCGCGCGTACGGGCACATGTACTTGCAGACCTGCTCGCGCATGAAACCGGCGTTGCCCCAGGTGGCAAAGGCGTAGAACAGGATCCAGAAGGTTTCCCACGGTCCAAGGTTGGCTTGAATCGTCTCGGCAGCCAGCGTCTGGATCGGGGTGAAATAGCCGACGAAGGTGAAGCCCGTCCACAGCGCGATCACGAACCACACAAGGTGCTTGAGGCCGCGCTTCTTCAGCTTGCTGGCGTTCCACGGCGACTGGTCGAGCTTTCTGCGCGCGAGGTGGTCGCCCTCCAGCCAGTTTTCCACCCACATGAAGATTTCCGTGTAGACGGTCTGCGGGCAGGCGTAGCCGCACCACAGCCGCCCGGCCACTGCGGTGAACAGGAACAGCGAGAGCGCCGAGAGGATCAGCAGGCCGGTGAGGTAGACGAAATCCTGCGGCCAGAACACCAGGCCGAAGATATAGAACTTGCGCGCGGCCAGGTCGAACAGCACCGCCTGGCGGTGGTCCCATTGCAGCCAGGGCATGCCGTAGTAGAGCGTCTGGGTCAGCAGTACCAGCGCGATGCGCCAGTTGGCGAATACGCCATGCACCGCGCGCGGCTGGATTTTTTGCCGGATCGCGTAGAGCTGCTGCTCGGTCGCCGCATCGGATGCGGTAGATTGCTTGTCGTTGGTCACTGCGTTTCCGTGGAAAGTCTGAGCCGCTTCAACGTACTGCAACAATACGCTCAAGCGGCTCGCCGGTTTGTCCGGCGAATACCACTCACCACTTACTACTTACCACTTACCGCTTGCCACTCACTTCTGCTGCGACAGTCCATACACGTAGGCCGCCAGCAGATGCAGCTTGGCCTCCTTGTTGGAGGTCGTGCCGAGCGTCTGATTCAGGGAAGGCATGACGCCGTTGCGTCCCTTGCTGATGGTCTCGATGATCGTGGCCTCGCTGCCGCCATACAGCCACACCTTGTCGGTGAGGTTGGGCGCACCCAGGGCCTTCATGCCGGTGCCGTCGGGCATATGGCAGGCGGCGCAGTTCTCGGCGAATTTCGCCTTGCCTGCCTCGGCCAGGGCGGCGTCATGCTTGCGGCCGGACAGCGAGAGCACGTAGTTGGCCACCTGCTTGACGCCTTCCGCACCGAGAATCGGTTCCCATGCCGGCATCACCCCGGCGCGGCCGTTGGTGATGGTGGCCACGATGGTGTCGGGTTCGCCGCCATAGAGCCAGTCGTTGTCGGTCAGGTTGGGGAAGCCTTTGGCGCCCATGGCATCGGAGCCGTGGCATTGCGAGCAGTAGGTCAGGAACAGGTGCTTGCCGATGGCGCGTGCGTTCGGGTCGGCTGCCACGGTGGCGACATCCTGCTTCATGAAGCCGGCATACATCGGCTGGAACCTGGCTTCGGCAGCCTTCACCTCGGCCTGGTATTCCCCCCGGGAGGTCCAGCCCAGCAAGCCGGCGAAATTGCCCAGTCCCGGCCACAGGGCCAGGTAGCCCAGCCCGAAAATCATGGTGCCGTAGAACAGCCCCAGCCACCAGCGCGGCAGCGGATTGTTGAAATCCTGCAGGTCGCCGTCCCAGGTGTGTTCCATGAGTTCGGCCTTCTCGCCGGGCGCGAACCTGCGGGTGGTCTGCGACTTGAGAAATATCCAGGTGCCAAGGATGCTCACCAGGGTCAGGACGCTGATGTAGATCGGCCAGAAGCCGCTTGTGAAATCGCTCATTGCTTGTCTCCTTGTTTGGCGGGCGTGTCGTCGTCATCCTCGAAAGGCAGATTGGCGTCCTCTTCGAAGCGCTGCTTGTTGCGCGAGCTGAAGGCCCACCAGACGATGCCGATGAACACGATGACGAAGATCGCCGTGATGATGCCGCTGAGGGTTCCGCTGTCCATGCCCCGGTCTCAGTTCTTCGGGGCGTGGGTGCCCAGCACCTGCAGGTAGGCGATGACGGCATCAAGCTCGGTCTTGCCCTGGAGCGCCGCGGGCGCTTCGGCGATTTCCTGCTCGGTATAGCCGTGGCCGACGATGTCCAGTGTGCGCATCTTGGCCTGGATGCCGGTGTCCTTGAGCGGACGGTCAAGCCAGGGGTAGGCGGGCATGATGGATTCCGGCACCACGTCGCGCGGGTTCATCAGGTGCGCGACCTGCCAGGCGTCCGAATAACGGCCGCCGACACGTGCCAGATCGGGACCGGTGCGCTTGGAGCCCCACAGGAAGGGACGGTCGTAGACATACTCGCCCGCCACCGAATAGTGGCCGTAGCGTTCGGTCTCGGCGCGGAACGGGCGGATCATCTGCGAATGGCAGCCGACGCAGCCTTCGCGGATGTAGATGTCGCGCCCCATCAGCTGCAGTGCCGTGTAGGGCTTCAGGCCTTCGACCGGTGTGGTGGTGGAGGTCTGGAAGAACAGCGGCACGATCTGCACCAGGCCGCCGACGCTGACGATGAGGATGGTCAGCACGATCAGCAGACCGAGGTTCTTTTCTATGCTTTCATGCGTAATCATGTTCGGTCTCCTGTTTAGGCGTGGACGGCTTGCGGGATGGGGGCGTCATTCACGACGCGCCCGGCGCGTACGGTCTGCCAGACGTTCCAGGCCATCATCAGCATGCCGCTGAAGAACAGTGTCCCGCCCGCGAGACGGATGCCGTAGAACGGATGCATGGTGGCGACCACCTGGGCGAAGCTGTAGGTCAGCGTGCCGTCGGGGTTCGCTGCACGCCACATCAATCCCTGCGCCACGCCGGCGATCCACATCGAGGCGATGTACAGCACCACGCCGATGGTGGAGAACCAGAAATGCCATTCGATGAGCTTGGTGCTGTACATCGATTCGCGGCCGAACAGGCGCGGAATCAGGTAATACATGGAGCCGATGGTGATCATCGCCACCCAGCCCAGTGCGCCGGAATGCACGTGGCCGATGGTCCACTCGGTGTAGTGGCTCAATGCGTTGACCGTCTTGATCGACATCATCGGGCCTTCGAAGGTCGACATGCCGTAGAACGACAGCGCGGTCACCATGAACTTGAGGATGGGGTCGGTGCGCAGTTTGTGCCAGGCGCCGGACAGGGTCATGATGCCGTTCATCATGCCTCCCCAGCTTGGTGCCAGCAGCATCAGCGAGAACACCATGCCGAGCGACTGCGCCCAGTCGGGCAGCGCGGTGTACTGCAGGTGGTGCGGGCCGGCCCACATGTAGATGAAGTTGAGCGACCAGAAGTGGACCACCGACAGGCGGTACGAGTAGATCGGGCGGCCGGCCTGCTTGGGAATGAAGTAGTACATCATGCCGAGGAAGGCGGTGGTGAGGAAGAAGCCCACTGCGTTATGGCCGTACCACCACTGCACCATCGCATCCTGCACGCCGGCGTAGGCGGAGTAGGACTTGTACCAGTCGCTCGTGCTGCCGCCCAGGATCCAGGGCAGTTCGGCACTGTTGACGAGATGCAGCAGCGCGATCACCAGGATGTAGGCGCCGAAGAACCAGTTCGACACATAGATGTGCTTGGTCTTGCGCTTCATGATGGTACCGAAGAACACCACTGCGTAGGACACCCACACTACCGTGATCAGCAGGTCGATCGGCCATTCGAGTTCGGCGTATTCCTTGGAGGTGGTGATGCCGAGCGGCAGCGTGACGGCAGCCAGCACGATCACGGCCGTCCAGCCCCAGAAGGTGAATGCGGCCAGCTTCTCGGCCCACAGCCTGACCTGGCAGGTGCGCTGCACGATGTAGTACGACACCGCGAACATTGCCGAGCCGCCGAAGGCGAAGATCACCGCATTGGTATGCAGTGGTCTGAGGCGGCCATATGAAAGCCATTCGATGCCGAAGGTCAGGTCCGGCCAGATCAGTTGCGAGGCCAGGATGAGCCCGACCAGCATACCGACGATCCCCCACACCACCGTCATGATGGCGAACTGGCGGACGACCTTGTAGTTGTAGGTTGTCGCTTCCATACACGTCTCCCGTGATTGATGACTTGATTAGTACATGCGAATTTGGTGATGCGTTTCGCATATGAGGATAAATATATCGATTTATATATGTGTGTCAAGTTGTCGCACGCGGCTGAGAATCAATCGGCCGGTCATGTGTTGTTTAACTGCGAAACAGACGCATCCCTGTTTTTATGTCAGATTTGAATCCTGTATAGCCCAGTTCGCGTGCAATTGATATGCATCAAGTATTGCAGCGAATGTGGGGGTAATTTCATTTTCAATCCGCGCCCGGCCGTGAGGCCGGGCGATGCCGTCGTCCGACAGCGCGACGTCATAGCCATAATGCGTTTCAATCCGCGCCCGGCCGTGAGGCCGGGCGATGCGCGATTCGCCGTAGCTCGATTCCGCCGACAGATAGTTTCAATCCGCGCCCGGCCGTGAGGCCGGACGATGCACCGATGCGCAGATGGCGATTTTCCGCAATTGGTGGTTTCAATCCGCGCCCGGCCGTGAGGCCGGGCGATGCTGGGTACCACCGTAGTCTGCCTTCATCCCGGACGGTTTCAATCCGCGCCCGGCCGTGAGGCCGGGCGATGCTTGTGGCGAAACTCGAACTTTCCGCGCAGGAAGTTGTTTCAATCCGCGCCCGGCCGTGAGGCCGGGCGATGCACCGCAAGACCGGCGCCGGCCTTCTGCTGCTGAAAGTTTCAATCCGCGCCCGGCCGTGAGGCCGGGCGATGCAGACCGGCGACCGCCAGGCCGCCGCGCTGTTCCGCGTTTCAATCCGCGCCCGGCCGTGAGGCCGGGCGATGCGATATTCGCCCGGTTCATGTGGCGAAGTACCTGGATGTTTCAATCCGCGCCCGGCCGTGAGGCCGGGCGATGCGCCTTCAGCAGATCCTCGCCGGTCATCTGCTGCGTGTTTCAATCCGCGCCCGGCCGTGAGGCCGGGCGATGCCTGCAGGATCGAAACCATCCGCCGGGGCGTCATGAGTTTCAATCCGCGCCCGGCCGTGAGGCCGGGCGATGCCGCGATCCGGGTCGACCTGGCACGCCTGCACGAGTTTCAATCCGCGCCCGGCCGTGAGGCCGGGCGATGCGCTGGCCAGCATGGATACACCCATGCCAGACGAGGTTTCAATCCGCGCCCGGCCGTGAGGCCGGGCGATGCCACCAGGCCATCGCCCGACAAGGCGACCGCGTAGCCGTTTCAATCCGCGCCCGGCCGTGAGGCCGGGCGATGCCGCTGAGCCCGAAAATGAACGCGGCCGTATAGGTGTTTCAATCCGCGCCCGGCCGTGAGGCCGGGCGATGCGTCGGGGATAACAGGCTTTGCCGCGCCGCCGCCGAGTTTCAATCCGCGCCCGGCCGTGAGGCCGGGCGATGCGGTCTGCGCGGTGGTCGACTGGATGATGACCGCGTTGTTTCAATCCGCGCCCGGCCGTGAGGCCGGGCGATGCGCCGTGCTGATGGCATGGAAAACGCTGAAGCCCTGTTTCAATCCGCGCCCGGCCGTGAGGCCGGGCGATGCGGTACAGGCCAATCCCTGCCAGCGTGGCTTTGATGTTTCAATCCGCGCCCGGCCGTGAGGCCGGGCGATGCCCTCGCAACAGGCGATGGCGCCGGATTTGTCGGTGTTTCAATCCGCGCCCGGCCGTGAGGCCGGGCGATGCAGTGCCAGTGCAGCAGTATTTGCACGTCTGGAACGTTTCAATCCGCGCCCGGCCGTGAGGCCGGGCGATGCACAAGCCCTGCCCAAAATGCAACGGCACCGGAAAGTTTCAATCCGCGCCCGGCCGTGAGGCCGGGCGATGCGCGCATCGAACCGCAGCGGATGCCGCGGGTCGAGGTTTCAATCCGCGCCCGGCCGTGAGGCCGGGCGATGCGTCGGGGTAGAGACCAGCATCAGCTTGTAGCGCGGGTTTCAATCCGCGCCCGGCCGTGAGGCCGGGCGATGCCGATGGTGTCGTTGACCACCGGGGACGCCGCGCCGTTTCAATCCGCGCCCGGCCGTGAGGCCGGGCGATGCAACAGCACCTTGCCGCCCATTCCGTAGGTCAGCCAGTTTCAATCCGCGCCCGGCCGTGAGGCCGGGCGATGCAAGCGTGCTGTTTATGTTGTGCAGTGCCGTACCTGGTTTCAATCCGCGCCCGGCCGTGAGGCCGGGCGATGCCGAATTCACCAAGGAATACGAGGGAGCAGATCAATGTTTCAATCCGCGCCCGGCCGTGAGGCCGGGCGATGCGCCATCCATAAATACCCGTTTGACGGGCTTCATCGGTTTCAATCCGCGCCCGGCCGTGAGGCCGGGCGATGCTCGCCGAACCACGACTCGCCGATGTCGCCATAGATGTTTCAATCCGCGCCCGGCCGTGAGGCCGGGCGATGCATCGATCATGGACATCGGCTGACAGGGGCGCTATGTTTCAATCCGCGCCCGGCCGTGAGGCCGGGCGATGCCTCGATGATCGAATTGGTATCGAGCGAAATATCTGTTTCAATCCGCGCCCGGCCGTGAGGCCGGGCGATGCGTGATGGCACGCGCGACCATCGGGCCGACGGTCGGTTTCAATCCGCGCCCGGCCGTGAGGCCGGGCGATGCCTCACCACGATGACGCCCGACCGCTCGCCCATCGTGTTTCAATCCGCGCCCGGCCGTGAGGCCGGGCGATGCTTAAACCCGCCGCCGATGCGGAATCACCACGGCAGTTTCAATCCGCGCCCGGCCGTGAGGCCGGGCGATGCGTTGTTCATTGGATGACCCCTGTCTGAATGAGGATGTTTCAATCCGCGCCCGGCCGTGAGGCCGGGCGATGCTCGCGCATCACCTGCACCGCACCCAGCCCGGAGACGTTTCAATCCGCGCCCGGCCGTGAGGCCGGGCGATGCCTTCGATCGCATGTGCGACACGTTGGCCGAGGGTAGTTTCAATCCGCGCCCGGCCGTGAGGCCGGGCGATGCTCAGGTTAGCGGACACTCTGACTGGTTATATGACAGTTTCAATCCGCGCCCGGCCGTGAGGCCGGGCGATGCTCCGCGCTGCTGCCGAAATCGGAAAGGCAATGCCGTGTTTCAATCCGCGCCCGGCCGTGAGGCCGGGCGATGCTCCGGCCCCTGGCCGTCACACCGTCACCCGTGAGGTTTCAATCCGCGCCCGGCCGTGAGGCCGGGCGATGCGACATCAGCAGGGCAATGGCCGCGATGACCAGCCAGTTTCAATCCGCGCCCGGCCGTGAGGCCGGGCGATGCTTCATCGCCCCATGTCACCTCGAGCGATCGGATCGTTTCAATCCGCGCCCGGCCGTGAGGCCGGGCGATGCGGACGAAGCCGAGCGCATCACCGAGATCGACATGGGTTTCAATCCGCGCCCGGCCGTGAGGCCGGGCGATGCGCGAGTCTGAAATAGCTCACGCCCGTCTCCAGCGGTTTCAATCCGCGCCCGGCCGTGAGGCCGGGCGATGCCTTAGCGTCTCTTGCCAGCCCCTCAATGCTCAACCTGTTTCAATCCGCGCCCGGCCGTGAGGCCGGGCGATGCGCCCGAAGTCGTCAACAACAACCATCAACCGATAGTTTCAATCCGCGCCCGGCCGTGAGGCCGGGCGATGCCATATGGCAGTCGAGCCAGGTGTCCTGGGTGTCGATGTTTCAATCCGCGCCCGGCCGTGAGGCCGGGCGATGCATGCGCGAGCTGGCGGCGCGCGGCATGCAGCTGACAGTTTCAATCCGCGCCCGGCCGTGAGGCCGGGCGATGCTTCCACGCCAACCACAAAAACCTGGTGTCGAGCGGTTTCAATCCGCGCCCGGCCGTGAGGCCGGGCGATGCGACAGGCAGCCATGATCGATCTCACCGCCACCGTGTTTCAATCCGCGCCCGGCCGTGAGGCCGGGCGATGCCGCCGATCTGGCCGACTGGCTCGGATGGCTCAAGGTTTCAATCCGCGCCCGGCCGTGAGGCCGGGCGATGCAAGGACAGCAGAATCGCCAAGGCCGCAACCGAAGAAGTTTCAATCCGCGCCCGGCCGTGAGGCCGGGCGATGCCGAAACCCTGCCGAGGATGCCGAGGGCGGAACGGGTTTCAATCCGCGCCCGGCCGTGAGGCCGGGCGATGCCGGCGTGATCGTCGGCGCTTATGTGACGGCTGCCGGTTTCAATCCGCGCCCGGCCGTGAGGCCGGGCGATGCCCGGGTACAAAGTCACGTCGAAGGCCATGTGGATGTTTCAATCCGCGCCCGGCCGTGAGGCCGGGCGATGCCAAGTGTTCAGCGCCTTGTCCCAATCGGACATGGTTGTTTCAATCCGCGCCCGGCCGTGAGGCCGGGCGATGCGCCTCGTCGCTGTAGAACTCGCCCATGATTGACATGTTTCAATCCGCGCCCGGCCGTGAGGCCGGGCGATGCCAGAGAACAACCGTTAGCGTTGGACGGGTCAACCGTTTCAATCCGCGCCCGGCCGTGAGGCCGGGCGATGCGTGCGGTTGTAAGTGCCATGGTTATCCCTTGCGGGTTTCAATCCGCGCCCGGCCGTGAGGCCGGGCGATGCGAGCGGTCAGTACGGTGTCTACGAAATCATCGTTGTTTCAATCCGCGCCCGGCCGTGAGGCCGGGCGATGCTTTCATGGCATCAGCCCCCAACAAAACGCTCAAGGGTTTCAATCCGCGCCCGGCCGTGAGGCCGGGCGATGCACCAGTGGGATGACTGGACGATAGACGTGCAGTGGTTTCAATCCGCGCCCGGCCGTGAGGCCGGGCGATGCCAAGGGCTTCGAGGGCGACTGCGAGAAATATGCGGTTTCAATCCGCGCCCGGCCGTGAGGCCGGGCGATGCGAGGCATGGCTGCTGCTGAATCGGCCTTTGGAAAGTTTCAATCCGCGCCCGGCCGTGAGGCCGGGCGATGCGCCAGCGGTTCGGGAAAATCAACCTTCGTCAAGCGTGTTTCAATCCGCGCCCGGCCGTGAGGCCGGGCGATGCCCCTGGCCGCCGGCCGCCTGACCTACGTCGTCGAAGTTTCAATCCGCGCCCGGCCGTGAGGCCGGGCGATGCCCGGCCTGCTGGGCATGTTCCTGCCCGAAAAGAAGTTTCAATCCGCGCCCGGCCGTGAGGCCGGGCGATGC
>CAZGUM010000001.1:8836-93355 GCA_964529085.1 uncultured Methylomonas sp. | reverse complement strand
GGCATAAAAAAAGCCGAAAGGCTTTCGCCTAACAGCTTGATTTTCAAGTCATTCGATGGTGGGTCGTGTGCGATTCGAACGCACGACCATCGCATTAAAAGTTCGATTCAAATAACTATCATGCAACTGCATACTACTTAATACTCCCTATAATCAACAGCTTATCAGTAGTGTGCGGTTGTGTAAAGTTGTTAAAAGCAGTAAGCGGCATTATGAACCACTGTAGTTTTTACTGTAGTTCTTTCCAAAAATTCCGGATTCTATTTACCTGCAAACGCAACAATTTTGTCGCTATCGGCCATGTCAATCATGGTGATCCCAAGTTTGTCGGCCATGTTCATTACCTCATCGAAAGGATCAAATAGGCTTGCATGGGCCACTGGTTTTTTCTCATAAGCGAACAGAACATTCTGGGGTTCAACATAATCAAACCTGCTAAGCATTTCGACTTTAGATAGCCAATCTCGACCGTGATCGATTAACGTAGTGGGTTCATCGTGAAGAAACTGTATCGGCTTGATCACGCGTTTGTTATCTGTTTTGCGCACGAACGGGAATGTCGCCTTGTATTTGCTCGCATCACCTATGGCCGACTGCTTGTAGGCATGTTCCAAATCGTGAGCCGCTAACAAATTCTTGAGCTGACGCTTCATTTTTTCCTCGTAAGCCGGTTCGTTTGCAAAGCTGTGCTGCACATAATGCTCGTACAGCTGTTCCAACTTCGTGGCCGGGTCATCGCAGAACATGACTCTGCTTTCACTGAAACGAATAACGTCCTCGCGGCAGCGGGTTAACTCAGAATATAGATCGACATCAACACGACCATCCAATTCATAAAAAGCCTTGATTCGTTCGATTTCGGCTTTAATGACTCTGACTGATAAACCAAATACTTCTCTATCCAACGGATAGAAAAAGTCGGTTATGCGTTTATGCTGGCGACTGTCCAACAACTTGAAATCAAGACGACGCGAAGCAGTGGCATAAATTACGACACCAATATTGGCGAACTCCTGCGTTTCAGCAAAGGGCTGAAATCGGATAATGCTGTATTTGCAAATTTGTCTGTTCATGGCATCTTCCGCCAAATTTCGCCTTCTGCTTCAGATAATAGCCGTTGAAACTGTTGATCTGGATTAAATATAGAGTAGTCTTCGTTCAACTCCAACCACTCAGACGGTACTTTATCCCACGCGGACTGCCAGCTGTCCAGCGCCGCTTTCATCCGTATTTCAAAATTCTGCTGTTCGATTAAATCATCCTGCTTATACTCGGACTTGAAGACATGGGTATCCCAGAATTGAATCCGATCAAACGTCGGATCGAAAATCAGATTGTGGTCTATGACATAAAGTTGCGACTCCTCCGCTTTCCATAGCAAATTCGGATTTCCACCCAATTCGCTCAGCGTCCTGTCTTCATTCTCAACCCACAAATCGAACAACAGAACAGCAAGTCTTTTAGCCCCATTGATTTGAATGGTGTTGCTGAACTTGAGTTCAGTAACCGATGAAACCTGCCGGGAGGCAAATACATAGCCCCCTCTTAACTCTGATGAAGCTTTACCATCATAAGCATCTGCCAACGCATTATCCAGATAAGCCAATTGAAAATCGGGGACCTCCAGTCCGAATGCCTTTGCCAAGTTGGCGCCTATCCATTCCCGAATCAAACCAAGATTTGTCGCGGCATATCCCTTAACAAAATACTGATCTCCATCAGAGGCCGTGCATAAAAATGGCGTTGTTCTGCCCTGATCGGCTGGCCGGATAATTTCAACAATCTCAAGCATTGAGCGCTACCAAGTCCGGCTTAAACACTTGCTATCAATCCTCATGAAAAAATAAAAAATGCCCTTAAACCATCACGATGCCTAGAAATTGGCCGCCATGATTCGCTAGCGACCATTAGCTAAGTTCGAATAAGACAACCCGTGCGAACCGATCATGTTCAAGGCTGATGATCTCAAATAAGTTCAAGGACAACGTAAGACTCTACACGGAGGACACAATGTCTAGCCACACTGAGTCCGTTCTAAAATGGATTGGTATTTGTACCATCAAAGTACGATCATTCCATTTTCGTTTCACCATGATGCCATAGCCGTAGTCGGAAATATTCATATTAGATCAACAACTTTCAGCTCAACCAACGCGTTCAGATGCCGCTCGAATAAAGCAGGCAAACGGCCGCCATTGATTAGAATTCCAGCCTCCATATTCTTTTCCATAGCGAAACCAGTCAAATTAGCACTGGTGATGAAGCAACATTGGTCGTCAGCCAATGCAATCTTGGCGTGTACTTTACCACCAGAAAGTAATTCAGATTTTCGGACCCAGGCATAAAGCGAAGCATCAGGAACGAGTTCTCGCATTTTGCCGATCACATCAATTGTTACACTTCCGCCATGCTCATTCGAAGATTCCAATAACATCGAAACCTCCACGCCACGAGCAATCGTCGCATTCAATGCATCAATGATCGAAGAGACGTCATAAGCAACGAAACTGGTAATGAATAAGGTTTTCCGTGCTGACTTGATGACCTGTAACAATGCTTGCTCGGTGCGTCGAGCTGAAACGAATGGTGTTGTTGGTCCCGTCCACACCAACTCGACGGTTTGCTTCGCATTCACCTTATCAATTGCGTGAGATGCTGCGATGAGCATTGCTGCTAACTCACTGGCTCCGACATTGGTAACCAACCACGTACTTTTCAGTCGGTCAATCGCTGCCGCTACTTTGTGATTGCTTGCAAACTCAGCTAATGATGCAGACCTGGAATCAGTATTTCGAATTCGGTTGGCAATGGCATTGATTTTCTCGCGAAAAATCAGTGTAACAATCTCTGTGACGGCATCCAGCAGTGCTTCCATGTCAAAAACCCTTGAAGAAACCTGCGTCTGCATGTTCAAAGGTCGGGATCAACAGGGCTCTGTCCAAATAACGATTACCGCGTTCACATGAGGTTTCAGCCACGAATGAACAGGCATGACATGCAGCAGCATGTAGAGTCCTATCCTTGGCAGGATCATGCTCTGAGCACAACGGATCGGAAGAACACACCTTGGCACGTTCCAACGCTTGCTCCAGTAGTCGACCCAGATTTTCGGGTTTGCCAAGCTCGACCAAACCGCCCAGCGTACCATCAGAGTCGGCAGCAGCCGTATAGATCAATATGCCCGCTTGCGGCATGTCATTGATGATGTCGGCATAGACCCGTTCACGAATACTTGCCGCGTTGTAACCACATTCCAAAGCCAACTCCCTGATCAGAAGATGCGCAAGAGTGTGCAACATCGCGTAGCGAATGCCTGGGTAGTCGCCATCTGGGCTCAAATGCCTGGCATTGCGCCACCCTCTGTGACCACCCAATAAAATTTGATCAATGTCGGCAACGGCTTTCTTACCTTCCCATTCTTTCAATGCCGATTCGTTGAATTGGATGAATATCCCTTCCCCATGAACCTCACAAGCCGGCACCCATTCTGGATTTGACCGAGAAAGCGGTGCCATCGACGAACGATCCTGCCCAATCGATTCATCAGGTGATTCGACGCGAGTAAAACCAATCAGAGCATTGACTTCGCGCAAGCGTTCCAAGAGTAATACTCGACTGATTCTCTCCGTGAATCCATTCGGCACGGCAGTTGGCGTACTCATGAAATGCGGGTAATCGGTAGGTGGATTGGCTGACGACAAAACGTCCCATTCTGGACCTTTGATGTCGGCTTGTTCGATGACATGATCACTACCATCCCGATATTGTCGAATGGCCAGCCAAACCGATTCGACCTCATATTTCTCGATACCCTGTGCTTCTCCACGTTTCTTCAAAGCCTTGATCGTACCTTTCAACTCCGACAAGTCTTCAGTATCGGCAAAGTCTTCCCAATGATCGACGATGATTTGCTGCAAAGGTGAGCCATTCTGCTGAGGAATCGCCAATGCCGACAAGGCCATAGGGAACCAGCTGTTGGTGGCACCCAACAAGACAGCCCTTGGTGCCTCCTTGCAGTCATGATCGAACCAATCCAGGTGCGGATGTCGTCCACGGCAACCCGGCAGATTGTCTTTGCCGGCTTGTCCAAAGGCATGAGCCATGCTGCGAGATGCTGAACATGCATCGCATTTGACCCACAGATTTTCGGTTTGCAGCGATGCACCGCTTTCGAAAAATCGTAGAGTACCTTTGCATTCGCTGGTACCACCATGCACGAAGTAATGCCAGGGGAAGTCGTCTAAGTGTCCGCCGCGACAAGCCAACAGAAAACGCGCAGGTACAGCATCGGCATCTTTGGCCTTGTCACTGCCTTTCGATCCAGTGCAACCCTTGTGTATGAATTTCGTCAACTCCGGTCGATAACGGTTTTCCTTCAGGCCGAACAGCCCTAGATCGTATGGTGAGAGCAATCCGCACTTCACACAACGCAACCATCGTGGAAAAGGACGCACTGGAACACCGATATTGGCCTCCGCTGACCACATGTCGGCGTGCTCACTTTTCGAGAAGGGTGGCATGCGCAGGCTCTCGACCTGACCGCCCAACACCTGCCGCACGGCATTCAATAAGCGAGCTTCATGGATCGGTTGACATCTGTCACGCTCCCAACGATCGATACCCGATGTCACTACCGATAAATTCGGCAAATCGATCAGGGCACCGGAACCATAAGTCCACAGCAATTGGCTTGGACGCACCTCGCCAACGGGCGTTTTTTCGCTCATCCATTATCCTCTTCTTGTTCCGTCACCGTCGGACGTGGTTTCCACTCGTACTCATCTTCCAAGCGAGAGGTATTCATGATCAGCCGCACGCCTGGTTCGACTTCCCGCATCGACATGGGTACCGTCCAATTGTCCCAAGCGCGAACTCCCGGTGATTTGATCAAGGCCACCGTCGTATCTTTTTGTTGCCCACGTTTCTCATAGGCGAGGGTTCGACCACCCAAGTTGGCTTCCTTGGCCCAGTCGTCGGCTCTCGCTTTCAAACCATCGATCGCAAGCTGTTTCTTGGTATTGTCCTCGACGTTTCCAGCGCGAGCGGCCATGACTTCGATGACCTTGGCGATCTCAGGCTGATTGGCCTGCTCCAATTGGCCAGCCCCGACATTGGGACTGAAGGCTTCATGACTCAAACGCATGACGCTGAGCATTGCCCCGGTCAGTCCACGATCCATGGCTCGTGGCGAAAATGGCGTGACAGACTGCGCTTCGACGTGTTTGTAAAAGGTCGCATGATAGTGCTCGAAGGTTTCGTAGTGTGACAAGTCTCTAGGTCGAGCCCACGTCAAAACCGTACAGACCAGACCCGGTGATGCCCGTCCAACGCGGCTGGTAGCCTGAATGTATTCCGCCGTGCCTTTGGGCTGACCATTGACGGCCATCAACCCCAACCGATTGACGTCTACTCCGACTGACAGCATATTGGTGGCCAAGACCACGTCGATGGCTCTGACGTCACCGTCTTGCCAACGACAGACGTACTTACCTTTGTCTGGATCGTATTCGGCGTTGAACTTGACCTCTAGCTGATCGAGATACTTGGGGATGTCCTGGCTGGAAACACGCGAGGTCAATTCACTGATGTTATTGACGCCACGTTGTCCCAGTCCTGGCCGTTTTACCAGACTCATCTGCACACGATAGGAACGCGTCTGCACGTCGTCCTCGGCTAAACGTTTCATACCGCCTAGCTCACGTAACGAATTGAAATAACCCACCATGGTCATGTAAGGATCGGCAGCCGATCCAAATCGCTCGAACAGCGTTTGTGCTGCCGTTAAAAAAGCCGTATAGACACGAATCAACATGGCCGGTCGCGAACTGCCCGGCGAGCAAACGCCTAGATAACGGCGTCCCGGACGGTCGTGGATTGGACGTTGTATCGAGAAAAAATTGTCCTCCACATCCAATCCATGGGGAGGAAACACAGCAACCTGACGCATGAACACGTTGTTGACTTGTTCCCGTGCTTTGCGCACGGTTGCCGTCGAAGCGATGATCTTGGGTCGAACGGCCAATCCATCCAATCGCCAGGCGCTCAATTCGTCGACTGCCGTCTCGTATAGGCCGACCATGGTACCTAATGGGCCGCTAATCAAATGAAACTCGTCCTGAATAATCAGATCCGGTGGCCGTATGGGTGAAATCGTTTTGACTTTCACTGCAGGCAGGCTTTTTTTGGCCTGGTGAGAGCCATGACATTCCGCATCGGGTAACACCAGGCCATGTCTCGGACATTCTTGATCGGCACGACCGAAAAGTGTCCGAACTTCGCCACGCCAAGCCATCATTGCGAATTTGTCGACTGTACTGATCATCATCGTCGGTGGGCGATGATAGATTTCTTCGTCGACGACTAATACCGGAATCCCCGGATGGGCTCGTTTACTGGATTTCCCTTTGGAGAATTCGCATTGGCCCTTTTTATCGCCGCAGTAGATGACGGTCCGCAAGATATCCCGATCCACTTCGATGTCACGGCCCGGTGCGATTTCCGATCCGCACCAGGGGCAACTGGTCAACTGCGCCGGGGACGCCAAGCCAGCCGTATTTTGACCGGGGGTGCGCTTTGCCTCGATGGCACGATGACTGTCTTCGGTGGTGCCTGGCGTAACCTTGTTGCCGACCCACAGACCGATGGTAAAGGGTTCCTTGCCCAGCGATTCGTCACCCTCGTCAAGCGCTTCACGCCGTAAGACGTCCATTGCGCAAATCAGCGTCGTGGCGCGTTGGAATTGCTGCAAGGTCAACAAACGCAGGGTATAACGCATGATCACCGCCAAACCACGCGTACCATCATAGCCACCCAAATCGGGTTGCATACGGCGTATGGCCATGGTGAAAGCGGCCACCCCTAGATAGGCCTCGGTCTTACCGCCACCGGTCGGAAACCACAGCAAGTCGGCATAGGCTTCGACGGGACGGGTTCGATCCGGATGTTTGGGATCGGTCAGTGACGGTATTGACAACAACAAGAAGGCGAGCTGAAAAGGTCGCCAACTTCGATTCTTGGGTATATTGATGGAGTTCAGCGATTTGTCTTCCTTTCGTCGCATGGCCAGAGAGTAAATACTTCGTACCCGCTGAGTCGCCATCGCCTGATTGGCAAACCGAAACGCCGCCAATGCCTTGTCATTGGTTTCCAATGTGTCGATACCCTGTCTAAGGCGAACCAACACCTCATGGCACCGATCCAATGCCAACTGAGCCTGATGGTCATGCCCGGTCACATCCTGACCGATACGGACACGTTGTTCGTGAATCCATTCAGCATAGTCGTCGGTCAACATACACAAAGCGATAGACAATTCCGATTTTTCGAGTGTGGCCAAAGTGTGCATGTCCAGCCAACCGTGCTCCAGCATCTTTCGCATTGCTGGACGATCGGCGGGATCTTCGCCCGGCGTTTCCGTTACCGCTACCTCGTATTGGGGCATGATCACGGTGCGAATCTCGGTGGCCAACGTCACATCATCACTCAGCTCGGCATGGACAGCTACGCCATGGCCTACGCCGAATTCGACCCGATTCCGGTAGATCATTTCCAATGCTTCGCGCTCGGGATCCATACCGTTGGCATCCAACATGGGCCGGCGGCGAAAGATAGCCACATTTGAAGACTCGGGGGCGGCGCGGACGGTTACCTCAGGCTGAAATAGCCAAGCCGAATCGCGATTGGTTTCTGGTTCCACTTGAGCATTGACCAGGAACAGTGTCACCAAGCGATCGCCATTGGCATTGGGTGCGCGAATCGAGCCCTGAATCCTGACCTCCGGTTGCTCCGGATCGGGTGCCTGATGGGGAATGATTCCCGTGGTCAGTGGCAGTTTCAACTTGCCACCACAGGGTATGCGCTGCCAGACCCTGGCTCTGACTTCTTCCTGTTCCACCCGCACGACGTTGCCATCAGTATCACGCACCTTGCGGTTGATGATTTTTGTTTGCCCACCGTCTTCGCCGGACAAACGTTCGTAACGTCCAAAACTGACATCGACCTCAATGGCCGACGCATCGCCCGAGACGCAAAACGTGAAACCCATGCTGGAGGGTATCAATGATTGATTGCTGCTGGCATCGATTTCATCAGTGGAATCCGATTCGGGTTCGACACGCCCCGTCGTACCGGCAAACTCGGCGCCGGGATCGTGTTGGCCAGGTAACGATGTATCCACCGACTCTTCCTCGTCTTCATCGACGAGTGATCCTTCCCAGTTTTCAGTGTCCGTCGGCGCTTGTCTGGGCGCCAATTTGCCGACCAGATAGCGGTCCCGCACGCTCATGTCGATGATTTGCTCATGCGGACCATCAGCCGGGCCTAGAAGATCGTCCATCACTGCTAATTGCAGCAATTCCCGGATATAAGCGCGTTCACGAGCACCTTCACCGTTGCCAATGACCGGAATGTCTTCCAGACGGGTTTTCAAAGCATTCGTCAGTCCTTCGATGAAATCGGTCCACTGCAAACGTCCTATCGTGCCCGAACCCGGCAAGGAAAAAGACGTATCGTCTAACGGTATCTTTCGATCCAGTGCCAACGACCGATCGAAATACAAGGTCGTGGTCGACAGATCGGAGCGAATCCGCATGATTCGGGCAACCTTCGTGATGGCATGCGTATCGTCTATGACCAAGATCCAATCGTCTTCCTGAATCGATCGATACAGCGAGCGCTCACTTTGCAGGATCAGTACAAAAGGTTTCAGAATGGGATCGGCACAAACGCCTTTATCCATCGCTATCCAAGCATTAATGTCGGTCATTTGCTGTTTCCTTTCAGGTCGGTATCAGTCGGGCTCGGATAGTTATCCTTGCTGGCCGACATCAAGCGTTGGCGTATGGCTTTCCCCAATTCCGTAAGTCGATAGCGTTGCATTCGACTGGTGAGTTCTTCGGGTAGGGTCGTCGACATCGCAAATCTGGAAACGCTCGCCATCCTGCTTGATACCCAACACGAGCCAGCCGCCATGGGTGTTGGCGAACGCCGAGACGGTTTCGAAGGCGGATTTCGGCAGAGCGTTATGTGCTTCCTTGAATTCGGCGTCGTTCCATTCGCCAGAGCTGAGCAGGGAACCTAAAGATGGAATGGCGGATGTTTTTTTCATAAGCTACTTATATCCTGAATTTTCCGTTTAAATCTCTCGTACATTACAGCTCAACACGCGAGAAATGCGGATAAATGCGATAGAACTTCTTAAAAACATCAAATGGGTTCTCCCCCATATTCGACTTTGGCAGTTCGAAGCCCATCTTGTTAGACGCATCTTCATTCGACTCCATCGTTAGCCGTTCCAGCGTTGACAGTGCAGGTAAGTCGAGTCGGTGTGGAGCGTCGGTCGTCGTATGGAACTCCCAACCTTTCAACAACTCTTCGATGGTATTGTCATTGTTATTACAGACGACGAGGGCAGCAGTAACCATCGCTTGACCATCGGCATAGTGCGTGGCAAGCGTCCAGACGATTTGGCGATCTCGGAAGCTGAGAGCCTCCTTTTCGACTGCCAGCTTGAGCGCCCTGAGTAGACTCGCACCATATGTCTTGGATGTCATGCCATCGGAGGTCAGGCCACTTGGAAATAGCGCGCCGAGGCGTTCTTTGAATCGTTCAAGTCGCCACGCCCAAAGTTCTGCCTCAGAAAGATTACCGGCGGGCTTGCCGAGTGAGCTTGGATTCGCGTTCAGGGTAAGGCGCAAAATACTGCCGGTCGGCACGGTTCCAATGGTGCGCGCGAATCGTTCAATCTGCGTCGTGATGCCCTTGGGTTCAGTGTAGTCAAACCAGATTATGGCGGGTGAGTCTAAGTCGGTTTCGTCGAGATAGTCTTCGAGACTGTTGTGGACGCACTCGATCGAAGCAACGGGGCGGTTAAAAATTTGACGCTTATGCACCTCTTCTTCCGTCTCAATACAGGTCATCTTTGCGATGCCGAGCCGACCATGGATCAACCGAAAGTCTTCGAGGAAGGGGCCTCCGAGGCCTACGTAGTGATAGTTTTCGAGCCCAAGATTGGGAGCCAGTCGCATCAGCATCGCTAGAAAAAGTTCTCGATCCACGGCCTTGTTGGGCCGTAACCGGTATGGCAGTGAAGATCCAGCGCTCATCGTTCAGCCTCCTTGGACCCTGGCCTTCGTCAACTGTATCTCGAAGCACTTATCACCAACGATGCCAGGTTTTTCATTCGGATCATCGAACAACATCTTCGAAACGAGACGCACCTCCTCAATAGGACGTGAGAAAACAACTTTCCTGGACGAGGGTTTCTTATCTTTTGGTTCGGGCAAGACTTTTGCCTTCTGTGGATTGAACTCAATGAAATCTTTCGTTTTTTTTGTCTGTTCCCGCGAAGCGACAGCTGCAATGGCTCTGGACAGCGGCATCGGTTTAGCGTCTTCCCAATAACTGGTTTGATCGGAGCGTGGATGGTTTTTCCACTGGTTCGTGTAAGAGATCCATATCCGCATGCCTTCTTTCATTTTGACAAGTGACTCTAGCCAAATGTTCGACGACGTATCGAGTGCCCTTTTCGTAGTGGTGACCGGTAGCTTGTCGGCACGTTTTGAACGGAATTCGATTATGCCCGTGATGATGGCAAACTGCGGATGGTAGAGAGGGATGCCGTCACCCCATCCCGTGAGCCGGCTCTTGTCACCTACGATGACAGCGCGGTCGTTACAAAGCACCGTCCAACCGGCAGTTGCTGATGAGCGATCTCGCTCGAAGCCCGCATCATCCTCTTCGTCATCACCAAGACTCTTCCCCGTGTTCAATCCGACAGTGATGGAAACGATCACGTCGTCGATCGTCTTCTGATAGATGTATGGCGCAGGGCGTCCCTCGGCCATTGAGACGAGCACCTCGACACTAACGGGTTCTACTGGGATGCCGTTGAGCTCCACCTTCAAGCCCGACTGGAGAAACATCGTGAAATGCTCTGCGATTGCAGTACGCACCTCGTTTTCGAAAGCAGCGTTTGCAAAATGTCTTCCGACACCTTCATATAAATCGCAGACGCAGATGGTGGTACCCGCCTCATCAAGATTCTCAGTCACCTCGGTCGGTTCATTGATCGGCAGTGGATCCCAGTTCTTGGCATCGAGCCATTCAGATGTGATGGGCACTTCGAATGTATCATCTCCATGCCGGGTTCGCACCAGCGCGTTGCGCCCCATTTTGAAAATAGCGCGCTTCATGCCGACACCATACATTCCAATGGTTTCGGTATCCGAGTCGCGGTTGTCATCAGCCTCTCGACCCATCTTGAACGCATAGTTCTTGGCTATTTCACGGGGTATACCACCGCAATTGTCGACAATCAAGAAGTGATCTTCGGTAAGCTCAATCTTGACGCGGCGTTTCGCATAGTCGACCTCCCCGCCTTGGGATAGCCGCAAAGCGCCATCCAGGCAGTTGTCGAGTAGATCAAGGATCGCATCGGCGAGATTTATATCGCGCGTCAGCATCGACACAAAAAATTGTTTAGTCGGTATTGCTACAGCAGTGTCTTGAGCCATTGTCATTTGTGATACTCCAATGCTGGATATTTGGTTTGATGCCTAGCGCCAAGGATATCGAATAAATGCTCCATCAAGTCAGTGCAGGCCGAAGTGTGCTCAAGAATGAATTTTTTCATGTTTAATCTCGGAATCCTTTTTCTCATGGTTTGGCGCGGTAGTTGGAGATGAAATCAAGGGTTCGGACGATGAAACAGGCGAATCAAACAAACTGGTCTGAATCGAATGCTGCACCGTTGAGGCCTTGCTCTTGGGTTTATGAGTGGACTTGAGCTTGGTCGCAGATTTTCCATGCAAACCAGTAGCGACTTCTTCCTCGTAACGCTGGCGGTTCAATTCCGATAGCCGACGCAACACTTCGATCCGTGCATTCTCCGAAATGGTGAAGCGGACGCGGTCGTTCTCCGGTAGATACGGTACTTCGTGGAAGCCGTGTTCCAGGTCGAGGTCCTCCCAGCCATAGGCGCCTGCGACAGCGGCGTCCGTTTCGATCTGCAACGTCCGCAGCGCTTCAATACGAGAATCGCGTTCGGTGTCGCTATGGAAACGGTTGTATAGTTTGGTCAGTCCGATGCGATCAGCCCGCATCACATTGATGCGCCCTTGATAGAACTGATCTCCCAATGCATCAAGCGGGCTGTCCGATGCGTAATGGAGTCTGTTAGGAAAAGGAAACGTTTCAAACACATCCGTTGGTGCATAGCGCAGCCTAGTCTCCAGTGAGGATGATTGCTTGCGTACCCATGCTTCGTGAAAAGATGATTGAATGACAGAAAATAAACTGATGTCAGAAATTGCAAGAATAACTATCTGGTCGGAAAATACTAAATTAGTATTCAACAGGCTGACTGTCATGTACTTGCTAACCCGTGGGACAGCCAATGTTTTTTCTTCAGTTTTAGCATCACACTCCCAATCGCTCGGGTGACGCTCGAAATGGAGACCTCGACCGATAGCGTGAAACAACCCAACACGTCGCCCCTCAAAGAGCCACCATTCATCTCTCAGCGGCTCTGAGCAAACATAGCGTCCGTCATCGCGCAACCGAAAACGATCAGGTTTGACGCGCTCTTTAATCCATTCCCAGGGCAGCCGATACTCTTTTGCACGTTCCTTCGGCCAGTCCCAAAAATTGATCACGTAGCGGCTTGATCGCTGTTCAGGGTCTGAGTTGAGGTCGTCACCATTGATATATGGCAAGATTACGTCGGCATTCTTCGGGTCGGCATCTAGAATACGCTGTGCCTCGTCAGGCGTAAGCACAAAACCTAAGCCTCGTGTGATACATCCCTGAAAAGCAAAGCCCGCGTTAGCTTTTAGTTGCTTAGGACTCCATTCTTCAAGATCAGACAAAAAAGCCGATATGAATGGAGCCGGTTGCCCGAGCAGCAAGCGTTCGCCGTTCCACTCGCCCTTGTGGACATGAACACGACTGGTAACGACCGCCGCCTTTCCGGGCCAGGGTTCATTCGGGTAAGCCGCATGGATGATGGCACCAGCGCCAACCATGACCTCCAGTCCGACTTGCCGTGTGTCGCCTTCCGCGATGGTATTAACGGCGAGTAACCCGAAGCCGCTAGCATCGCGAAGTAGGTTCCACGCACGCAGGAAGAAATAGGCAACCAAGTCCGCTGAGCCACGCCGACCTTCCGCGATGTGACCGACTAACCAATCGCGGAAGGCAGTACCTGAAACCCCCGTGATGCGCTGCCCTCCAAGAAAGGGCGGATTGCCGACGATACCGTCGAAGCCGCCGCGCTCATGCCCAAAGACCTCTGGAAATTCTAACGGCCAATGGAATGGTCGACGTGAACTTTTGTCATCGGGTAGATCAGTCGATAGGCCGACATTTGCTCGCTGTCTCAGCTGATTAATAAAATCTTCATTTCCTTGCAAATACTGCTCGGCCTCAATGGACAAAGTAATCAACGCCGTATCGAGAGCAATTTGACTTCCTCCAGTCCTAAACACTTCACCGACGAATGCATCAGCGATCAGTTCCGGTGCTTCCAGTTTGGCTTTGGCCTCGGTATCCAGTCTCGCCATCGCCTCAACGTCCCGGATGTCCCGAATCGGCATCTGACGTAAGCGTTTGCGCAATTCGATGGCTTCGGCAACTGCTTGCTCGATGTTTCGTCCGAAGAGTCGCATCTGCGTGTTCTTTTGACCTGGCGTCATACTCAGTTCGGTGAGCTGATCCAGACGATGGATGCCCAGCAGACTGTCCCCGCAACGCAGATTGTGATCGAGAAAACCGAACGGCCGCCCCTTGGCAAGCGTCACCAACCAGATCGACAGCTTTGCCAGCTCAACCGCCAACGGATTCAGGTCTACACCGTACAAGCAGCGTTCGGCGATCAATCGGCGGGCAATAATGTTGCGTTCCTCGCCATAGCGCGGCAAGGGTTCTTCATCGCTCGCCGAGTCTCGAACCTCACCATCGACCGTGACGTATTTGCCGGCCGATTCCGCTTGGCTCCAGGCCTCGATCAAACGTTCCGCCAACCAACGGCAGACTTGGACCAAGAACGCGCCGGAGCCCATGGCAGGATCGCAAATCTTGAGGTCAAGTATTTCCGCGGCCGACTTGAGTTGCCATTCTTCGCGTGGCTTGCCTTCCGCCGGACCGACATAGGCCACGGGCGTGAGCGTCTCGGTGACGATGGCTTCAGTCAGGGATTTAGGCGTGTAATGGGTGCCGGTCTCGCGTCGGTGGGAAACGGTGGTGACCATGAACGAGTCGGCTGGATAGACCAGCGGATAACCCCAGGGATCGACACGCAGAAGATTGGCGTAGGGTTTGACGCGATCACGTAAAGCCACATTGGCATGACATGCTGTCAGCATTTTGTCGGCCAATACGTCGTCTAAAGTTTTAGCAAAGTCGTTACGGATACGGCTGGCCGAGCTGCCGGAACGTTCGCGGAGTAATTCGGCCAGTTTTTCATCACCGGCTTTTCGCGCCGTTTCCAGTTCAGTCAAGGTCACCCAAGGTATTTTCGCGCTCTTGGTAGCGTCCAATTCCAGAGTGACGTCCTTGGCACGTTTGACGGTGCGTTCCAGCAAGCCTTCGTAGACGTAGCCGATCTGTTCCACATCCAGCGCTCGATAAGACAAGGTGCGGCCTTGGAATTGCTGGATCGCATCCAACAGCAACAGGACGGTGCGGTTGTCGATGGGCAGTGGCTTGGCGGGATCGGTGCGCCATTGACTGTGTTTGTCCCGTCCTTCCAGGAACGGAAAACGATCCGGATCGAATAACGAGCCGCCCAAGGCCGGCATGCGCAAGTTCTCGTGTTCGATGCCGCCGTAAACTGCACGGAACAAGGCCAGCAATCGCGACCAGGCGTCCCAACGCCGTTCCTGGATTTCCGCACTGTCGGCACGCAACTGCATCCGCAAAGAGGACAAGGCGTAGTGGGCTTCGTAAAGTTCATCCCCCAATAACAACAAGCCGCGTTCCTCGGCGGACAACAGGAACACCAAGCGCATCATCACCGTCAGTGCGGCTTCGTAGATTTCGGCGGTCGAAACGTTGGCCAACAAGGTTCGCTCTCGGTCCAGGTCGGCTTTGTCCAAGGCCTGGATCAAGACTTCCACGGCCCGACAGACTTGTTCGCCGAGCGCCTCGGTGACTTCGTCCTGATGCTTCAAGGAGCGATCGAACAAGGCCGGGAGCCGTTCCGAATCGTCTACGAAGAAGCGGCGGATACCGAGCAGATGCACGAAGGCTTGCAGCGTGACTGGTTCTTGCCCCCACAAGCGGGCATACCAACTGGCAAAGGTGGTGACGGCGCCGACCGGTGCATCGACCAGCATCCAGCGTTCGCCATTGGTTAGCAGTCCCAAGCGGCATCCGGTTCGGCGGCAGAGGTTCACCATCCTTTCCGCCGGGCTGGTGGCCCAGCCATCCCGTTTGCTGGTGCCTTCCAGATCAGTGTGGACAGGGAAGGACTGGATCAGCATCAAGGCGTTGCCGCTTTGCTGGTCGATGACAGCGGCATCGGGCGCCAGTTTTATTCCGTATTCGGGTAAATCGATGATCAATTTGTCTGGAATGGCAGTGCCACGCTTCAAGACGTCGCCACGGCCGTCCTCGTCCAGTTCCAAACCGCGAGCCAACACTTCATCAATCCATGCCTGATGCAATTCGGGTAACCTTGGATCATCGTTCTCTAGGGCTTCTCGCCATTCTTCGTATGCTTGGCGCAGTCGTTTGCGTTTGTTGGCATCCAGTTGCTCGAGGCCTTGAGGGAATACCTCTTTCAGTACCGGCACCGCCAGGAATGGGCCGGAGATTTCGATCAGCGACAACCACTCGGCATGGGATTCGATGAAGCTCATGCCCGATCTCCATTTTCCATTTTACCGGGCATCAGAAAGATCACTGCGACCGGAAAGGTACGATCATTGAAACCAGCGTAACGGTGCTGAATGGCCGCGATTTCGCGTTGGCGTTCCTCGGGGATACGATCCAATCGTGCTTGCAATGCGCCGATGTCACGCTTGAGCTGGGTTTTTTCATCATCGCTGAACATGTCGAATTGTTGAGGCTGTTCGTCTTTGTGCAATTCGGCTTGAATGGCTTTTTCGAGTTCCGACAGGACGGTGGTAATGTCTTCGATCTCCTGGTCTTTTCGAGTGTTCAGGGTATTCATCAAGTGCTTGAGTCTATCCTTGGAACGGGCTTCGACGGTTTGCAGCAGCGAGGTTTCGCTGATTTGGAAACGCGAGCGCAATGTCTGCAACGATTCTTCGTCGATCATTGATGGTGTTGCTTGGTCGAGCCAATGCTGGATGCGCGTGACGCCATCTTCCCGTTTGAATCCTTGCTCGCGCAGGTAGCCACCGGCAAAGGTCAATTCTTCGTGCAGACGATGATGGTTGCCACCGGTGATCACCAACCGGGAAATCACGACCACGGCCGTTTCATTCAGCTCGGTATCCGGTAAGCTTCGCACCGTGACACGGTGTAACTTCTTGACGTCATCCTGTGCCCATATCTCGGCCCTTAGCAGCCTGAGACACATCTGCACCAAACGATGATTGAGGTGGATCAACACCACGTCGTCACGGCCATTGGCAACGGCATGATCGAACGTGATTGGGCGAGTTACTTGGGTATGGGGATGTCGCAAGCCTTCCAGGCAGCGGGCCCAGGAACCTGCAAGTGCTGGCATCTTGAAGACGGAACCATCCGGTGCGGATGGCAACCGAACGGTCCCCAGTGGTGGTTTTCCGGCCAATTTTAGCGCGGTTTTCACGGCCATTTCGATGTGTTGGGGCGTGAGGTGAAAATCCTGGCGGGTCTCTAGTAACCGCTCGTGCAATTTGGCGACACGAGCCTTGAGTTCTCGCTCTGCTTTTACGTATTTTCGGGCGCCGACGATTTTGGCTTCGGCGAGGCGGGTATCCAGGTCCGTGAGCGAACCTTCGATCAATCCTGCCATCTGCGGAGCGATGACTGGGTTGACGCTACCCATGTCGGCACGCATCGAGTCCAGTTTGCGTAAGGCACGAATGATATCTTCGCCATGGCCACCAACCTTGTCCTTGCCTGAATCACCACCGTCGACGGGATGCCAGATCAACACTTCTGAATGCCGCTGACCATGTCGATCGACACGACCGTTGCGCTGTTCCATGACGTTAGGATTGTAGGGGATCTCCAGATGGATCAAACAATGGCAGTGGTTCTGCAAGTCGATACCTTCGGAAGCCGCATCGGTGGCGAGCAGAATACGCACAGCGGAATCGCGCGGTGAGGTTTGGAAGGCCGCTTTGACTCTCTCTCGCTCATCGTGATCTATTCCGCCGTGCAAAATCTCCAGCCGCTCACCGCCAAAACCATGGCTGGCAAGTATTTCGTGCAACCATTGATGGGTTGTGCGGTACTCGGTGAAGAGAATGACACGGTTGTCGTTCCAATCACCATGTATCTTGAGATGTTCTTTACACCATGAGAGTACACTATTGGCTTTGGAATCGGCTTGATTCTTGGCCCGTTGCGCCCAGGACCTCAGTTCATCCAATAGTTTATGTTGCTCTGGGGTTAGCTCGGGCGCCCGCCGAGAAGCTTCTTCGACGGCTTCGGCTTGTGCAGTCTCGTAGTCTTGGTCATTGGCGTAATCTTCCTCGACCTTGAGTATCGCCTTGTACAAGATGCGCTCGGCCATGGCATCGCGTTTTTGCCTAGTGACATTACCGGACAACGTGGCAATGTGTTTTTCGAGTGTAGAGGCAAATGCCGCAGGCGATGAGAACAGACGTTTCTTCAACAAGCGATTGGTGAAGGCCGTACCGAATGCATCACCATTCTGAGCAGCTGATTTTTCACGGCTGGCACAATATTCGTCGAGCTTCTGATGAATGGCCCTTTCCTCGTCGGTATAGGCCACCAACAACGGTTGTAATACCCGTTTGGGATAGATTGGATTTCCATCGGCATCGACCAGATCGCTTTTGAGGCGGCGGATCATCACTTGCGAGAGGCGTTTTTCGTCCGGCAGGATATTGCGTGCGAAGCGCTGGTCGTCGAGGAGTTCCAATAGCGAGGTGAACGATTCGGTGTAACCGTTGTGCGGCGTAGCCGTCAGAAACAACCGATGCTGGAAGTGGGGTCCGATGGCGCGAATGAAACGGGTGCGTTGGCTTTCCAGGGCATAATGCGCGCCGGCCGAAGGAGCAACGTTGTGCGCTTCGTCGACGACCAAGATGTCGAATTTTCTAGGGAAACCGATGTGCGACGGAAGGACATCACGCATCAAACGTAGTCCTTCTCCCGTCTTTGCCCAATCCATGGAGGTGATGAGCCGAGGATGAGATGTCCAGGGATTGGCATGAATGCCACGATCACGGCGCAGCTGCTTGATGTAGGTCGTATCGACTATCTGGAATTCGAGACCAAATTTCTCCAGCATCTCGACCCGCCATTTTTCTTGCAAGGATGCCGGGCAGACGATCAAGACCGTGCGAGCGCGGTGTCTGAGCAGTAATTCCTGAATGACCAAACCAGCCTCGATGGTCTTACCCAAGCCCACATCGTCGGCGATCAACAAGTTGACGCGAGCCATATCGATGGCCCTGACTAGTGGATCGAGCTGGAAGTCTTCGATGCTTACACCGCTTCGGAATGGTGCTTGTAGGAAACCACGATCCGCGTTGGTTGCAGCACCCCAGCGCACCGCATCGAGAAAGGCTTCTAGCGTGTTGGGATCATCTTGCCCCGAAATACTAGGCAGACCTGCTCGCTCTATGATGTGAGCGCCGGGTTCGATTTCCCAGATGACTTCCAATTCTTCGCCGAGACCATCTTCATCGATGGAGGATAAGGTCACCAGATTCTGCCGAGCATGGTTGGTCGCCAACTGCGATGACACTACGTCGGCTACGACCCATTGCCGGCGTCTGACTTCTACCAACTGGCCTGGTTCTGGCGGTGTAGCATAAATTTTTGTGTTTTCATCGACCGCTTGATTCATGAGCTCCATCTGTGTCGTCTTCACTATTATTTTGGTCGAGACTCATTCTAGCCTCGCTCCGTTTCACATCCATGACTGCGTTGATTGCATCGGCAGCCATTTCTGGGCATTCGTGTTCCCATATACGAATCACGGTCCAGCCAATTTTCCTCAACTTTGCATCGGTATCGGCGTCGCGAGCCCGATTGGCTTCGATCTTCTGCTGCCAAAATTCCGAATTGCTCTTGGGCCAACTAGCATGTTCAGGGCAACCATGCCAGAAACAGCCATCGACGAATACCGCGATCTTGTACTTGGTGAAAGCCACGTCAGCTATGCGGCGAGGTTTCTTCAATACCTGGAAATTGATTCGATACCGCAATCCCAACCGATGCAAAGCTTTTCGCAGAGCCATTTCGGCTTTGGTGCCAGTTTGACGAACTTTCATCATCCGACGACTGGCTTCTGGCGACGAAGATTGGATTCGTCCCATGAAAGCCTTCCAGAATTTTAGTTAGTCAGCATGTTTGACAAATGATCAGAGATACTCATAGCGATGGCTCGTCCAAGTTCGACAGGAACCGCATTACCGATCATTCTTCCCAAAGCCTTGAAACTGACCTGAGCACCTTCTGGCAAGAAGGAATAGTCTTTTGGAAAACTCTGCAAAATAGCCGCTTCTCGCAATGAAATCGCACGATCCTGTTCTGGATGGCCAAAACGGCCATTACCGAAGCCGAAACACTGGGTGGTCATGGTTGGCGCTGGTTTTTGCCAATCCATTCGACCATATACACTTGGATAGGTCTTTCCTGTATTTGATTTGTGACAATCGGCCCTAAGATATTCAGGCCAGTCGCGCCAAGTGCCACCGGGTTTGGAAATACGAATCCGCTGAAGATTTTTATCCGAAAGTGTCGGTGCAATGTGTAACTTGTCTTTATGATGAGATTCACCAGCACTAATTACAGGCATACTACCGATGGCTTCTTTGACAGTGATTGGCTTTGGATGCGTGGGGGCGATCATTCGGATTTTTCCGAATCTGGAAGCCAGGAGTACCATTCGGCGCCGAGATTGAGGAACTCCATAAAGCGAACTATCTACCACGTCGTACCAGACGTGGTAACCCAAATTCTGCAACTCCGTTACGAAATCGTGGAAAACCTGATGTCTGACGACAGTTGGTACGTTTTCCATTGTGATTACATCTGGAGTGGTTTCTTTTACCAATCGAGCAAACTGATATAGCAATCCCCACTTACCATCGATTCCGTCAGATTTGTAACGTTGTGCGTAAGTGGAGAAGGGTTGGCAGGGAGCACATCCGGCCAGGATTTTCAGTTCGGCATCGCCGAACAATTTTTTGATTTCTTCCCCAGTGACTTGGCTGATGTCGCGTTCCAAAAACTTGGAGGTATTGTTTGTCTCGTAGGGAAAACGGCAAGCTGGATCAAGGTCGATACCCGCTACAACGGGAATCCCTTCTAGGGTGAAGCCATGCGTGAGGCCACCTGCGCCGCAGAAGAGATCCACACAAGCCAAATTCAATTCGAGTTTTGAATCCATTACCTAGCTAACGCCTACCTTAAAAGCTAAAAAGTGGACAATATACAGCAACGATAATGTCAAATGAAGATTCGACTATTTTTGAAAATTCGTAACCCCGCTTTTAAAAAATCTCAATCACATATACCTAACCTGAGCAGCCCTAATCGCCCTGGAGAATTCCTCAATGCGGCGATAGGGACGCTTATGTCTGTCAGACTCGACGCGCTGCGTTGAGCACTGGTCCTTTTTCTTCCAGATGGTTGCTTTGAAGTGTATTGGTGCGCGCTGGCGTGCCGGTCTTCTTCGCGGCTGTCCGGGATTTTATTTTGGGGAGTATGAGGTATGAGTAAGCAATGTCCGATTTGTCGATCACAGCAGGTGATCGCGTTAGACCGCGCCAAGCGCGTGGGTGGATTAGTCGGCACGGTAGGCGGTGCCATGAGCGGTTGGGCGGCATCGAGTTCCGGTGCGGTGGTGGGTGCCGAGATTGGCAGTGCGGTGGGTTTGGTTGGTGGCCCTGTAGGTTCTGTGGTCGGTAGCGCCGGTGGCGCGTTGATTGGCGCCTTGATCTGGGCGGCGACCGGCGGCGTGGCCGGGGCCAAACTGGGTCAGGTCATCGACCAGAACGTGTTACACAACTACGTCTGCCAGAACTGCGGTGTGCAGTTCGGCGATGTCGATACCGATCAACCGATTGAGTAACTGGGGAGACGATCATGGCACATTTAGTCGAACAAATGGCCTATGTCGGGGCCCAGCCCTGGCATGGTTTAGGTAATCTGTTAGCCCCTAAACAACCCTTGGAGGTCTGGGCCCATCAAGCCGGCATGGACTGGCACATTGAAGAATCGCCGGTGCGCTTCATGACCGACACTGCCGGCCATCTGGGGGCGATTCAATCGTTTCTGGAACACAAGGTGTTATACCGTTCCGATTCCAAACAAGCCTTGTCGGTAGTATCGAAACGTTACCAAGTGGTACAGCCACGTGAAGTGCTGGAGTTCTATCGGGATTTAACCGAAGTCGCGGGTTATGAACTGGAAACAGCCGGGGTGTTGAAAGGCGGTAAGAAGTTCTGGGCCCTGGCCAAGACCGGACAAGCCGCTGCCCTGAAAGGCAACGATCTGGTACATGGTTATTTGCTGTTGGCGACCTCCTGTGACGGCACATTGGCGACAACCGCGACACCGACCACGATCCGCGTGGTTTGTAATAACACCCTGACTATTGCGGTCAACGGCGCCACGCAAGCGATCAAGGTGCCGCACAGCACCCGATTCGATGCTCAGGCGGTCAAACAGCAGTTAGGCGTGGCGGTCTCGCAATGGGATGCCTTCATGTACCGGATGCGCACCCTTTCGGAACGTAAAGTTAAAACCCATGAAGCGATGAACTACTTCCTGAAAGTGTTGTGCGATAACGCGGCGACTTCTGCCGGCGAGCCGGTCACGCTGGTCAACGAACGGGCCTTGACCAAGGTACAAAGCCTGTACGACGGCCAAGGCCGGGGAGCCGAGCTGGAATCGGCCAAAGGCACTGCCTGGGGTTTGCTGAACGCCGTCACCGAATACGTCGACCACGAAAAGCGGGCGCGTAGTATCGAACACCGGATGGATTCGGCCTGGTTCGGCCAAGGGGCAACCATCAAACAGAAGGCTCTGGATACGGCCTTATTGTTGGCGGCATGAGCCATTGTTAAAAGCTCATCGACGCTTTAACACGCCCAGCACGCCAAACTTGGCACAAGTAGCACAACCTAACTGCACCCCTGACAAAACGCCTGGTCGGTTTTCCGACCGGGCGTTTTTGTTTTGGGGGCTGAGTTTGAGCTTTCGTTACAACCCGCCTGTTGCCAAGGCTTCGTTTTTAACCTTATTTAACCCTTCTCAGGAGGTCATCATGACCGAAACCGCTTTACAAACACCAACACCAACCCGACAGGCCAAGCCGGCCTTACGTCTGGTCAAAACCAAGGATATGCCGCGCGAGGATTGGCTGGCCGTGCGTAAGCGCGGCATCGGCAGTTCCGACGCCGCTGCGGCAGTCGGATTAAATCCTTACAAATCCCAGCTGGAACTGTGGCTGGAAAAAACTGGCCGAGACGGCAATCTGCCGAAAACCGATCCTCACGATGAAACCAGCCCCACGTACTGGGGTAATCTGTTAGAGCCCATCGTCGCCGCGCATTACAGCCGTCGAACCGGTCACAAGGTCCGACGCATCAATGCCGTGCTGCAACATCCGCATCCCAGTTTGCTGTGGATGCTGGCCAATATTGACCGCGAAGTAGTCGGTAGCGACGAGGTGCAGATACTGGAATGCAAGACCGCCGGACTCAACGGCGCCCGATTGTGGCGCGATGGCGTACCGGAATATGTACAACTCCAGGTACAGCATCAACTGGCGGTGACCGGTAAAGCCTCGGCGGATGTCGCGGTGTTACTGGGTGGACAAGAACTGGAAATCCATCGCATCCCACGCGATGAAGGCTTGATTGGTCGACTAATTCAACTGGAACGGCACTTCTGGCAGTACGTGGAAACCGATACGCCACCGCCGGCGGATGGTTCGGAATCGGCGGAACTGGCCTTGCGCTGTTTGTATCCTCAGGACTCTGGACAAACCGTCGATTTCAGCCAGGATGTCACACTGTCTGCCACCTTTACCGATTTGGTACAAGTTCGACTCAGTTTGGCAGACCTGGAAACCCAGGAAGCCAAGTTGAAACAAGCCTTGCTGCAAGCCATGGGCGAAGCCAGCAAGGCGGTATTCGAGACCGGCACGGTGACCTGGAAGAAAGCCAAGGATAGTCAGGTGCTGGATACCAAGCGCTTGTTACAGGAGCAGCCGACATTGTTGGCACAGTATTCAACCATCAAAACCGGTAGCCGGCGTTTCTTGATTCAGTAGCCCACAGCAAAGCCTGCCACTCACTTTCACACAGTCACCGTAACGACCACGCGGATAGACCGGACGTTGTAACACAGCGTCCGGTCTTCCTAGGTCTTCATTTCTATCAGGAGATTCCCATGTTAAAAGGCTTAGCCATTACCCCGCCGATACTTGGGCGGATTGCCATCGGCAAGGTCGTCGAAAAGAACGGTAAACGTTTACCGGAGAAAGACGATCAATTCACCATCACCAGCCAGTTACAAAACAAGGACGGTTGGATTCCTCATCCCTTGGATGACAGCTTGCGTAAACAGCAAGCCGGCAAAATCCGCAGTATCCCGATTCGTTTGTTATTCAACGAACCGGATTTGAACTTTCGCGCTGAATACAGCTTATTCGACCGGCAGACTGGCCGACCCGTCTGTGTCGGCAACGGCGAAAGCTGTAAACGCCGCACTCAGGAGGGTCTGGTCAGTTTGCCTTGCCCAGCACCGGACGGCTGCGAGTTGGCTAAAGGTGGGGCTTGCAAACCCTTTGGCCGTCTGAACGTATTGATTGGCGACGACGATCCCTTGGGCAGTTTTATCTTCCGAACCACCGGCTTCAATAGCATTCGTACCCTTGCGGCCCGACTGGAATACTTCAAAGCCGTGTCCGGAAATCGCTTGGCCTGTCTGCCGTTGGAACTGAAATTGCGCGGCAAATCTACCCGTCAAAGCCATGGCTCGGCGATCTACTATGTCGATCTTACCTTGCGCGGTGAACAAACCCTGGAAGCCGCGATTCAAGAGGCGCAACGACTGGACGAACAACGGCAGGCGGCCGGCTTCGATCAAGCGGCGCTTGATCAGGCGGCACGACAAGGTTTTAGCAATGGGGCTTTTGAAGACAATGAGGAAGATGGCAGTACCGTGGTGGACGAGTTTTTTCCCATCGATACCGCTGACCTGATGAATAGTGGAAACGGCAGGGCCGACGAAAGAGTGACATCGGCGACAACCGGAACAGAACCCTTAGTGTTAGAGCCGTTAGCGGCAAAACTGGAAGCGAAAACTAGGATGCTGTAAGGGCCGGCTCAAGCTTAAGGCGGGTAGCCGACCTAAATCCATTGAATCCTGCTGTATTGGCCGATGTTTGGCCGTAATCAGCGTTTATTAACCCCTCCGGGAATGCCAGACACCCGCAGGGGATCTGGCGTTTTCGCGATTCACAAGAGAACGCCATGACAGACGACTATCAATATTACCCCACGCCGGAAGCATTAAGCCGTAAAGCGTGGGCGATGTTCAAGAATCCGCATTTCACACGGGTATTGGAACCTTCAGCGGGCGAAGGGCATTTGCTGCGTCCTGGTCCCTGCCAGTACGGAAAACGCCTGCTAATCGATTGCATCGAGATCGATATTAGTAAACATGCGACCTTGCGCGAAGAAGGTTATGCGGTGGTAGGCATGGATTTTCTGCAATTTCAAAGCGGCAGTGTCTATTCGCACATCATCATGAATCCGCCGTTTGCCGACGGTGTCCACCATGTGTTGAAAGCCTGGGAGATTTTGTTCGATGGCGAAATCGTCGCTATTCTCAATGCTGAAACGGTGAAAAATCCTTTTTCCAAGGAACGGCAATTCTTAGTTCACTTGATCGAGCAACATGGCGAGGTTGAGTTCTTACAGGAGATGTTTACAGGTGATGACGCGGCGCGTAAAACGCCGGTCGAAGTCGCCCTGGTCTGGTTGCAGAAGACCTCAACTTTCGAACAGGACATTCTCGGCAGTATTTTGGCGGACTTACGCCGGGATCGTCGGGATGCGGACGACTTGGCGGGCGATTTTCAAGCGCCGCATGAATTGGCCTTGCCGAATGCCTTTATCGACAACGCGGTGTTGATGTTCAATGCGGCCGTGGAAGCGGCACGGCAAGCCGTCATGAGCGAAGCCCGTGCCAGCCGCTATCGGGTGATGATGGGTAAAACGCTTGGTGAACTGAATGGCGGCGGTGTCAGGAGTAGCGGCAGTGACGACGAGTCGTCATCGGAGGCGGTGAAGCATGCGCTGTTCAAACGCTATCACGATCTGAAGAATCGGGCCTGGTCCAGTATCTTGCGCTCCACTCAAGTCACCTCGCGTTTGTCGTCGGCGGCGCAAAAACGCTTGGAGGCAGATTTCGAAACGGTGAAGTCTTTGGAGTTTACCGTGCCGAATATCTACGGCTTTCTGCAAGGCATCATCGATCAGCAAGGCGATATACAACTGGCGATGATCTGCGATGTGTTCGATCTGATCACCCGCTATTACAGTGACAATACCGTCTACTTCATGGGCTGGAAAAGCAATGACCAACACCGCACGTTGGGGATGAGGATCAAGACCACCCGCTTCATTCTGCCGGGTCATGGATCGAGTTCATACCAGAACGGTTTGAACTGGGAATCGCAACGACTATTGGCGGACTTCGATGAGGTGTTTGCGTTACTGGATGGTAAGATTGAGGCTGAGGTCGGCTTGGAAGCGGTGTTTCAGCACCACTTTCATCGGCTACGCAACGGCGAGCGAGTCAGCGGCAGTTACTTTGACGTGCGCTATTATCCGGGCATCGGCACCATCCATTTCTTTCCGAACAGCAAAACCCTGATTGACCGCATGAACCGATTGGTCGGCCGGCATCGCCGTTGGTTGCCGCCGGCGGACGCGCAAGCGGGTAAAGGCTTCTGGAAGCAGTTCGACCAGGCGGAAAAGTTTGATAAGGCGTTTCATGCCGAAGTCAACAAGCAGTGTAAACGGGATGGCCGGCAGTATCGGTTTAATCCGTTCTGGGCGATCAAGCATGGCGGTGAGTCGGAACGCGAGCAAGGGAACACCCTGTTAACGGGAGCGATGCATGCCGTATTAGCCCAGCACGGCATTGATCCGGATGCCTTGTTGGCTGATGATCAAGGCTCTGTCCGGTCTTTGGATTGGGATGGACTACCTGACAACGGTTTGGCCTTGGCTTCGTAATAAGCTTACTAGGAACCAACTAACTAAACGAAAAATTTCCATCAAAAACCCCTGTTTTAGCCCGTCATTGGGGCTAAAACAGGATAATTTTTTTCTTTAGTTAGTTTGTTGTTACTAGTAATCTTTGGCTGCCTTGGAGACGCCATCTTGATTGGCGTGCTCCAAGGGTCGGCGATGCTCCTTCAATCCCGACAGAGCAAGTTCGGCCATGAGCAGACATTAAATTTTTTTGAAAGCGGACATTAAAATTGTTTAAAGCGGCTACTGAATTGAACCTCAAATAGTGAATGAAAGTGCAGGTTTAATAGATAAAACGCCCACAAAAATGAATTTTCCGCGTCCATCCTCTTTAAATCAGGGACGATTCAAACCAGATATTGTCTATTGAGACGCAGCTAAACATCAGAGCGTACAAAAAACTGCATGTTGAAAACCTACTTATGATGAGTGCCTCGCCGCAGGCCAGCATACGCAGGGAGCTCAATGCCACCCTATTGTGCAGTCAAAGAAAACACATGTTTGACCCGGCAACGGGTTTTGGAGAGGGAGTTCAGTAATGTCCCAATGTAAGGCTGCAAATTTTTCCCGTAGAACCAAATTCGAAAGCAATGCTTGGCAATCTGGGGGGCTAAATATCAATCAATTTACGAAGATGATTGGTATATGTGACCAATTTAAGGTTGACCGCTTTCATTTCAGTCATCAGCTTCTGGTACTCTGGGTATTTACGTTGCAGTTCCTGCGGCGTCACATCCTTATTCGTCGGATCCTCTATCGCGCTATTCCACCAGCGGCGGTATCGGGCTTGCCATCGCGTTAGGTGGGGGCGAAGTTCCTCGTTGAGAATATGGATGGAGATTAAGACCAATTCCTTGGAGGTCTCACTGGACTGGATTTTTGAGACCGGAATCGATTTGATCATTTCCCGTGCTATGCCGAAAAACGCGTACCACGAGTCATAAACCTCAACGACCACATCATGTTCCTCGTCGAGCGGCAGACCGATTTTTCGGGTCGTTAACTCGGTCCAGAACTTGAAACCAATCTGGATATCCTCGATGTTGGCTTTCAGTTTAAGTCTAGCGTTGCCAATGCCGATTTCAGCTTCATTGACTTCAAAATAGCTGGTCTTACCAAAAAGGTGGCGTCGGCGGAAATAGAGCATTCCCAACAGAACGACCAGCAATGCAAGCACTAAAACGGTTGCAATTTCAATTTGCAGGCCGGAATCCGTGGTTAGCTTAAAAGATAAAAGATTCATCAGTCGCAGACATTCCTTCCAAAGTGAAGACGGTTGATATCGAATTGCGTAGTGCTGCTTGTTCAGGCATCAAATGCAGTTTGGACGGCAAATTGCACGGTTTGCTCTGAAGCGGTGATCCGCAACCAAAGATACCCCATAAATTTTCCACCTGATACCCTGTTGATCTGAATGATTGATTATTTTGCGATAGCAACATACTCACTAAAAGTTAACAGGGCTATGTTCGTACACACTCGCAGCCTATTCCACGCCCGATTAATACGTTTCCTATTATCCGCAAAAAATTTGCATTGAGATACATCTCTCTTTACAGTCTAGAGCCAAAGCAAACTGGCTCTATCGATCGGAAACACTAAATTTAAGCCAAAACTCAAACTCAGTATTAAGACTCAATTCAATGAGCGACATCAGCCCCCAATACGACCTGTTTCTCAGCTATAACAGCCTGGATCGCAACGAGGTGCAATCGATACGTCAACAGCTCATCCAGCTTCCACAAGCGCTGAATGCTTTTTTGGACAGGGAAAGCCTGACTCTTGGTAAACGCTGGTTTGAAGAAATTGAAAGCGCGTTACTCCGCAGTCGTGCCATCGCGGTTTTTTATGGCCAACACGGGCTAGGGCGCTGGCAGAATTTGGAAATGATTCTGGCTTTGGATTTACAGGCCAATCCCAAAGCGGATATTTTGGTGATTCCAGTTCTGCTGCCGGGCGCAGACCTGATCAGAGCACCTCGCTTTTTGCTGCTGAACAGCTACCTCGATCTACGCTTGGGCTACGATTCAGCAAGTCTTGGCCGCCTGGCTCAGCATGTATTACGGCAGCCGACAACCTTGGATGTCCTGCCCGCCAACGACGAACTGCGTAATCCCTATCGAGGCTTGAATTATTTTCAGGAACAGGATGCGCCGCTGTTTTTCGGTCGCCAATATGAATCCAAAAAACTGCTGGACAAAATCAAGACCAGCTCATTGATTGCGCTGGTAGGCAACTCCGGCACTGGCAAATCGTCGGTGGTGCGGGCAGGTTTGATACCGCTATTGCGCAAGCAACATATGCCCGATCCTACTTGGGAGGTGTTGGTTTGTATTCCGGCCCTGGATAATGCCAACCCATTCCACAATCTGGCCGCCGCGTTCTTGGAATCCTGGGGTAGCAGCGCCGATGAAATTGTTGAAAAACGCCCGGGCATCGAAGCCACATTGCGCGCTACCTTGTCGCTGGTCGATAGCATTCGGCAAACCCTGAAGAAAAGCAATGACGCCGACAAGTTACTGCTGATCATCGATCAATTTGAAGAATTGCTCAACTTCGACAGTCTGTACCCGGAAACCGTTGACGATCTACAGCCCAAACCCAAAACCGACTTTGAATTATTCGTAGAGCTGCTACTCAACGCCGCCAACACCGATCATTGCTCGGTATTGCTGACCATACGCGGCGACTACTACGGCGCAGTTACCGAACGTCACGCCAAGCTGGCGGAAAAGATCGAAAAAGGCACCGTCACCCTCAGCCGACTGCAAGACAGCCAATTGCGCGACATTATTGTCAAACCTGCTGAATTGGCGGGCGGACACTTCGAAGACGGTCTACCGGAACGCATCATCGACGACGTCGGTAAAAAACCCGGCAACCTGGCCTTGCTGGAGTTCGCCCTGACCTCGTTATGGAACTATCAAAGCCAGGGCTGGTTAAAGCTGGGCGCCTATCAGAATCAGGTCGGCAAACTGGAAGGCGCCATCAGCGCCGAAGCCGACAAAATTCTGCAATCCGACAAAGTGCCAGATCCGATATTGGCACTGGCTGCCTTAACCCGCTTGGTCCGCGTCAGCTCTAACGAGGAAGACGGCGGCGACACCCGCCAACGCGTGCCGCTACCCGATTTTAACTTGACCGAAAAAGCCTGCTTAAAGCCGTTCATCAAATCCCACCTGTTATTAGCTTCTGGCAACTGGAACGATAACGTTGATGCGGATCAGCCACCTAATAGCCAAGACCCGCCCCAACTCAGCCCAACCCTGGAAGTCGCGCATGAGGCCCTGATTCGACATTGGCCTTCTTTACAGGAGGCGCTGAAAGACAAACGCGAGGTATTGATCTGGCGGCAGACCATCCGTCAGCAATATGAAAAGTGGCAACAGCTTAAGCTTAAAAACGCACCGTCAGAACAATTAGCCAAGTGGTTATTGCAAGGTTATCCCTTAGAACGCGGCTTACAGTGGTTAAGGGAACGTCCTAACGACTTAACGGGCGATGGCGAAGAAAAACGATTCATAATTGCGAGTCAGCGGCAGCTCCAACATCAGCAACGCTGGCAGAAACGCGGCCAATACACGCTAGTGGTAGTGGGAATTGGCTTATTGATGGCGCCCCTGATTCAGCTGCTTTGGATAACCCCGAATCAGGCTTCCTGGAATCTGGCTGCTCGTGCACTGTGGATACGAACCAGTTACGGGATATTCGGGGTTAAACCCGACTGGCTGCCAGAAATGCAACGCATAGTGCCAAGCTCATTTCAAATGGGGTCCAGCGCTGAAGACATTACCAATAGTCATGCGGAAACTGCTGAAGGTCCAAGACATTCGGTAACCTTTATTGCTCCGTTCGCGATTGGTGTCTACGAAACTAAGTTTTCAGAGTATCAAGTATTCGTCAATGACACCCGACAGAATCACTTTCAGTGTCCAAAATATCAGCACCCCGAGCTAGATGACAATCATTGGGGCTTTGGTGATATGCCCGCCATCTACATTTTTTGGGATGACGCGACGTGCTATGCAAAATGGTTGTCTGTGCTGACTGGCAAAAAATTTCATCTGCCGACGGAAGCGCAGTGGGAATATGCCGCCCGAGCTGGCAATGACTCCCGATTTTTTTGGGGAGACGACGAACAACAAGCCAAGAATTATGCTTGGTTTGCGGACAACTCTGAAGGACAAACTCATCCGGTTGGAGAGTCCACACACAAAAATGATTTCAAACTTTACGATATGGCGGGTAATGTCTGGGAGTGGGTGCAGGATTGTTATACTGACGATTACCAACAAGCGCCGAATGATGGTTCTGGTTGGGAAACTAATGATTGTCCCTATCGTGTGATGCGTGGCGGTTCTTGGGGCAGCAAACAGGACGACCTGCGTTCGGCTCTCCGCGGAGGGGAGGACTACGACTTCCGCTCCAACATCATTGGCTTCCGTCTTGCCCAGGACTAACCCTGTGTTCTTTGCTCTTTTACCCTTTTCCGCTTTGGTTTTTTAGCTTTCGAGCGGCCGATAGGCCGCTCGCGATTTTGAGATTGTCGTTAATGTCTACCGACGAACTTGCCCAATTGGTTTGCAAGTTGCCATTCTGTGTAGGAATAGGATGTAGGTTCGGCATATTCCGGCGAACTAATCCCTTCCACCGTATCGGCCATGCCGATGCAATACTCGATATAACGGGCTAATTCGCCGTCATTGAGAAATTCGCGGCGCTCGGCGAGTCGACGCGGCAAACTCCAGCGGTCCCAGAATACCGAGTTGCCTTGTTTTAATAACGCATCGGCTCTGGCAAACGCCGCCTGGCTACCGTCCGTCAGTCGATAACTGACAAACACGTTGCGGGCCTTTTCAATGGCCTGGACATGGGCTGACAGTGGTGCTGGATCGTCCGCTTTGCGTAATAACCGTAACGATTGCCCGACATGGGTATGAGCCCCAGAAATTATCGGCACCAGATTGTCCTGGCTTTTAACCAGCGGCTTTGTTTTGAGTAAGCTGCTGGCGTCGAACAACGGGAACCAACGCGAGCCTTCGCCCGCTAGAAATCTTTTGACTTTGGTTGGCTGGTCTTGCTGTTCCACCTCGTCGTCTTCCGGTTTTGGCTGGGATCGTATGGTATCCGAAATCTCTTCCACCACTACAAGCACATCCAGCGCCGGTGGTAAAGAACCCCAAGGACCTGTCAGTTGTGAAAAAACCCAAATGTAATCGCCTACCTTCACCTGTCCCGCCAAACCGTACCCGCCCGGCACATCGTGAAACGCTGGTCTGAACAAGCCTTGGTCATCCGGCTGGTTTTCGGCAAAATAGGGGTCGGACGCGTTCTTATAGTTCGGCGTGGCAATGCGGCGGACGACGTAGTGCAGGTAATGATGCATGGATTCTTCCTTGGAGAGAGACGAAATTATTTGGGTGACTGGCAGACTACGCGGAAGCCGACATCTTGGGTGCCCCATTCCGGATGCTGTCCGCGATAGGCAGTAATGTGAGCATCGGAAAGCGGCGAATCCCAACTGCCGCCCTGTAAGACGCGAGCTGGTTGGGCGGGATCGGCTGGTGGCGTTTGCGGATAGACATCATCGCACCATTCCCATAGGTTGCCCGCCATGTCCATCACACCATAGGGCGATGCGCCTTGCGGAAACAAGCCGACGGCACAGGTTTGATTTAAGCCGGTCGATTCGTCTAAGGCCATGTTGGCATTGGTAATCAGGTCCTCTTGACCCCAAGGGTATTCGAATTGCTCGGGGCCATACGCGGCAATTTTCCACTGCGCTTCGCTCGGCAGTTTGATTTCGTAACCCAATTGCGCGGACAGCCATCGGCAAAAAGCCACGGCTTCGTACCAATTGACACTGTCGCGCGGTCGATTGGATTGCGACCAGACTGCGGATTCAGGATCAGGGCGAATCAAATCCCGCCACCAACGCGCTTCCTGGTAGCCAGCAGCGTTGATAAAAGTCTGATACTGACAGTGGGTAATCGGATAGCGACTGATGAAGAATTTATCCAAAACTCTTGTTCCAGTATTTTCCAGAATATAAATACCCTGTGGAATTTCTACCCAGTCGATGTCGGGAAGCAGTTTGCTTTTGCGGGTGATTAGCGGTATTCCGTCAGTCACCAAGGTTTGGCTGCCTTGAGTCTTGCCTTTTGCGTGAATAAGTTTTGCCGAGACGGCTTCCCAAAAGAATACAAACTCTGAATCAGCAAGATTGCCATTCCATTTTGAAAAGTCAGCACAATCTAACTGGTCAAATGGTGATGGCAGAGTAATTTGTTCAATACAAATTTGCAGCAGCTTTCCGAGACCAAGCCCATGCTCAGCCGCCTTTAATACATTTTCAGCGTTCAATGAGACTTGCGACCAAATTACAACAATGCTGAAGGGTTCGGCAATATCACGCAGGACCTCCATTAGATCCCATTCATCATGCCCCAAAAACTCATTATGATCCCAAAAAACGCTGCAACCGTTCGACTCCAGAGCCTGAGCCAAGAGTTCGACCTTAATAGAATCCTCTCGCGAGTACGCTAAAAACACATCGTAGGGCATTTTTAACTGCATCGGTTTACCTCAGATTTGTTCATGAAACGACTTGGTAGCAATCAATTGCCCGGTAATTTTTTTCAAAACGATCTATGGTCCGTAAAAAAATCGCGAGCGGCCTATCGGCCGCTCGAAAGCTAAAAAACCAAAGCGGAAAAGGGTAAAAGGACACAGAATAAAGGTTTAGTCCTGGGCGAGACGGAAACCAGCGATGCTTTGGCGGGCGTCGGCATCTCCCCCGTCGCAGGCCAATGAACGCAGGTTGTACGAGTCGAAGTTCCAGGAGCCGCCGCGCAATACGCGCTGGGATATTCGTTTCGAGCCCATCAACTGGAACAGCGCCGTGTACGTTTCATCGACGTAATTAGGCAAATCAAAATCATTTAAACACCATTCCCAAACATTCCCAGCAATATCGGCAACTTGGTAAAGTGATTCTCCATGCGGGTAAACGCCGACTGCGGAAGTTTGTTGCAGATCATTTTCACCGTTTGCAAACCCGGAACGAAATTCATTGCCCCACGGATAAACCAAACCCTGTGGTCCGCGAGCGGCCTTTTCCCACTGCTGCTCCGTGGGTAAACGAACATTGATCCCCAATTGAACTGAAAGCCAGCGTGTATAAGCTATGGCTTCATACCAATTGACCGTTTCTCGTGGCCGGTTTGCTTGTGTCCAACTCGATTTTTCTGGTTCCGGCTTTTCTAAATCCTGCCACCAACCTTCATCTTGGTATCCGCCGGCGTCAATAAAGGCCTGAAATTGGCTGTTGGTAACCGGGTAACGGCTTATTTTAAAGCTGGGTAAATCTAAAGTTTGTTGTGTTTTGCCTTCTCCATAGATAAATGGCCCAGCCGGGATTTCCACCCAGTCGATGTCGGGCAGTCCGCTTTCGTCCAAGCCCACGCCGGGGCGGGGGTCGCCCATTGCATCGAGTTGATCGCCGATCTCCAGCCGCCGCTTGGGTGCAGTATTGATATCGTTCAGTTCATCCAACAAGATTTGTACTTGCGGCGCGTACTCGATCACTTCGTATTCGACGACGCCGACACCTTTGCGTGGGTCGCCGAGTTCGGCAAGCTGGTCGCCGATAGCCAGGCGCCGGGTTGGTGTGGTCTGTGGGTCTTCCAGTTCTTTGAGCAATTTATCCAGAAGCAATTGTCGTTCGATGCTCGCAATCGTTTGCGGCCCGCCGATACCGTCGGCGAACAGTTTTGCTTGAGTCTGAAAGCTCTTCACCGCCTGCCGGGTGGCCGGGCCATCGATGCCGTCGACGATGAGCCTAGGACTGGCGCCCAAATCGTTCAAGGCCTGTTGCAGCCACCGGGTGTCGTGGTTGGGTCCGGTGATTATCGGTTGCCCGGACAGCCATTGCTTGATTGGATCTATATTGGCCAAGCTGTCGTCCCAATCGATCACACCAGCACCTGCGGAACCGCGCGGCAACTCGGTCTGTTGCCAACGTAGCAGCAAACTACTGTCGGCAAGTGCATAATCTTCCATATCGTCGGGTTGCCAGTGTTTTTGCGCCGCTGGGGTCCATAGGCGCAGGAATTTGCTACGGCTACCATCCGCTTGCCAAATTTTGAGCCGCTTAAATTCGGTTGGCGACTCGGTCAGCAGCGTGACTTGGATGCCTTCTTGTGCGAGCTGAGATGCGATGTGGCGAGCCAGTTCTTCATCTTCTTGGTGATGGGTCAAATAGATTGGTTGTGTCTGCTCGCCTACTTGATGATCTGTGGGACGTTCAAATTCAGCATGGAGTTCGTAGCGTTTGCCGTCTATGGTGCGCAACTCGATTCGCTTTGCAGGCTGAGGTAGCTTGATCCGTACGCCAGGATTGATCACTTCCCAAAAGCCTTCGCCGGCATTTGCAGGTTGGATGTACAGGCGCGCGGGTAATGGCGTCAGCAATGGCAAGGTTAAGGATGCATCGTTTGCCGGCAGACATTCAAGTACCTGATAACCGATTGAAGCGTCGTATCGCAGTTGCAAACCAATCTGGCTCTGCGGGGTTAGTGATCCGAGTCCCAACCATTGGGGTAAAGGCTTGCTGGCACTGAGCTTGGTCCAGCCTGATGTCGCTCCCAGGGTTGTGGCCGCAAATTGTGCTAACCAGGCAATTTCGTTTGATTGGGTAGTTTCCGAGGCAATGGACGGCAAGGTTTTTTTGGCCCAACGTGCCAGCTCGAGTTGCCTATCCGGTTGACTATTGGCCTGATGAATGGCTCTCAAGATTTCTTGCACCGCTTCGGTGATAGCGTTTTCATCGTGTTGTAGCGCATGGTAGCGAAGCTTGAGTTCCAATTGATCCAGTGCCGACCAATGGGCTGTGAAACGCTGACTAAGCGTCCATACGTTCTTCAGAATTCCATCGTCCTGTAAACGCAATTCATCGGCCAGCAGACGGGCTATTCCTTGGTTTAACACAATATCCAGTGTACTGCGGGCAGCAATTAGGTTGCTAAACCAGAGCTGGTGTTCCAGCTCCGGTTCGCTGGCAGGCATCAGTGTGGTGCGCATGTTGCGCAGCAACAGTGGTTCTATCCGTGGTGCTAGTGCCGTGAATTGCGCCAGTGCCAACAACTCCGGCGCCAGTTTGGCGCGCAGATTGGCAAGCAACTCTCTATCAAACTGGCTAGGCGTGTGCCAACTCATGAGCCAATTTGGTGGCCAGCGCCGACCCGTTTTTTGACCATGGTTGCGGTCGTGTGCGGGTTCCAGTGCACCAAAATCGGATGGTTGCTGCGAATGTCCGGCCAATATTCGGAGTTCCAGGGAATGAGCAGGATGAGCGGAATCCGTTTTTGGCTACAGAGATCGATAAACCGGCGCCAGTGGGGGCCGATCGGCCAGCGCACGCGGCTGCCACTGATGCCCAGATCGGTAGCGACTAATATCGGACGCGTATCGTCAGCATGCCAGGATTCTACGGTTAACGGGTTGTCCCAACACTGCGCGTCTCGTGGATTCTGGTCGAACTCGTAAATCTTAACTCGTTCCTTACCAATCACGTTTTGCGCTTGGTCAGCAAGGGCATTCAGGTCCTGCCAAAACGGCACCATGGCATCGCTGTAATCCAGCAATAATTGACAACCTCGTTGCAGAGTTACCTCGATGCGAGTTGGCAGGGCTTTCGGAATTCGACCTTTCGTGACATGTTTGATCAAGCGCGGGATGTCGACGTCCTTGCCTTGCTGTTGCACGCGCAATGCCGCTGAAAGAACGCCTCGATGCGTGAGATCCGGAAACAAGTTGTCTCTGGCCACTTTAGCAGGCGGTTGCTCGTCGGCGAGTAAGACACTGTCCTGACTCAACCAGTCGGGGGCTTCATCCGCAATGGTATCTAACTCTTTTAGTTGGCTATTAAGGATAAGTTGAGGTAACTCTACTGGTGGTTGTGGAGGTGGTGGAGGGCTGAACCCCGTCGGTGTGTTTGACGTTGGCTTGATTGTAGGTTTTTGCTGATAGCGATTGCGGTCGAAGATTTGCCTTGTAGAACTTGAATCAATCACTTCCGGTTTGCTGTCCTGCCACGCAAATCCCAAGGCGTGAAAAATGGCCTTTTTATGTGCATCGGTTTGCCAAGGTAGCTCCGTCAGCGCAACCAGTAGATCGCTCAGACCGATATCCGTTTTATTCTTCGGTTTGTCCGTCATTTTTATCGCTCAAATCTTTGATCAGAATTGACTGCTCGATCAATTGCCAGTTTGCATGCTCGACATTGATATTCAGATTCTTACAAGTTTTTAGAGCGTCTAAAAACTCGCTGGTACTGGGTGGCCGGCGATTCAGGTCCGCAGCTTGTTTCTGCAGGTTGATAGTCTTGGCTGCTACAGCTTGGGTTAATTTTTTAAAAGTGTCAGTCTCACTTTCTTTAGGAAAATGGCGCTCGGCAATGTTGACTAACTTGTTTCGGCCTGGGGACTCCAGCACCAAACTCACACAACGCCGCATGAACGCAGCGGGCAGTTCGCGCTCGCGGTTGGTGGTAATGATGGTCAGAATTTCCAGGCCCTCAACGGCGTCTACTTGCTTGCCGTCCGGGCGGTTAAAGCGATGACGATCAAGGGGCTCAAGTAGATCATTGGGCAAATCGGGTTCGGCTTTATCAATTTCGTCGATCAGTAAAACCGTTTTGTTAAGGGCTTGTGTCTGGAGACCAGGGTAATGGAGGGTTGCATTATGTTTTGCGGCTTCTTCGGCTGTTCCCCCCCTAACAGATGCCGTGGCGCAATTGAAAGCCCACCAAAAAATTCCTGGTTTCAAATACGCCCAATCGGGTTTCATTCCTTCTTCTTTACTACGGGTTTGCGCATCATGCATGCGCATCAAGTGATCAAAATCAGCCGTTAAGTCTTCGAGCCGGGTGCGCGAAGTCATGGTGGTGTGCAGATAATTCCATTCCAACAGCGTTGCCATAGCCTCGGCCAAACGGCTTTTACCACTGCCCGGTGCGCCCGCAACAAGCAAGGGCCGTCCGGTCGCTAATGCAATGTCAACTGCTATTGCAATGTTGTCGTTGAATACATAGGGCTCAACATCCCCTTTACGAGACAATGCGTTGTCTGGAGGTAGCTTGAAGCGCTTGGGGGTGTAGGTCATTTCAGTTGTCATAAAAATCCTTTAGGAATTCTGCGGCATTGTCTTCAACAATCATTTGATCAAACTCTAGTTGCACATCCAAAGACGGCTCGACTTTTGCGATGTCGTCCGCCACGACTTCTGGCAATTGCTCACCTGTTCCTAAAATAAAAATAGCCTTGGGGTATTTTTTTCTAAGTGATGCTCTTAACAAATGATCATCTAACAGGCCGCCACCATCCTGGGTTTTAGCAGGTATATAGATGACAATTTGTCTTAGATAACCGTTAATTTTCTCGTCGCATTGTTCTGGCGAAAGTACGATTCTCTGGGACCCTTTAAATTCGGCGCGTATCTGTTCAAACAGCGTTTTCTCCTCGGTGCTTGAGGTAGAAACCACTTTGTAGTTGCTATCCATCGGCCAAGCGCGTTCGGTATAACGATTAAAGGTGAAATTTGGCAAATGGTTGCCATTTTGCGCCAAGAATTTCTGATGCGTCTTACTTTGGGGAATGCAGCCTGCGGCCTTAGCATCCACCCACAGCGACCTGACATATTCGAAGATTTCTTTGGCGTTATCCTGTTTGACTTTTGGTCGGATTTTGTTCAAAACAGTGGTAAAGTTGTTCAGCGAATACGTATTGTCCCGAAGCAAATAACGAGTCAATGCGTGAGAAAATTGGTTTGAGGTATTCGGATCCCAATGTGGTTTATCCACATCACTAAGCTCGTCCCAGGCATCTATTAGGGTGGCGCTGTCCGAGTTTTCGGCGAGCAACTTGGCGACCACTGCCCGTAACTTATCGAAAGGCGTCTGCCTGATTTTGGTTTGCAGGATTTCTTTATCACCCAAGGCGTTTTTAATACCAATTAATATTTCCTGGCTGGTGTTGACGTCGCGGATGCACTGATCCTTACTAATTCTAAGGGTGCCAAACAAATCTTCTTCCAAATCTTCGGGCGTGGTTTGCCCTTGCAGTAACACTGGGATCAAGAGAAAGTTTTTGTCCAGTTCACGCCGCCAACTCAGAATAGTGGCTTCTTTCTTTACCCAATTGGAGTTTTCAATTGCCCTCTTTGAAAATAAAATAACTGCGGCATGGCATTCCGCCAGCCATTCATTTAGGCGTTTTTCCCAATCATGTCCTGCAGGAAGTCCTTGCTCATCTTTATCGACCAGAATTTTAATCGCATCGCCGTATTCGCTTTTGATGTCCTGAATTACTTCGAGCAACAGCTTGAGATTCGGATTTTGATCTGGATCATTGCTGATCTCAGGATCATCCAGTCTGGAGCTGTGGCTGATAAAAAGTTTGAATGCCGTCATTGCATCAATATTTCAATTTGAGGTTTTGAATACAGTAAATTTGTAATTGAAATAATTGGCCCGTCTGCACTTAGACTAGAAAAATTCTGAAGCTAGAGGATATTTTAATGCTTGATTTTCTCACATTCACTTTTTCAGTTCATATCCAATTTTCTCGCGGTTTGAAAGCTATTTTTCTTTCTCCGAACGTCCGTTATGCGGAAAATTACGATTCGAAGCTGAATGACTCTTGTGGGTCGGTTTTGCTCCTTCAGTTCTGACAGAGCACGTACGGCTATAACCAGTCAGACGGAATAAAGCGCAATTGGCAACTATTCATCCAAAGCAGCCGTACGGTGAGTTTACGAACCGCATAATCGCGAACGATGCGCTTCACGCTGTTCAGCGCATCCTAAGGCCCTTGCTGCTGACAGTCAAAAGGCGGGCTAGGCGGATGTTTCAGGAAAAATGTGAGACTGCGATATTCTCATTGCCTCTTGTTAAATATTTATTTCGAGGTCTTATCATTTAAACCTTGGCTAGTGAAGGAACTCCTTTTACTTGCCTGTGCACCTAGCTTTTTTTCACAGGAAAGAGGCCGAAACGACCATGTTGAGGGTTCTTCGTAAATACCGTCAGTCCGAGCTGGCCTTCAAAAGCCTCTGGTGGATGTTCGTTTTCGACAATAATGACCTGGCTGTCGGAATGTTCTTCGATCAGATATTTATAGAACTTTTGCTTAAGCGCCGAGCCCTGCAGGCTGTCGCCTTCTCCTTCCGGCTTATAGTAGGCCAGCAAGGGTGAATCAAGCACAACAAACCCCGGATGCGGGAGAAAGCGTTCTCTACAAAATTCGAGTAGCCCTAAAGTGACGGCAGCGTGTGTTATTGCTCTGAGACCTTTACCCCTATTACCACGAAGCTTGCCATTAATAACAAAATCCATGGATGTTTCATCAAAATGAACACTGCCCGTATCAGGAAAGTCCCAAGCCTCAAGTATTCTTTCTACCGTTTTGGAAAAATCATGTAAAACTTGCGGAGATAACTTTGTCGTAACTCTTTGATCACCACCTTCCGATTCCTGTTCATCTCCGAATAATTCGTTCCTTTGTACAAGAAGCTTGTCTAATCTGGTGAAGATCGAAAGGAGAGATACAACTTTGCTACGTTTATCAACAAACTCGGTGTAGCTATATTGGGCATCTGACAACTCGGGAGCAATAGCGCTTTTTATCTCATCATCCACGCCGCTAAATTGGCCTTCAATCCTAACGAGGTCTTCTGATAGACGGGCTGACTCGTTATGCAACGCATTAATTGTAGAATCAAGATCACTTGCCAGTCTCTTGATCTTTTCCATCTCTGCTGCTGCAGCAATGACAATTGACTCAACATCACCATCGCATTCTTCGCTACTATGTTGAGCTTCAGGTGAAGCGCCACAAAGCGGGCAAGGCACTCGTTCATGGTGCACAAAAAGTGAGCCGGATTCTTCAATAGCCATCAGTCGATGCAAGTCTGTTACATATTGGGCCTTTAGCAAACCGAAGCGCCCCAACATGTTGGATATGTCATCTATCCTGTCCTTGATCGCCTCGCGTGTTTTCACAATTTCCCGTCTTTGGGTTGTCATCTCATTGAGCTGAGACTGAGCCAGTTGCAGCTGTTCTCTACTGGATGAAAGGGATTTCTCAAGTTTTTCGAGTTGTTCTTCCAACTCTTCACGCCCAAAACCGTGTTCGGTAATCTCGTCCTCTACATCAGCAATCCATTGTTCGAGAAGTTCGGCTTTTGCTTGATCATTTGACTCCGATTGCTTGCGTGCATCTGCGGGCACTATGGCGCTATCATCCGCGCCCGTAAGCATGAGCTTCAAGGTGGATTTTTCGGAAGTTTTAGAAATATACTGACCAGTTAAAAACGGAGAATCCTGACGGATTATTTCCTGCTCATTAACAATGATCAGTCGAGCGATATCACGGAAACTTAGTGACCGGCAATCTCCGCTCGCATTCTTTCTCACATATTTGCTTAGCAAATTTATAGCACCAAGGAGCCAACCGGAAATATTATCCTCCCGGACTGCTGCGTGCTTCATCTTCATCGTGCCGCTTTGCTTAGCGTCAGTCGCAGCTTCAATATTCCCTTCAAATATCCGGTAGTTACCACCTTCTATACTGCGTTCAAATGTCCAGAGCCCTTTTTCTGAAGATTCGATAGCAATGCGGGCTTTGTCGTATCCGTCCAGCTCTGGAATTCCTCGTAGTTCCTTTCCTCCAAGAAGGAAGTCAATGGCCTCGACAAGGAAGGATTTTCCGGTATCGGATGCACCACATATAACGCTTAAGCTTTGGTCGAAACCAATCAAAGCGGGGGCAACTCTAGTGCCCAGAAAGCTTATGCTCCTTATTTGAATTGTCTCAGTCATCTGGTTAACCGCCACCTAAGCCTTGTGATGCATGAAATTGGGTAGTCCATTTATCAAAAAAGCTGCTGATCAAATTATGAAGCTCTGTAGTGCCCATATTCCCAAAAGTCTCGCCGACCCAATTTGCTCTATCTATCAATGAGCGCATATACGGGGTAGCCATTGAATCGACGAATGGCTTGGCATAGTCACTTGCCTGATAAACAATCCCTTCCGCTCCGACTATTCTGGTGACAAGCCCACGGCTCATCATTAATGAAATTCCCGACTCAATAATTTTACGTCTAACCAGAAGCTCGCCTTCTCTCATAGGAAGAGGTGGGTGGAGACTTTCGGGGCCATTAACATCGCCTGAATGAACAACCAGATAATCAAAATCAACAAGACGCTGCAAATCCAAAGCAACGGGAAAATTAGCTGCAAGGATGACTAGTGAGCGAACACCGGTCTCAAGTGCGCTGTTAAATACAGTGACATTTGGTTGACGCTCTTTACTCATCGTGGTCACTCCAATTCAGTCGGCTGTCATTCACAAGTTGGTGGCACATTCCTTGTTTGTCCCGCGTACGGGTGACACTGGCGAGCGGGTTTGCATCAACGGTAACATTCGCAGCTTGGCTCATTGTTGCATTTAAACGATCCATGCCACAGTTATGCGAGGACTCACATACATCCACTACTCCATCAAAAATATCATCTTGAAGAGCTTCAAATACACCTGGCGGAACTGTATCGCGAGAAAAGTTTCGCAAGGATTCCGCATGATAAAAGTGCTCACGTTGTCTTAAAAAATTGTTCCGTATGTTGTTATCTTTCTCTAGCAGGGAAAGATCGGGTGATTGCTGATCCTCGCCAATGGACTGTGCATATACGCTCAGTAGCTGTCTTACGTAGCGATGATCCATAGATACCGTATCTTCTGGTGGTATTTCAGGTTCGGGACGGGTACCAAGCCCTCCACCAAACCTCACGGTATGAAAAGGCGTAGTGGCATGTTGCTCAATCATTTGAACAAGTGACACGGAATCGAATATCGTAAAATCAAAACTCTCCAAATGGATAAGAAGATCGCCCTCAAGCTTTATTTTAGCTGTAGATGTAATGCCATCTTCGCAATATCTCTCCCAGTTTAGTTTGAGTTCTTCTTTTAATTTCGGGGCATTGGCGAGTAGCTTGCCTAGTTTTGATCCGATTTGTTTCGGGGCAACAAAGTAAAACTGCCGTGGCGGTGGAAATTCTCCGCAATACGTGAAGTAAATAATCTTTCCGAACTCGGTCCAGATATCGGTAGGTGTTAAAGGCTTATCGTAAAATTTACATTGGTAGTTGTCCCATCCATCACTGAACTGGTTCGAAGAAATAAAGCCTGCAACGTCAAGCCCTTTATCACCTGCACCGGCAAAGCGCTTGACGCAATGATATGAACTTTCAAGAGATGAAGCCCATTCCTCAGTAAATTCCTCCCACTCATCCGGACCGAATAGCTCCACGCGCTTTGTTTTCGGGATAGGAATGCCTGCAATTACATGCGCGGAGCTATACAACCCTTTTTGAGGATTGGGCGAGAGTTCTTTGAAATCATCATTCATCGTTTTATTTCGAAAGCGGTCATGCTTCGCACCGAATAACTAAGGAATTAGGTTCTTTCCGTATGTCTAACAAAAAACGATCTTCGATTTGATAAATTTTTTGATAAACATATGACCTTCCTTTCTGGATATTATTCGACGGAGAAATAATGACCGGTAACGCCCAGACAGCTGCCATTGAACCAGATCGAGCGATAGTCGACAATGGGTCGAACTAGAGCATTCAAAATCATGACCACCTAACTGGTTTTATTTTTTTACAGCCCGACGTTCCCGAAGTAAGTCCTCACGCTGCTCTGTCCAAAAAATGCTGGCGTCATGTTCAGATATATCCCCATTTCCCACCATTTGGCAAAGTCCAATAAAATACGCATTGAGCCTTATGATCCCCTCGTCCTTGGGGTATTGTCTCAATAGGTCTTTATGTTTCTGTTTAGCCTCGGTATTGCAAAACTCGTTGGGAAGTGGTGCAAAATCGATATTATCCCCTCCACCAATCGCCGCGTTGACAGCTTCGGACAGTATTAACAGCAGCAAACCAAAAATTCCCCTTTTCGTCACGATCAGTCCTCGGGTCAAGTGGTTATTTCATTTTGCATTGAATTGGCAGAAGCATAGTCTCTGTTAGAGCGGAATGTATCAAATCTGGAAAAATGGCTCGCCATTTTTTATTTCAATACTGGCTCAATACATCGAGCATCGTCATGTCCTGGATTATTCACCCAGTCGCTGACTACTGTCGTAGTTATATCGGTGTAGCCTTGGTTGCAGAGTAAGGCGTAAGTTTGGTCAGCGTTGGCGGTTTTATTTAGCCAGTCGTGGTAGTGCGCTGGCGGAATGATCATCGGCATGCGCCCATGAATCGGCTGCATCAATTCGTTGGCCGCAGTGGTGATGATTGTGCAGGAATACAAGGTTTCCGTGTCATGCTGCCATTGTTCCCAAAGACCCGCAAAAGCAAACAGTTGTTGATCGGTGCGATGGATATGGAAAGCCTGTCTGCCATCACGTTGCGCCCATTCGTAAAAACCGTTCGCCGGTATCAGACAGCGGCGATGTTTGAACGCACTGCGAAACGATGGCTTTTCCCTGATGGTTTCCATACGGGCGTTGATCAGGTGCGCACTATTTTTTTTGTCTTTAGCCCAGGACGGTACGAGGCCCCAGAATAGATTCACAGCCTTACGCGAACCATCGTCCAGCTCAACGATGTTCAAAATCTTCTGACCGGGGGCAATGTTGTAACTCGGTTGAAATTTCACCGAGCGCAGTAGTTGAAAGTGCTCAACGATGTCTTCAGCGCTGGCGGTCAAGCTATAGCGGCCACACATGTAGGGATGCTCTCCAATTCTCGGGCAAGAACAAATGTAGAACAAAATAAAATCTGGCGGTAGACTACTCACCCCGAGATTTCAGTGTATTGCCATTATGCCTGCCATACCGTTTTCCATCACTACCCAGAATGTTGCTTCCCCGCTGAATGCTCCATGTCGTGTCACGCTGTTTAAACCGGCAGAACCGCTATCGCGCCTAGCATTGCCACTCTTTATCAGCAAAATCCCGGCGGGTTTCCCGTCACCGGCGGGTGACTATATCGAGAAAGACCTGGATTTGAACGAATTGATGATTGAAAACCCGGCGGCTACGTTTTTTGCGCGTGCTCAAGGTTACTCAATGATCAATGCCGGCATCCTGCCCGGCGACATCTTGGTGATCAATCGGGCCTTAGAACCGCAGCCGGGTTCGATTGTGGTGTGTGTTTTGGATAACGAATTTACCGTCAAGCGGCTGGTGAATGATAACGGCCAGTGGCAATTACACGCAGAGAATCCGGATTATCCGCCCATTGAACTCACTGAAAACAGTGAAATGCAGGTCTGGGGCGTCGTGACCTATGCCATTCATAGTGTCAACTGATGACCGCCAATAGCCGTTTGATCAGTTTGATTGATGCCAACAATTTTTACGTTTCCTGTGAACGGGTATTTCGGCCTGACTTGATTGGTAAACCGGTAGCTGTCCTATCAAACAATGACGGGTGTGTCGTCAGTCGGAGCCAGGAAATTAAAGACCTTGGGGTGAAAATGGGTGTCCCGGCGTTCCAGATTCAGCAGCGGGTCAAGCAGCACAACATCCAGTTGCTATCTTCGAATTACAGCCTTTACGCCAGCCTCAGTGCCCGCGTGATGTCGGTTTTAGAAACCTTTGCCCCCAGCATCGAAATCTATTCCATCGATGAAGCGTTTTTAGATTTCACCGACCTGTACCCATGCACCCAAGACCCCATCGCTTACGGTCAAGAAATCAAACGAACAGTGTTGCGCTATACCGGTATTCCGGTGTGCGTCGGTATGGGACCGACCAAAACCTTGGCCAAGTTGGCCAACTTCGCAGCCAAGAAGTGGAAACAAACAGGCGGCGTGCTGAATCTGTCTGATCAAGCCAGGCGAGAAAAACTGATGAAGATTGTCCCGGTCGATGAAGTCTGGGGCATCGGTCGCCAGCTATCCAAACAACTCAATCAACGCGGTATTCAAACCGTTTGGGATTTAGCTCAACAATCACCGCAGAACATGCAGCAACAGTTCAGCGTCGTCATGGCTCGAACCATCATGGAACTTAACGGCATTGCCTGCCTAGAGTTGGAAGAGATTGCGCCCGACAAGCAGCAAATCATTTGTTCACGCAGCTTCAGTCGAAAGCTCACCACGCTACAAGAACTCTCACCAGCCATGGCGGAATTCGCCAGTCGCGCATCTGAAAAACTCAGACGCCAGCATTCGGTGGCGGGTTGCGTAACAGCTTTCATCCGTACCAATCCTTTCTCCGCGCACGACCCCCAATATCAACGGATCGCCACGCAAAAACTCCAACAGCCCAGTCAAGACAGTCGCATCATTACCGGCGTCGTGCAGCAACTACTCAAAGAAATTTACCGACCTGGCTATGGCTATCAAAAATGTGGTGTGCAGCTGAGTCACATTCAACCGCAAACCGCACCGGAACAATTGGATGTATTCGCCAGCCAGCAAACCCAGGAAAGCCCCGAGCTAATGCAAGCCGTGGATCAGATCAACCGCCGGTTTCCCAAAGGCATTGCCATTGCCACCACCAAAATCGACCAATCCTGGAAGCCCAAAGCCGAAAAGCTTTCGCAGCGTTATACGACGAGCTGGCAGGAGTTGATGACGGTGCAATGCCGGTAAAAAGTTGACAAATATTACAACGAAAATTATTCTAAAGACTCATCTCATCACCCGTCAGTGCTCGCTGCGACTAGCATTAATACAAAGTTAGGGGACTTCCTGATTTGTTAGGTTTGGCAACCTTTGCTATTCATTACTGCCTAAAAGCAGTTACTTGATGTTTACCGGGAGGATAGGCAACTTGCCACCTCGGACCGTATACATAAGGCCCCGCTTAGAACGGATGTCATACGGCATTAACCCTTAAACAAGGTAATGCTCATGCCCATTAAAAATTCAAACATCAAACAAGAATCGCTGGCTGTTCATAAACAGCTGTCCTATGAACAACTGGTCGCTGCGTGGTTGTTAAGCGATGGGTGGGAAGTATTGGTACCGGCGATAGATCACGGCAAAAAAACCGACTTGGTCATCGCCGACGACAACCGTTACTACCGAATCCAGGTTAAAACCGTTGAGTCCAACCATGACTCGATCAGCGTCGAGAACAAATGGGGGAACGCTAAAATCGACTACGTGATCTACTTTTCTCGAACCGCCGAATGGGGCTATATCACGCCGGCGTTTTCAGATAACAAAAAGCGGCTCAACTCGCCTGATCACATTAAATTTCATCAACATCCCGTCAATTTTCTGAAAGCTTTCAAAAAAATCTAATGATTTTACCGCTGGAATTTGGCATTTGAGTCATCATCAATGAGTAAGCGTTGAGCTGTATCCCTCTAAATGGGATTAAAACGCCGAAGATATAGCTAAACTTATGAATGTTGGGCAATCTGGTTGGCTAGCCACTTTTATAGTAATCTGTTAACGCGAGTATAGGGGGCTGTATTTGGTCAGGTGTTTAGCTAATTGCTAAAGCTGCCTTCTGTGTTGTTCTTAATCGTCAAGAAAACATCTGTAAAATACAACCCAGTTTAATTTTCATATCAATGCGGAGGGAATAGTGTCGTTAATACGGCTAATCGATAGGATTGTAGTTTTTTCCCAAGAGGCTACAGTCCAAAATGATCAACTGCTTAACAATCACGGTTTAGACTTAGGTATAACCATCGGCGATCCCGCCTCAAAGGCTTATATGGTCGAAGCAAAACATGTGTCAACGCCACTGGTTGTATATCTGGATACTTTACCAATTTTAACTTTAAAAAAGCTTGTTACCCTCATGTATGCAGGTCGTGATGTTGAACAATTTAAAGAAGCTCGCTCATTGAGCGCGTTTCATCAGGAGCTGAAGCTGGTCGGCGTCCATGATTCAGAAAAGAATGAATATATTCGAATTTTATCGGAAAAGATCCAAGCTCTGAAAACCTACTTTTCTTCAGCTGTCGAAGTTTCCGAAAACATGGGAATTGATATTGAAAAGGATCTGGCGTCCGTTGATTAAAAAATGATAGATGTTCATACGCACAGCGATACCAATCAAGGCTTATCCGAATCAAAGGCTCTGGCTAGATGGTCTAGCCAGAGCCAGTTTGTTGAAATGTCAGTTACAAGATTTCAACCTAGGCTTTTTGAATCTCCAATTGAAAACGATTGAACCGTTCACCGGGTTGCATCCCGAAATATCGGATCAGAACCAAGTCACCCTCAGCGGCATGATGACGCGCCATGCCTTCTTGCAAATAGCCGCTTAGAAAGGCGGAAACCAACTCATTGGAGTCAGCAAGTTGCACTATCACGGTATGCTGTTCTCCAAACTGGGGATGCGTAAAACTGTCAAACCTTATAATGGTTCCCAGGATGTCCCCGTGTCTTTCATAGTTCCAAAATCTAACATCTGAGCCTGAGTCTGAGGTTGATTGACCTGATTGTAGGGCGCGTAACTTGGCAAATTTATCTTTATCGTCGTTATACATGGGATTTTCTCTTATATAAGGATTGGTTGATGAACGCGTGTTGATAGTCTTCGCCAGGCGTTCAATGTGGACGGGGCGTATACTCTCCCCATACTATTAGTGGTTTTGGTGACAACGCCGATGTGTTGATCCCGCTGCCATATCTCCGGGTCAAGAACTCGGCAAGCTCGGCAACGCTGATAACAACGACAATCGAGTCGTACTGAAAGCAAATCAGCTGACGAGAACAGACGAGGCAACAGCCTAAGCCCCGCTGATCGCAACCTCGATCAGCGACTAGGTCAACAATCCATGCCATGATGGCGTAGGAAGTTGTTCACGAACCGAAGCAAACCCATTGAATCCATTGCGTTTTGGCTACACAACCCCGGTCTTTCTCATCGGTAAGCAGATACTAACTCGTCGTTGATTTCCATCGGATTACCCCCTCAGATAAGCTTGCGGTCCTCTTTGGGGTTTAGCCTACTAATCCGCAAAACTACAAGGCTGCCAAGTCATTTCGTCTAGGTCTGCCCAGCTTAGGAGCATCGCTTTCCAATCCCGCCCCTTTACCGAAAGTGTGCTTACCCTCGGGTACCAGAGCCCTGACTAAGTGATCAACTTTGACCAAGTAACCAGCCGCTTTATACAAGTTCTGACGTAACTCGTGATCGTAGTAATTGATCATGCCAATTCCAAGCGAGTCATAGTCATCTTTGGAGGCATTGCAGCTGTTTGGGTAGCCCCGTCCATGGGTATGACCCGACCAGTACTCAGCGATCAAATAAGCCAAGCTTTCATCGTCCCTCACCTTGGAACCATCGAAGAAAAACAGCATATGGAGATGGAAGCCTTTTTCCGGCCCATACTCAAGCGACCAAACTTTGCCCACCATGTGTTTGAAGATATTATTTGACTTGATGTTCTCGAATAAACGTTCACGGTCAGCAGTGATCTCCGCGTATTTGTCCAGCCGATCCTGTTCCGAATGAATGACGTTGCCCTGGTGATAGTAAAAATCAACCCGAATGACCAGGAGCCGTGCATAGCGGGTGAACAAGGAGTCAATGTATTTGCAAAGCCGTTCAGCATTTTGTTTGGCTGTTCGATCAGCGTCGTAAATGAGCTTTCTGAATGCGGTAGTTGACATATCTCGCTTGGACTCCGCGATAAACTCTGCAACCGCTTGCTCAAGATCAATGAAAACGGCGTGATCGCCATAGCGTGGGTAGATTTTGGGTCTCCCTAGCGCTTGGTATCGCTGAATACTCTCCTGAATGCCTGGTTTTCTAGCATTACGCATGAAGACATCGACAAAAGGATGGAACGGCAACACATAGTGAACTTCATCAATGACGTGTCGGCAATGGCTTAGCGCCAGTATCACCGCATTCGCTAAGATTGATGGTGTCGCTTTAATGTAATCGGGCTGATTGGAATCACGAATCGTCAGCAAGGGTTTGTTGGTATCGGTTTTCTGTAACGCTTGCATGAGTTTTTCAATCGTCTTGACCTCTTTACTTAAACTCAATGGCTTGGGTCGACGTAACAAGAATGCAACTATCCTTGGCAGTTGATCGGTATTGTCGTGGTATTGCGGGTATAAGTTCATAATGACCTCGTGGTTTTAGAAGAGATGGAAGTCATTGGCACTAACAAAACAGTTGGGTATTCAGGAGCCAGTCGCATTCAAACACTGAACGCTCAGTAGACTGGTATCGAGGATGAAGCTGCCAGATACGACTTGATCGAATGAATCCTGTCTAGGATGGAGGGAATTGAACCCTCCATCCTAGCGGCAGATGGGACACAACAGCAAAAGCCAAGCGCATAAGAGGCAGTCGTTAAGTTAATCTCTGTCCCTTAACCAGCATGATCAACAGTCGTTGAATCAACTCATCTTGGGAATTGCTCTGAGAGCTGCTGTGTCTTGGTACTATCAATATAACAATCTGATCCAGAATTCGATCAAACGGAAATCATCAGCAACGCTTTGCCATCCGTTTTTTGAATGACTGGCGCGCTTGCAGATGTCGTTGACGATGGCATGCCCCAAGTTAGTGCAATCCTTCCATTCCATCTCCCAAAACCAGTAAAGTTTTATCGGTTGGTGCTAATCATATGGAGCGGGGAACTTGTCATGCGCAGACGAAACGCTTGGGAGATTGCGAGAACAGCGCATTTGAGTTGTTTTGCCAGGTTAGCTACCCTTCTATTGCCCAAATATGGCGGCGTAATTGGAATCACATCATCCCGTTTTAAGACTATCCGCCGGAAATACGTCGAATCATTTACACCACCAATGCCATCGAGTCGGTCAATATCAGCCTGAGAGAAATCACCAAAAATCGCGGCTCTTTCCCCCAATGACGAGGCATTATCGAAAATGTTTTATCTGGCGCTGATGAATATCAGTAAAAATGAACCATGGCCAAACGGTGTCTCAACTTGTGACACTTCCGGATTGTTCATTAAGAAGTCTCCGGATGAAGTTAAGAATTTGTTCCTGCTGATGTTCATTAATCCCGTCAACATTCAACTGAACCGTCCAGTACTTTTCAGTTTGGTTTACTCGTCCAAGCTGACTGCCATTTTCATTCAGGAGGACGCTTTCAGTGGCAGCTTGATTGAGCCCATAGACTTCTTGGAGTTTCTTTTCAATAAATCGAGTTATTTGGGTTTGTTGAAGCTTTCGCTCTTTGAGTAATATCCACGCAGTTTCTAAAAATGAGAGTACTGAGTCGGAATTTTTATTTTGGCCTAATATCTTTTTAATCTGCTCTGCGGCAGAACGGGATAGTAATTCTGGGTTACTATTCAGGTCGTTCAAAATGAAATCGGGTAGACTGTCGAAAGCCAAATAGCGGTACATGTCGGTACGATTGATGCCAATCATAGCCGCGAGGTCTTTTTTGATTGGGAAATTATCCTCAATGCTCCGAATTGCCTTGCCGATTTCGTAATCGCTCAAATCTTCCCGGACTATATTTTCTGCCAAGGCATAAATTGCTTGGGTTTGGTCGTCAACTGTCCTCACTATGGCTTCGATTTGTGGCTTATTCAGAATCCGATGAGCTCGCCATCGCCGTTCACCAGCGATGAGTTGATAGCCAGTTTCTGTTTTTTGAACAATGATAGGCTGAAGTAAGCCGTTTTCTTGAATTGACTGTACGAGATTGTCTAATGATTCTTTGGAATAATGGGTACGTGGCTGACGAGGATTTGGTTCTATCTGATCCACATTAATCAGGCAATATCGCCCCTCGAGGACAATCTGAGATTCAAAATTGGAAAGGATTTCTTTAGCGTCTATGTTTAGCATGTTTTGGAAAAGTAATGATGGGTAGCTATGTGCAACTCCTTCCGCTAAGGTTGCCGGAATGAGCCGCTCTACTGCCAGCGAGATTGGCTAGGCAGCTAAGGCTATTAGGCCGCTGACTCCGGCAAAGGCTAAACTGAGCCCCTGCGAAAAGCATTTATTTTTTAACGCCATTTTATAAAAAAGGCGTTTTACCTAGATAAACTAGGTTTTTTGGCATTTTTGCAGATGCAATGTTTTTTATCGGTAATTAGAATTTAATTGAACAGGATTTTTAAAGTACCTTTCATTGCCGTCTTTAAGAAGCACGTAGTGCTGCTCTAGATACTCAAGCGCCCGCTGAATGGCCTTTCTGGGCTCTTCCATATCCTTGAATGGTTTAACTTGTTGCAACCGTTTTTTAAGCTCTTGATCTGTGTATGAGGCATTCTCCCCCTTGCCAACGAATACGTTATAAACAGCGGTCAGTTGCGCCACATCACTAATTAGCCCCTTGCGTTCACAATAGCTTCTGAAGCCAAATATTAGCTGTCTAAAAATATTTATCGCCATTACAACAAACTCGTCGGGTATGAATGGATTATCCGATGCACTGGTAGGAGGATTTTCTGTGTGAAGTAGATACGAATTCGCAGCTACGCCCATGACTTGCATTTTTGTTTTTCCATTTACGCGCTGCAATATATGATGCGATAACTCTGCACCAGGCCGCATCTTATTTTCTAATTCCTGCTCGAAGTTTAGAATATGTCGCCAACCGACGTCAGATATCCGCAAAGTGATTAGTGAATCGTGATTTAAGGCGTTTTCGTCATCGATATAGATTTTAAAACACTCACACCTTTTCGCGTACAGTTGAAGAATGTGATCACCATTTACTTTTTCGGTAATTCTGTCACGGTAACCTATTCGTGAAGGCTCACTAACCATCAGAAAACGTTCAGCAAGACCAGTATTATCACTCGCAGCTAAAAGGGTTCCAATTCCACCCTCTTGAGCAAAGCTGGTGATAGCGCCACGAACTTGACCTCTGTAGGACTTGCGGCCAAGATGATTACCGTTTACATAACCACCTTCGCGTCCATTAAGAAGCAAATCGTTGTTATTGTATTTGGAACCTTGACGTAGTCCTAACATTGAAATCAAAAAGCCTAGTTCTGATGTGGCAGCAAAAAAGAACCCACCTGTGGCCGTTAACATCTCGTCTAATGCTGCAGGGGTGACATTGGTTATTGGCATCAGCCATTGCAATCGATTACAATTTTTTTTGAGTTTCTTCAGAATGTTATTTGTTTCTTGAATTTGTTTCTTGAAGGTTGCTTTGTCTTCTTTAGTTGTACATCCAGCTAGAGATACTTTGAGTTTATCGCATATATCTTCGTAACTTTGAATACTAGCTTTAATGTCATAAATCATTGATTCGATAGTGTTTTTGAACGACTCAAGTAGCATTGACAGGGCAACTGATTTACCTACACCAGAACTTTGCTCTAAAACTGCATACAAACCGATGGAAACAGTGCGCCCATCTTTATAGGAGCATTGGTAGCGTTTACTGGTTAAACCACTCCATACACTCAAAATAAGCACAATAATTGTACTGACAGGTATGTCCGTTTTGTGGCTAATGTATGTGGCTAATAGAAAAACCAACGAATCCTTATCGTGAAGACAATCATCCAGCTTTAAATATTCTTTTGGTGTTGAGTTGTCTAATACAAAATCAATATCCATGGTCGGATACGGATAGGTGTTATAGTTTGGAGGAGGAAGAGGGGGCTGTGGTGCTTGATACTGCCATTGTTGATTATGTAATGGTTGAGCTAGTGGATAGAGTTGGGGTTGGGGTTGAGTCTGAGTCTGTAATTTAGTCATGTTAATTTGAGTGTCAGACTCCCAATTCAGTGCTTTATATAGATCCCTATCGTTGTAGTAATGCACATAAATGTCAAAGGCATGGTCGAATACAAAACCATCGGAAGTATGAATGTCAATTATGTCTATTAGGTTGTCGTATTTGATATAAATCGTCTGACCATTTGGGTAATAATACATAGATTGGAGAATATGCCCTAAATACTCAAATTTTGATGAATTGCTATCTGCTATAAAGCCCACGCCGATTAGTAGAGCATGGATACTATATGTGTTATTGAAATTTTCTATTTCCTGACCGCGTATATGATCTACAGGTTTTTCGTACATAAATGTTTTCTCAATAGATAAATTAAACTGATGCATGGCGAACTGAATCTATTCTGATAATATTCATAGCCACAGCTTAATTTGGCTTGAACGCTGAGTATTGACCTTAAGCACACGACCCTGAAATTTGAATGCTTTAAGCATTAATCAATTTACATGGCTACACATAAAGGTCGATGAGCGTTTGCTTTTCTGCCGCGTGGTATTGATTGTTTAATAGATGAAAAGCGATAGCCGTAGAATAGATCATGGTGATTTTTACTTTTTCTCCAGGCCGCATTGGGAATGAAATAAAACCCTAGATATTAATGCGATAGTCTCGCGTAAGAATCACTCAATACTCATCACCATTAACTTATAACGCAAGCGTTGACTAATCATCCGTTAACGTTTTTTATGTTTATCGTTTTTTCAATAAAAAAATCGGTTTTATCAGTGATTTATTTAGTTTTTTCCTCCCAGAAAAGCAAGATCATTGTTAGAAATCGCTCAGCATTAGCAACCGGCTATCTGTGCCCGATATTCCAAATCGGTAGTCAGTTGCATGTATGCGAAGCCAATATAATTTATGCACCTCTACGAGTAGCCAAGCATTCGATAAACGTGGGAATGTGAACCAGAAATTTCCGGGAATTAATTTGCACAAAAGCCATCTGGAATCCGTTGGATTTTCGGTTTCTAAAGAGCCATTCAAATTCTGTAGGTTTCAGTGGATTTTCTGAACGCGATTTAAATGCTGCGATCGAGCAGTATTCGTCTAACCCGTAGTTAATTGGGTTTGTTTGCATTTTGCCTCCTTGTGGCTCTACGTGATGACTAAATATTGCATAAAACCAGCGTAGATCAATGGACCGGGAATCACCTGTTTTTCGGTCCAGTTCTGACATTTAGAACTTGAGACGCGCAAATTTGCGTTCGATTGATTTTGTTGTTTTAGGAAATGTTGGCTTTCAGCAGGGTCATGGAATGCCGATTAGTGGCAAGAATTTTGGAGTCGAAATGACTTGTCGTAGCAGGAAATGCGGGCGAAAAGACTTGATTGAGCATTAATCTTTCGTTGGCCGTGGCGCTGGTGGACATGTGACGGGGTCTGGATGGCTTGTCGGCGATTGTGCAGCAGAGTCTGGGTTACTCGCCCTGTGTCGGACCGTAGTTTATCTCCCGTAACAGGGCCGGCAGCCGATTGCGACTGTTTCTATGGGATGGCAATGGTGCCTGGCTGTGTCAACGTCGTTTACATCAGGGCGGTTTGAGGCGGTGTTTGCGATGACCTCAAGCCGACACTCAAGGTGGCACTCGTCATGATGATAGTGTGTCTGATCATGACTGAGTCTGTTTATATTTTGTTGTTCATGACAAGAGTTCCTACTTTGTCGACGATCTGCGCAATTGCCGCTCTAAAATTTGTGCTACATTTGTTTCTATAATTCGATTGGCCCAATCTTTAGTCGATTTTCTTGCACGGTCATTTGGATCGTAGCCCTTAATTGGATCATTTGGAAACAACAGTTTTTCAACCATTTGACCTTTAAAATCATCCTCTTCATTACCGCCATAAAGCCACATAAATTTTAAATCTAGATAAGGAATGCATTTAAATTTGACCCATTTTTTTAATTCCTTTATGTCAATTTCAGTTACTTTAGGTGTGTATCTATCTTTAGGCTTGAGAGTCTTGCGAACCGATGCCAGCCAATGGCTGAAATCCTCTTTCAGAACTTCATCAGTCGCATTTAGATCAACCGAGACTTCGAATTGACTATACTTGCGACGCTTTAAGAACTCTCTCCTATTTATTGCATGCGGCCTATTTGCTAACTTCGCATGTTCTCTATTAAAGCCCCCTTTATGCCAGAAGCCTTCCTCGTGCTTACACGCCTCTACTAGCTCTTTATTATCAAATTCGTGTTTAAATAACTTCCATAATTGCAAGGAAGTAATACTTTTCACGCTAGATTCACAGCATTTCGCGTCACGCTGCGTAAATGCCTCGGAAAAACTCAAACAGGCATATGATCCTCTCTCCACAAAACCATTCTTTACTCCATTTATCAAATTTTCTTCAAAACAAAATTTCAAACCAGGTGCGTAATTAATTAAATCGTGCATTATTGTCCTAATTTGAAGTTGCCATTGCCAATCCTCGAGAGACATGGAAGCATATCTGTCGTAAGTATCTAAATTAAACCAGCTAAAATCAGAATCATTAACCATAGTAAAACCTATCAACTATGCCCAATGTCTAAATGCAGAGCCTTATTCATAGTTTCATTTAAAATAGTATTTTTATGCTCAGTGCATAGATGTGCATAGCGGTCAGTGCTGATTAGACTTTTATGCCCTAAAATTTCCGCAATTTCCTTTAGCGTACGACCATCGCGCGCCAAGGTTGATGCAGTATCATGACGAAGGTCGTGCCAGCGGAAATTTTTGATATTCGCAGCTTTTAAGCAATTGTCCCATTGTTTACGATAGTCCATTGGTTTGTCAGGGTTGATTTCCGATGGAAACAGAAGATTGCTACCAAGTTCACGACATTTTTTGAGTTCATCCAGGGTGATCATCGGTATTGGGCTGTGTCTTGGGGAGCCATTTTTGGTTTCGTGTAAAATAGCCAAGCCACGGTCAAAGTCTATGTCTGTCCATCGTAATCGCTCCAATTCGCCTTTGCGCATGCCGGTAGTCAATGCCATTAGTACTTTAAGATAAAATTTACCACCAATTTCTTGGGCTGCTCGGATTAGACGTATCTTTTCTTGATCCGATAGAAAACGAACGACTTTATTGTTGACGGTAAGTGAGCGGACTTTTTTGCAGGGATTTTCGTCGATATACTGATCCAAAATGGAGTCATCTTCCTGCTGACGGGTAGCAAAGTCCAAAATTGACGAGAGAACTGCGAGATGTTTATTGTATGTAGCAGGGGCGAGTGATCGCTTAGATTTCAGCTTTGAGCGGATAAGATCGGGAGTAATTTCGGTCAGAACGGTTTTGCCAAGTTGAACGTTCCACCACTGTACGAGTCGGGCACGATCGTGATCTTTGCCAGACCACCAAGTCATGTATTCATCAGAAAGGCGAACAAAAGGGATGACACAAGGGCGGACGCCTTGAGCTTCGTATTCTTGATATTCAAGAACGGAACGAGTCCCCCAAGTACGGGCATCCTGTTTGCGTCGAAAGGTTTTGGTTTTGATTCCCTTACCGGATTTGGTAAGAATGGTACGATAGCGGGTTTCCCCGTTTTTTAGATCAACTTTGATGATGTGGAAATTTAGCATCTGTGCATCCTCATGCTAGAGGTTTAAAACACAACTACCAGTAAAATCACTGTAGTCGGCTGTTTTAGTACACAGTTACCGGAGCTTACAATCCTTATAAGCTTTTGTTTTTACTACTTATTCAGTGGTGGGTCGTGTGCGATTCGAACGCACGACCATCGCATTAAAAGTGCGGTGCTCTACCGGCTGAGCTAACGACCCCGAATGAGCCGCCCATTATACTTAAAAATATCTGCTTTGCAACGATTAATTGTAATAAATACAAAAATGATGCTCTCTTGTTCAAAACAAAGCCAGTCGCATCATTCCTTTACCGGCTTTTTTTCCAACTTTCTTTGCAAGGTTCTTCTGTGCATGTTCAACGCTCTGGCGGCGGCGGAGATATTGCCGTCGTGTTGCATCAGCACTTTTTGTAAATGCTCCCACTCCAAGCGCTTGACCGATAGCGGATTGTCACTGATCGCTACCGACGCATCGCCTTCGTTTTTATATAAGGCACTGACAATCTCATCGGCATTGGCCGGCTTGGTCAGATAATGAATCGCACCCAATTTGATAGCTTCTACTGCGGTAGCAATACTGGCGAAGCCGGTCAACATCACAATTTGGGTATTGTCATCCAGGGAAATCAATTTCTTGACCATTTCCAGACCGGAGTCAAAACCAATCCGCAAATCGATCACTGCGTATTCAGGCTCGGTTTGCTCCGCCAACTTCATTGCCGCATCCACATCATTGGCGACAGTCACTTGAAAATTGCGCTTTTCCAGCGCCGGCTTCAACACCGAACAGAAGGTGACGTCATCATCAACCAGCAATAAATTGGGCTTATCCGTAGGTAATTGGTTCATGCGTACTCTCCTTAGCTAATAGCGGCAAACTGATCTCAACACAGGCGCCACCCGACTCTAAATTACTGAACTGTATTTTACCGCCGAGCCGCTTGATAGTGGTATAGGTCAAGAACAAGCCAACGCCCATACCCTGCTTATTGCTTTTGACCGGTTGATGCCCGGCAAACTCGATAAATTCCGCGGGCAAGCCTGGCCCAAAATCCCTGATTTTCAAGTTTAAAGTGTCCTCGTTCCATTCCACATGAAACTCGATACCGGCATCAACCGGCGACGCCTCGGCCGCGTTATTCAGAATATTGATAATGGAGTGCGTCACAGTACGCTCCGCAATCACGCGCGCGTCCATATCCACATCCGGCGATATAAATAACTTGAGCCGGGTAGCAGCCTTATGCGTTCGCCATTGCCCTAGCACCTCGTCGATATATTCGCTCACCAGCATCACCTTGCCGGATTCCGCCCGCATCTCGCCTGCCGAGGCGGACATCACGGACAAAGCCTGTTTGCAGCGATCGATCTGCTGCTGCACAATCACCAGCTTCTGATGCAGATCGGGATAACGATGTTCCGACAGCTCTTCCGCCATTTCATGCGTCAATATCGCAATCGTACCCAGCGGCGTCCCCATATCGTGCGCGGCGCTAGCGGCCAAGGTACCCAATGACACCACCCGTTCGTCGCGTAATGCACTCTCACGCGCATCAGCTAGATTGCGCTCCCGCTCTTTCAGCGTTTTGGAGAGTTCGACCACGAAAAAAGCCACCAAGCCGGCGCTAAATACAAAACCAAACCACATGCCAAATACATGCAAATTGAAATAGCGCCGGTCGTTCATCAAGTGCATTTGCAGCGTCATTTCCGGCGTCATCTCGGCCATTGCCGGATGCGCAATATGCGGCTCCACAGCCGGCAAGGGTACGTTGTAGGCGATCAGTACCGTGTACACACAGGACGTAATGATCACCATATTCCAGGCATAGGCCTGCGGCAACATGATGGCGGTCACGATTAAAGGCAGCAAAAACACCCAAATGATCGGGTTGGAGGCACCACCCGTCAGATACAGCAAATAAGCCAGCGCCAGCACATCCATACAGATTTGCGAAAAGATCTCGTGCTCGGTGACCTCTTCCGGCGTTCTCAGCCGCAACCAAGTGTATAGATTAAGAATCGAAACCGCAAAAATCGCCAGCCATAGCTGATTTTGCGGCAAGTTAATACCTAAACCATTCACCGCGATAAACACCGCGACGGTTACGGCAAACAGCATCAAATTCCTGAGAATGTATAACCAGCGCAGGTTTTCCCGAATGGATATTTCGGCTTTAGGCAGGATATGTGAAAGCATAAATGTTGAACGGATTGAGCTAGGGGTATGGAGCGCATATTAACCCGGTTTGCCCGATGCACTAACAGACAAACCGTATCAAACGTCGAATGGCAAACAGTTTTAAACTCACAAAACCATGGATAAACACGCTACAAATTGACCGGAGTCCGCGACTCAGCTCAAACAAGATTTACCGTGCGTCACACCGTGAAATAACGAATCAAACCGCAAAGTGGGCTATACCCTCTACAGTTGGAGCCTACCAATACTTCTGACCTGGCGAACTCAGGCTCTGGCCAAACTCCAACCGCCATTTTTATCAACCCATCGCATGCTCAACCAATACCAAAAAGTCATAGGCAGCATCATTGCAAACCATTCCCAATCATCAATCAAAAATAGCTTGGCAACCCAAGCGTTATTCTCAAAATAAAGCCCCCAGGGTACGCAATAAAAAGTAAAAACAATACTGCTCCAAATCAACAATAACGCTCCCCGGCGAGTTTCGATACTGGATAAGGCCAAAAACACCCATAACGGTGTTTTATCGGTTTTTTGCATGAATATCTCCTAGTTAATTCCCGTTGTATCCCGGCTTGCCACAAAATAGCAACAAATCGCAGCAAAATAAAGGCCAATACACACATGCTTCCAAAAGCCGCAGACAGTGCAGCCAACTCCAACGGCGAAATCATGCCGAATCGAATTCTTACGCACCACCAGACACGAAACTCAAACCGACTCAAAAACCTTCAGTCGCACTTTACTAAAAACTGTACTTGCCTAGGCACACACAGAGAAACGCATAAACAAGGCAAATGCCGTATTCATGTAGTTATTTAACATAGTTTTATTTTTAACCCCCCTTAGACATAGCGGTGAAACGGGGTATACCGAGCGCAATCATACTGGCTTAAATATTGCTTTTAAACAAAGGCTCACATCGTCTCCTTATCAGAAGCGGGAAGAAGCTCAGACCTAAAGCTAGGCCAGCCTTCGCATTCTGAACAAACCCAGATACCGATTGAGCATGCCTTGGCAGTACAACCACCGGGCAAACTGCGAGAGAGATCAAGCTTGCAGCGTTCGACAACCAGGGGGCGTGCCAACCAGGAAGGCAGAAATGTATTCAATTTTTCTTAAGTTCTTTTAGGAGTAAACATGATCGATCAAACACCAAACACCCGCCCCATCAAGACTAAAAACAGCTTAACGGCGAAACTAAGCCTAGGTATCGCACTTGCTGTGTTAGGCGCCGGCCAACAAGCTTTCGCCCATGTGGAATATTACGACCTCAATCAAGGTGCACAAATCGGCGATTTGACGACTGCCGGCAAGGCAGCATCTAAAATTCAATACGGCGCAACACCCGCGGCAGTATTGGCATTGGGCGGATCAAGCCTGACAGCTGCCCAGCGTGCCGCCAACGGCATCGGCGGCGCCATCAGCGCGACCAGCGACCGCCCTTTAAATAATCCAAACCTTTGGAACGCGACCAACCAATCCTATACCGGCGTCGGCAGCTTTACCAATGTAAATTACACCTCCGCCGCCAGCTCGGCGACCGTTGACGTGAACGATGTCACCGACTACGGTTGGGGTAATGGCACCAACCCCACACTGGGCGACAGCCACAAAGTTGACTTCTTCAACTTCCGTCTGGACCAAACCTCGAAGGTCACCATTAAATGGAACGTGGACTCGGACGGAACCTATATTGACTCTGCCTTCAGCCTATATAGCGGCGTACTGAATTACCAGGGACACGACGATGCCAACGAAAAACTTAATCCGGTTGTCGTGCCTGGCGGCAAAAGACAGGATGCGCTCGATTCGCAAACAGCGCCAGTCGATTCCCAAGGCATAGCCTCGTCATACCGCAATACCCTGAGCAACACTCAAAGTTATGTCGGCCAGTTCAATGCCTTGGCCAACTGGGGTCAATCCAACGTTTCCGGCGACTGGGGTAACATCGCGTTCTTAAAAGCCGTCAACGGAAATGCTGCGTCAGCAGCGGGATTTAGCAGCAACGCCGCCGATACCTTAGAAACTTTGGTCATCACTCTGACAGCCGGCAACTACACTATTGCTGCTTCAGGCGCACTGAACGCGCTTGCCAACGCCTCGTTGGGTACACTGGGCTCGGTCGATTCATTCGGCTTAACCAACCTGCATGGTCACTTGCAGTTTTCCGCCGTTGCCACAGCCGCAGCCGTACCGGTTCCTGGCGCTGTATGGCTGTTCGGCAGCGCGATGTTAGGCTTCTTGGGCTTAAACCGCCGCAAAACAAGCGTCGCCGCCTAAGCTTTTTGCGATTTCAGCCGGCGGCGCAATGCCGACCGGTTTTTAGTTACGGACCACCAGGAGCAAGGATGCTCCTTCCTTCCCATTCCTAGCGCGACTATTTAACACTAGTCGACTCAAGATCATCACCGACTTTCCGAATAATACCAAATCGGCTGACGCAGCCACACCAACCGCCAACCTCATAGCTATTTTGCAAAACTCCAGGCACGAGCGATGGTCGCCATTTTGAAACTCGCCGCAAAATTAGGGGTAATGCCGCAATCAAAATGCCATATAACACAGTTTAATTATTTAAAAACCAATAGCGAATACCCAAGCCAATAAAAACAATGCCTTACCGTTATGGCATGCGCATTGCTCAATGATAAGACACCCGCTTGACATGCGCCAGGACTTGGTAAAGAACCCTAGGTCGCACAGGACGCGAATTACAAGCTATGTCGGGGCGTAGACTGGCTTAACTGAACATTATTTAAGAGGTGATTAATGCTAAACAAATTTCTTTCCAAACACAGCAGCGCCTTGGCGCTCTCTGTAAAGGCGTTGGGCGCCGCGGCATTGATTGCCGTAGCTGCGCCGGCGGCGGCGCATGTCGATTATGTGGATCTTAGCGATCCTTTCTTGTCCCCTGGCGGCGTCAATGGCGGCACCTTCAGCAACTACGGCTGGTATGACGGTACGACTCAAACTTTAGGTGATACGCATCAATTGGCTCAAGGCCAGTTTTTTAAATTTCACTTGACCCAGGATTCAAAAATAACGATTAACTTCAGCGATGACGGCAACACCGGCTTGCTAAACCCATCGTTCAGCCTGTACGCCGGATTGCTGCCCGATGAGGCGCATGATGACGCCACTACCGATCCGTTAAACCCTAACCACTTCGTCGCCACACCAACACCTCACACGGTATACGATGCGTCGCCGGTCGATAACGGTGTGACCACGGACGCCGCCGGTCATGTCTCACCCTTCCGCGACACAGCCAATATTCACAATTTCAAAGGACAATTCGATGCCCTGCACGATTGGAGTATGGCGAATGAAGAAGGCGCATGGGCAGTCATCCTATACCAAACTCACGTAGCCACTACTGGCGGCGCCAACATCGCCACCTTAAGCAATTACTTTCTGCGCGCCGGCGATTACACCATCGCCGCGGCGGGTAACGTGAATTGCGGTAGCAACGTAAGCTGCCCGAACACCAATTTGCCCGGCACCATTTCCTTGAGTGTCACTGCGGTTCCGCTACCGGCTTCCGCATGGCTGTTCGTTAGCGCCATAAGCGGTTTTTGGCTCAATCGCCGTAACAAAGCGACTTACCAAGCCGCTTGACACAGTTTAGTTAACGGAATTTGGATAGAACAGGACGTTCAACCAAGGACGGTACTATCGCCACATCCACCGCGAGGTGGAGTCGGAAAGCCACGGATGCTGAGCTGGGAGAGACTCAGGATGGCCGGGTTGCAAACGACTGGCTTCCCATTAAGACGGTAACTTAATCGGGAACCTAATCATGACAACATATAAAAATGTAAAAAGGAAAGAAGTTATGAAATCTTTTGCTCTAAAAGCATCTATGTTAGGAATCCTGGGCGGTATGGCACTGGTTTCCGGATCGGCAATGGCGCACGTCGGTTACGGCAGCGCTTTATATCAAGGCGCAGGCACATACGACCCACTCACCGGCACCACTGCAGTCAGCAGTGCTTACGGCGCGGCCAGCAACTTCACCGCAACCGCATCCAGCAACGGCGGCTATCTGGCTGGCTTGAATCCTGATAGCCTGGGCAACACCCACGACGTCCGCTTCCGTTACTTCATCCTGAACAGCGACTCTCTCGTAAGTTTCACCATTAACGGCTTGAGTAACAGCAACGGCGCCAGCACTTTGAACCCAGGGTTTTCTTTGTACAAAGGCGTTGTTCCAGGAGCTTCACATGACGGCGTGGGCGATGTGGCTTCGGTAGCTACCGATCCGGATACGGCGGCTTATTTGGCAACTGCCAAAGATTTCGCTTCCTGGTCCCCATTTGCCGGCGTCAACGGTTTGCGCGGCGGCGCGGCCGCAGGCACACCTAGCAATCCGACCGGGCTGTGGGGCGTATTCGATACCAACGGCAATATCACCACCGGTAACAACGGCACCACCGGCGCAACCGACACTCATGGCCCCAACTACCTGGGCGGTTTGGATACACCTAAAGTGGCCACCATCGTATACACAGGAATTTCCGGTGCCGACGCAGCAACCGGCTCTAGCTTCACCAACTCTTCCGGCGGCACTACTGCAATCCTGGGTGCGGATGGCTTAGTTGACAACAAAGTCAGTTGGTCAGGCCAACTGGCGGCAGGCATTTACACCTTGGCGATTGGCGGCGCGAACGGGGCTGATTACGCTCAGCTTTACAGCGATATTTTCGCTGGCGGCGCCACTGCAGGCAGTCCATTTGCTGCCGCTTATACAGCTGACCGTTTAGCCCGTAGTTTGAGCATCACCGGCTTCCAAGTTACTGCGGTGCCACTGCCTGGCGCAGCGTGGATGTTTGTATCCGCGATGATCGGCTTCCTGGGCTTGAACCGTCGTAAAAGCCACGCTTAATTACCCTTGTTACTGCCTAAACACTGCGGTTTTCGGCGAATAAACCTTGGGGGGAAGCGTTAAAAAATGGATAAGCAAGATGCAATAACTCACTTGCTTATCCACATTCAAGGAGCAGGCTTAGGCCTGCTTTCTTTGTATTCGGCAATTTCAGTTCAAATCTCGGCGCCCGACATTCGGCGAACACAACGCAAAACGCTGCTATTTGAAGTGCAATGACTGCAAGCAACCCTAACGAAATTTCTGAGTTCACCAATAGCCCAAATAGGGCGGGACGGCGAACAGTGCAACAGCAACGGACAAAAATCACTAGCGCCAAAATTTTGATGATTAGGCATCGAGATCCTTGATGTTAAAATCAGCCGATTACCCCGTTAATATTGTAAGCCGATGAAATACCTGAACACCTTTGCCGGACTGATATTGCTAGCCAGCCCCGTATGCCATGCAATACAGGAAGGACAAGCCGTACCAAACTGCCCCGCCGTATTGGAAAACCAGCAAGCACTGGATTTTTCGGCCTATAAAGGCAAAGTGATACTGATAGATTTTTGGGCGACTTGGTGCGGACCTTGCCAAAAGTCCATGCCTTTTTTAAACACCCTGCGCAACCAGCATCAAAACGAAAATTTTGAGGTGATTGCGATCAATGTCGACGAAGACAGCGATACTGCACGTCAATTTCTGCAAGCCCATCCCGTGGATTACAAAATGGCCTTTGATGCCAAAGGCGAATGCCCTAGCACTTTTGGGGTACAAGCCATGCCTTCCTCGTTTTTTATCGACAAAACCGGCAAGGTTCGCAACATTCACCTGGGCTATCGCGACGGCGACCAGACCCATATTCGCGAACAAATCACCAGCTTGCTCGCCGAGTAGCCTACATGCGTATCGGTCTTTTAGCGCTAAAACTGCTGGTGTTAGCCGGTACCTTAAGCTGTCAGGGATGCACCAGCGTATCGCCTTGGGAAAGGGGCAATCTGGCCAAAGAAGAGATGGCGCTGGATCCTAACCCCAAATTAAATCATCTGCGCGATCACATTTTTACCAGCCGGGAAGCCTCCCAAGGTGGCTTGACAGGTAGCGGGGGTGGTTGTGGCTGTAATTAAGCCTGAAAAGCATGCTGCTTTAGCCGCTCTAACGTCTGCCGCCCTTAGCCTGCCTGGGTTGAACGCCATCGCGGCGGTGCCTGTCACCAAAGCCGAAGGCAGCGTGGAGTATGGACACTATCAAGAAAGTAACAACCGGATGCGGGTGGATATTTACCATGCCGATGGTATCGTGCCGCTGACCGATCGTTTGGAGTTGAATTTCAGCTTGGACAGGGATACCTATACCGGTGCCTCGCCAGCTTATAGCGTCCCGGAAATCATGACCAAGGATGCCGATCCGGGTGCTTGGTGGATCGCGAGCGGCTCCCCCGGCTTTTTCCAACCCGGCGACGAGGGTTGGCAAAAAGCGGTGGTTAATCCTAATCCTTTGGTTTACCCGTCGAACATAGACAAAAACGGTAATAATTGGTATGCGCCAAACGATCCGGTACTGCCGCTGACTTATTACAAAGCGGACGTCATTTCCTCCGCCAGCCAAACCACGGCACGCGGTTTAACTCAAGAAGGTCTGGAACAATTTGCCGCTTTTCAGGCTATAGCGTCTGTCTCCGACAAACTGACCGCTTATCGCGCCTTGTTGAATGTGCCGATCGAACACAGCCGTACCAAACAAGTCTTCCAGACTCAGCCTTTAGAGACGCGAAGCCAGCCGACCGTCGGCCTGAAATATTATTTCGATAACACGACGCTAGCCCTCTCCGGCGGCTTATCGGACGAGCCGGATTTTGTCTCCAATTTCGGCTCGGCGAATTTAAGCCAAGAACTGAATAATAAATTAACCACCTTGTCTTTAGGTTACAGCGTCACCGGCAACAGTATTTGGCGTAACGCCGGACATTCGCATGCCCCGGCCCTGACGCAAGGCAACAAATTGCCGCACATTATTTCCTCGGATTGCGCCGATCCCAGCGTGGACTGCGCCGCAAATCCGCGGCTGGACGAAACTAGTATTTTCCATTCAGTCAATTTCGGTGTTTCGCAAATCTTGGGCAAAAACACGATATTGAATGCCGGAACCAGCTTCACGCATCAATCCGGTTATCTGAGCAATCCGTATAAGACTGTTTATATCCGCGGTGAAATCACGCCCGAAGAATACGTGGCAATCAGCGATGCGGTCGATAATCACCCGGTGGATTGGAACTCGATCACCCAACTGCAAATCGTTGGCCCCGAGCTGTTCCGAGAGGTAAGACCATCTGAGCGTAATCAACTGTCGTTTTCGACGGGGGTAAACCAGCACATTCCACAGTTGGATGCATCGCTGCATTTCGATTATCGATTTTACACCGATGACTGGAAGGTCAATTCACATACCTTCGAGCTAACTTGGTACCAATCCTTGCCCTACGGCATAACCGTCACGCCGGGCGTCCGATATTACTCGCAATCGCAAGCCGAATTTTTCGCCCCTTATTTCCTGGCGCCTCGCGCCGACGCCCACTATTCCAGCGATTACCGCTTGTCGGCTTTCGGCTCGTTGAGCGGTAGCCTCACCCTGTCCAAACAGTTTGCCAAAGGCGTGAAAGTCGAAGCGGGTATCGAGTACTACACGCATGAAGGCGGCTTGAAACTGGGCGGCGGCGGTTCCGGCGACTACGCAGATATGAGTTATTACTTGGCGCACGGCGGCATCAATGTTGACTTGTCGGCGCCGGGCAGTCTGTTCGATGGCAGTTTGTTCGGCGAAGACGAGCATGCCCACCATCACCATCATATGCACCATGGTTCTCACCCGCCCGCGGGTGTCATGTACGCGCATATGTTGGATCAAGCCGGCGATGTGATGTTTGGCTACCGTTACATGTACAACGGCCAGGCCGGCAATATGTTGCATGGCAGCGATGCCGTCACGGATCAACAAGTCAATGCATTCGGCTGCCCGGGTTATAGGCCCGATGCCTCTCACCGCGGTTGTTTAGTGCGCCCGGCGGATATGCATATGGGCATGCACATGCTTGACATCATGTACGCACCGACCGATTGGCTGACCTTAATGTTGATGCCGCAATTGATGGATATGGACATGACTTTCGGCAACGACCTGCGGCAACCGGTCAAAGGCCACGTGGAGAACTCGGAACAACATTTATCGTCCGATTCTCACTCGATGTTTGCCGGGATGCAACACAACGTATTCGAGCTGAGCGATACGATCTTCACTGCGATGTTTAAATTGTATGACGACTCCAGCCATCATTTCCATGTCGGCATAGGCGGCAGCGCGCCGACCGGAAGCGTGGAGATCAAACACGGCCAAACCGCCGGCTATGACTATCCGAACGAAATTACCATCCTGCACGATATCGGCATGATGCCAGGCAGCGGTACTTGGGATTTCAAACCCAGTGTGACCTACACCGGACAATATGAGGATTTTTCTTGGGGAGCTCAATTCAACGCGACGAAGCGCATGCAAGAACGTAATAAATCCGGCTACGCATTGGGCGATAATTTCCAATCGACCGTATGGGGCGGTTATAACATTTTTAATTGGCTGTCGGCATCCGTACGCGGCGTTTACACCCAACAGGACAAAGTCAAAGGCGACCTGCCGCAATACCAGCGACTCGGAACCGGCACCCCTACCGACCCTTATCGGGATGGTAGTCTAATTGCCCATAACACCTCGTCGACTGTCGATTACACGCAAAATTACGGCGGACACTATTGGGATATTGGTCTGGGTCTTAATTTGCGGCCGCCCGGCGGCGGATTTGCCGGCCACAGCCTAAGTATAGAGTGGCTGCAACCGGTCAAAGATTACGTTAACGGCTACCAACTGGAACGTAACGGCGCGTTCTCCGCCACTTGGAGTTATATGTTCTGATCACTCGTAAATCTTCAACCGCCGCCGTTGGCAAGTAAGAACTACCTCATTTTCGGAAAATACTTGCCAGCCTGATCGGTTTAGCGTCCATGACCTAGATAAATTGCCTCCACCCCCTTTAAACCACATCACCGTAAAACCATGCAAACCACAAGCTCTACGGCTTCCGCCACCACTAATATCCTGCTGTTATTTGCCACGGTCACCTTTAGCGGCGGCGCGGTAATGATTTTGGAATTGTTGGGCACACGCATCATCGCGCCCTATTACGGTGTCAGCTTATTTGTCTGGACTGCGTTGATTTCGGTCACGATGATCGCATTGGCGTTGGGCTACTACTTAGGCGGCTTTCTAACAGACCGTTACCAGAGCATACGGCTTAACCATGTCATACTTTTGGCGTCGGTATCGACCGCGCTGATTCCGTTTATCAACGGCCCGATTTTGGCCGCCACTAATCCCTTGGGTATTCGCGGCGGTGCATTTGCCAGCGCCTTGTTACTATTTACCCTGCCTTTGACATCGCTAGCCATGGTCGGCCCGTTCGTCATCAAGCTGGCTACTCGCGACTTAAAGGGCGTCGGTAGAGCCGTCGGCTCGGTCTACGCAATCAGTACAGTAGGCAGTGTGATTGGCACCTTATTGCTGGCTTTTTATTTGTTGCCGCAGTTCGGCACGCGCGCGATCGTGTTTTGCCTAGCCATGCTGTTGCTGTTACTGGCCACTATCCTCATGGTACTGGAAAAGCAAAAATTTGCCGCACGCAACTCCACCCTGCCCTTGTTGCTTGCCGCCGTTCTAACCAGCACATTGACTGCCAACGGATACGCCAAACCGGCACGCGTCAGCAAAGACTTTACCGTCTTGCACGAAGAAGAAAGCATTTACGGCTGGGTGCGGGTAGTGGACGACGAACGTAAGGGCTTCAGACTTCTGCTATCGGATTCCTCCGTGCTCAGCGCCGTGGAAAAAGCCCACGGCCGCAGCTTGCTGGGTTATCAAACCATTATCGGCTTGGTGCCGCCGCTGTTTCGTCCCAACGCCAGCCAAGCCTTATTGATTGGCTTGGGCGGCGGTCATGTAGCCCGCGACTTAAAGGCCAAAGGCTTGACCACCGACACCATCGAAATCGATCCGGCGGTCGCCGATGCGGCGCAAAACTATTTCAATTTCAAACCGACCGGCGAGTTTTTAGTCGGCGACGCCCGCTATGAAATCAAAAAACTGCACAAGCAGTACGATTTCATCGTTCACGATTGCTTTACCGGCGGCTCCGAACCCACGCACATGCTGACCCAAGAAATGTTGCGCGAGCTAAAAGGCATGTTAAGTGAGCAAGGCGTACTCGCGCTGAACTACGTCGGCTATACCAAGGGCGAAGGCGCCAATGCCGTCACTTCGGTTTATAAGACGCTGGCCAGCGTGCTGCCGAATATCCGTGTATTCATCACGGAAAAACAGGAATTTACCGATTTCATTTTCCTGGCGTCCAAGCAAGAGCTCAATCTTACGCCGGTTGACCCGAATCAAGATCGCGCTGTGCAATGGCTGAAGGATCACGAGTATGCGATGACCGATACCGACGGCATCATCATTACCGACGATTACAATCCGATGGAAAGCATGCAGGTGCGTAAGGCGGAAAGCTATCGGAAAATCTTTATGGAAAGGATTGATCCGGCATTATTGTTGCTCTAACAGTACCTCTATGTAAGCCTGATAATTACATTTACTGCGCATAAAGAAAGTATTGTCGCTCGCCGGTATATTGGCATTCCGGAAGCCGGGGAGTTGAACGCAAAATCATGCTTTAGGCGGGTAGTGAAGAATTGAGGGGCCGTTTATGAATGCCGAGCGCAGGATTTTATGGTCGTGACGGACGACGACGAAAGCACGGTTATCTGCACTTGTCGCGAACCGTTCGCGGGCAGTTCGCAAACCGCCGCATTGATAGTTGTTACAGATATCCGCGCGCATTTCGCGGGGCAGGACGCAGCCTTGCTCGCCCTGGTATAGACAGGCGTTGTGACAATGCTCTTTAGGCAGGTAATCCAGGTAAATAGACACCACTTCGCATAGTTCCAGGCCCTGTTTTTCAGTTACGAAACGCATTAGCGTCTTATGGTCGAGGAAGGCATTATTGGCCGCGCCATGAAAACAGCAGAAGCCCTGGCATACGGCACACACCAGGCCTAGTTGAGCGGTCATGTCGGGAGAGTCCGGCTGGCTCGAATCTAACATAAGCTCGCTGGATACTCCCTCGGAGAACTCCGAGACGATCAGCCCGTGTAAAAAATCCGCCAGCAGTTGACGGTCTTCCGGTGCTAGCGGGACTAATTTTGGCTCCCAATACGGCACAATGGCAATGGGAAAAGTTTCGGCTTGGGCAAGATCCAACGCTTGGGCAGCTTCGCGACGATAGCCAGCCAACTGGTTTTCCAGAAACTTTTCTCGACAGCGCCAGTTACCGCAGATGGTGCCGGCGAATTGCTCGTGCCTACTCAAGGGAGTGTTGCAATACAGGCAATTAGTCATGTGTTTGCTCGATAAAGGAATTGTTGCGGGCATCATTTGCCAAAACCAGCAAAGGAATCATATCTGTGTCGGACGGCTTTTGAAAATATTCCAGTCAAGATCGTTGAAAAGTCCTGATTCGGTTTAGCGGTATGGATTTGGCATCGCCACGGTAAAGCACTGTTGTAGTCGATTTTCATATTCCTGCCGGCTGTGCTTGCTGCCGGTCGTGAACTCGAGTTTGCGGGCCGCCTTGGCGCTGCAAACCGACAGCAATGGCTTTCAAGTCATAAAGTTTCACCCGCCGGCCTGCCAAACGGTTCGCCGGAGACTTTCTGCGTCATAACCGCCACGCCACACGTTGCACACTCCGTGAAACCCCCTCCAGCGACACCTCATTTCCAAATACCCAGGCCACTAAACGCGGCGAGCCCGAAGCCTCCTCCTCCAAATTTAACGAAAACTTAATCACTTACACCGTATGCCACACATCTAAAGCTGATAAGCTCAAGCCTCTGCCGTGCCCGGTAAACACCGGAATCACCTTTATCCCGGCAGGATAAACCAACAAGCAATGCCAAATGGCTTACGAAAGGCCAGCCTGCCAATCAGGATTTCTTTGAGGAACAATCATGCGATCCACTAACCACACGTCTTATGCCGCCGTGCCTTTTCTGATCTTTGGCATTATTTTGTTGTTCGCGTTTTTCTTGAAATATTTTGAACCGATGCTGCCGAAGGTGCTGCAGAACTGGGCCGAGCATTTGTCGATCGCCATGATCGTGGCGGTAGTCATCGGCTTGACCTATGAATATACCTCGCACTTGTTTCGCGAAGAGATTTTGAAGAATTTGCTGCATGAGAGCCAGGAGCAGGTTTATCAGGCGCTCAAAGCCTATAGCGTACTTACGCCTGTCGAAGTATTCCGCTTGTTGAAGGAGATAGCCAGCCAGATCAATCAGACGCCAACCCTGATGTATCCGGCCAGACCGGAGAGCAACGAGTACACCTTTACCGAAAGCATGGATTTTTTCGACACCCTGGTAAATATGCGGCCCAAGGAGATCATCAAAATTCTCAATACCTGGGTAGAACCGAAAAGCCATCCCAATCTGAAATATCTGGCCAGTGATTTTGTCGGCAAGTATCAACTGTTGGATGTGGCCGACGAGTTGCGGCGTCAGGCGGAACCGGTGTTACAGATGGGCAACTTGACGGCAGAAGACAGGGGCTGGGTATTAAATTATCTCTGGGCTTATTCGCGTTGCGAGACACCTATCTATAAAACCCTGGGCGAAGTGATGCGTACCACGTCCGATCATGAAATTGAAAAGTGGATGCTATTTCTACCGGTACAAATGCCGTCCATCGAACTGGCCGCTATGGTCAATGATTATCTGGAGCGGGAAGCCCCCATCGCCGACGACAATTTGTTGCTGGTGATTCAGGCGGTTGCCGCGTTACATCGCGCACAAATGACCAACGGAGTGGCCTTGCTAAAGAAATTTCCAAACCGCTTTGGGCCGCATCACCAGGACGATGTCGAGCGGATATGGCGGAATTACGCCTTGGTACCGGAAGAATTGAAGGGGATATTCTTGCCAGCTTGATCCTTGTGTCATTCGTTTCTGAATATGCCGTAGGCTAAATAGCCCAAGCACAAATATTTTTCATGGGACCAACCTCAAAACCCACCGTTGTTATGGATACATTGCCATAACCCATACAAAAACAATCCTTTAAATCGCCCCAAACCCAGCCCTGTGATATATTCCCGCCACACTGACCTGCCCATATGGGCAATATAGCCTCGGCGAAACAGAGGGTATAGTGCGGTCAGCCTTGAAGCAGTTCCGATAAAGCTAACACCCTCGGCCGCCCCGGAACTACTTCAAGGTTTACCAACATCCCACGGGATGCAATTTGTGCAATTGCATGGAATCTCGGCCATAAGGGCGATCAAGCACTTGCAATGTATACGGTAGCTGGAAGCTTGGAGGATTGACGACTTAATCCTTTTCCGGCCGGGTTTAGAAGAGCCTAGTCTCAGCAATACAGATCGAGAATTTTATGAACTTGAAACGCCAATCGCTACTTGCCATCTGTTTAGGTCTCGCCGCCCAGATCGGCAACGCCCAGGACGTGGCGCCGGCTAATCTGGAACAAATCCGCAAAACCGCTGCCGATTTCGAACACGGCCGGATGGTCAAACAAGATTATCGCCAAGCATTTGACATGTACTGCAAGGCCGCGTTACAAGGCGATGCCGAATCGGCTTACAGCATGGGGTTTATGTATTTCAATGGCCGTGGCGTAGCCCGCAGCATTCCGCTAGCCAGTCATTGGTTTAAATTAGCCGCAGAGCATGGCGACACGCATGCGCAACAAATGCTAACCCGTTTTGGCGATGTCACCCCCAGTGACGACCCAGCCTGCCAACCGCAGGTACCGGAACCCGAAGTTAAACTGGTTGCCGAACCCAATCCTAAGCGCGAACTGGTCGAAGCCTGGGTTAAAGAGATTGCACCGATTTACAGTATCGATCCACAACTGATCATGGCGGTAATTCAAGCCGAATCGGCTTTCAACCCCAGCGCGTTATCCGGCAAAAACGCCCAAGGTCTGATGCAGCTGATTCCGGAAACCGCTGAGCGTTTTGGGGTGAAAGACAGCTGGAATCCGATTCAAAACATCAAAGGCGGCACCGCTTATCTGCACTGGCTGTTACGGCATTTCGAAGGTAAAGTCGATTTAGTGCTGGCCGCTTATAACGCCGGCGAAGGCGCGGTAGAACGCTATCAGGGAATCCCTCCCTATCAGGAAACCCGCAACTATGTGAAACAAATTCTGGCTGCGTATCAAAAACCGACTCATCCGGTACCGCCGCAAGAACTGCAAAAAAATCTGGTTATCGAACAAAAAACCTAAGTTATCGCCAACTCGCCTAAGCTACCGAAGCTTAGAAATACGGTATTTCGTAATACTGACGACATGCCGTATCCCCTGAGTCCCAAGACATCGCATTACCTAGCTCCCATCCGATCTTTTCATTCGCTACAAATCCTTTAAACAACAAGTAGTTAACTACAGCCACTCTCAAGACCAAAACTCCTGGCATAAGAATTGATCCTATAAAGCCAACAATCCTCGGTTAACGAGATTTTTGGCCACTCAATTCATAAAGGTTTTTGCCATGAAAGTTGATAATTCGATCTTATCCGTCGCAGCAGTGGCTGCCATCGATTCAACCGGCGTTGCGCTATCCGTTCTGATGGAGGTGCTGTGATGGATATGCAAATCAGGCATCAACCCCACAAGCCAACGGCGATTTCATCGGGTATCGCCCAACGTTGGCTCAGCCACATACCGGAATGCGAAAGCCTCAGCGCATGTTGCCAATTGAACCAAAGCCGCACTGAGATTGCCGCGCTGGAACGTGCGCTGGCGATCAGCCAACAGCAACTGGCCGATGCCCGCCGGCAAATCGAATCCCTTGCCGATGCGCGTAAAACCTTGGAACAGCAACTGCTGGAAAGTAACGAAAACTACAGACAAGCGCTGCATTGCGCCCATCACGACGAGTTAACCGGCCTCCCCAATCGAGTTTTGTTGCTGGATAGACTACAGCAAGCCATGGCCCAAGCCGATCGCCAGCAACAACCGGTCGCGCTGTTATTTATCGATCTGGACGAATTCAAAAACATCAACGACGAACTCGGACACGCCGCTGGAGACCAGTTACTGAAAGAAGTAGCGGGACGTTTATCGGCTTGCCTTCGTTATGGCGATACCGCTTGCCGCTACGGCGGCGACGAATTTTTGGTACTGTTGGGCGAAGTCGAAGCCGATCACAGTGTCGCGGCGGTAATAGAAAAAATCCAGTCCCAGTTGGCGGAAACCTGCATCATCAATGGCAAACCGGTTTCAATCACCGCCAGCATCGGTGCGGCTATCTATCACAACGATGGTCAAAGCGGTACCGACTTACTCAAACGAGCCGACAGCGCGATGTATCGCGCAAAAAAAATGAAACTCTCACAAGAAAATTGAATGTCCCCGGAAAACCGGATCAGCGGCGGCCGCTACGCCAGCTATTGTAGGGGCCGACGCTAGCCAAAATGTCCTGCCGCGCATCTTCAATCCCGCCCCAGCCTTCCACGCTGACCCATTTCCCTTCTTCCAGATCTTTGTAATGTTGGAAAAAGTGGGTGATCTTAGCCAGCTTATCCGGCTGCAAGTCTTTGTAATCGGCAACATGATTGTAAAACGGCGTCAAGCGCGGCGCCGGCACTGCCAGCAATTTAGGGTCCGGACCGGCCTCGTCTATCATTTTCTAAACACCTACCGGCCGGCAATTGATCACGCAACCGCTTAGCAAAGGCGTGGGCGTGGATGTGATGATCATCACATCCACCGGGTCGCTGTCCTCGGACAAGGTTTGCGGGATGTAATCGTAATTGCAGGAAATTGCATCGCGGTGCCCATGAATCTGTCCACGGTTAAGGCTCCGGTGTGTTAATCCACTCCGTATTTGACCGGATCGCTGAACGCAGGAATCTCGACCACCACATTTATTTCGAAGGGAATATTGCCGCCGGCGGCAACTTGCATAAATGACATCAATTCCTCTTTGAGTAAGCTGAAAACGCTGTCATTATAGCCGCCGTTATTGGGCTATCGGGATTAAATAAGGTGTTAGGCAGTCTGCGAAAAATGACCAGCGCATTGGCCGAGCCAGTGCAATACCGCTTGCCAATCGGCGAACAGGAAATCGAATTGAACCCCTTATTGGGTAAAAAACTGTCGCTACGCTACAGCGGCCAGATTTTTTGCGTGCATTGCGCAAAAAAAACCAACAAAAGCTTCAATCAAGGCTATTGCTACCCTTGCTTCATCAAGCTGGCGCAGTGCGATATGTGCATCATGAAACCGGAAACCTGCCATTACGCCGCCGGTACCTGTCGCGAACCAAGCTGGGGCGAGGAGTTTTGCTTTCAACCGCATATCGTTTACCTGGCCAATTCTTCCGGCATCAAAGTCGGCATCACTAGGCAATCGCAAACTCCAACCCGCTGGATCGACCAAGGCGCGGTACAAGCTTTACCGGTTTTCAAAGTCGCATCCCGCCATCTATCGGGCTTGATCGAGGTAACCTTGGCGCAACATGTCAGCGATAAAACCAGCTGGCAGCAAATGCTGAAAAACAACACCGTACCCTTAGATTTGGCCGCCGTCCGCGATCAATTGCTGAAGGAATGCGCGGATCAATTGCAAGGCATCTCCGCGCAGTTTCCGGACAGTCCGCCGCAATTGCTCAGCGATGCCGAATCCCTGAACCTGGACTACCCGGTGTTGCAATACCCCAGCAAGGTGAAATCGTTTAATTTCGATAAAGAGCCGCTGGTGTCCGGCATCTTGGAAGGCATCAAGGGCCAGTATTTGTTGTTCGATACCGGCGTAATCAATATACGCAAATTTGCCGGCTATGAAGTGGAAGTAACAGTCTGAAGGTCGTCGCTCAAACCTTGCTCAATCACTTGCACCCGCTGAGTAATGCCGCACAGCAAGGTGTAAGGGATGGTATCGGCATGGCGGGCGATTTCCTCGACCGGCAGCCCTTCGCCCCATAAGGTGACAGGATCGCCGGGTTGCGCGTCAGGCTGACTGTGCAAATCGACGGTAATCATATCCATGGACACCCTGCCGATCAGCGTCACCCGCCGGCCGTTAACCAGCACCGGCGCGCCGCTTTTGGTGTGGCGATGATAGCCGTCGCCGTAACCGATTGATACCACCCCCAAGCGGGTCGCGGTTTGGCACTGCCAAGTACCGCTATAGCCCACCGTTTCCCCGGCCGCTACATCCTTTACCGCGATCAGCCTGGAATGCAGACTCATCACCGGTTTTAACCCAAAATCCGCGCCTATTTTGCCGGCAAACGGCGAACAACCGTATAGCATCAATCCCGGCCGCACCCAATCGCTGGCCCTGTCCTGAGCGGAACCGAAACGGACATTGGGCCAACCGATAATCCCCGCGGAATTTGCAATGCTGCATGCGCCGGGATAGTCTTTTACCGCATCGTTAAACAAATCGATTTGCCGGCGAGTTTTATCGTCCAGCAAATCATCTGCGTTGGCGAAATGCGTAATCAGATTGATCGGTTGTTCGACCAGCGCGCAACCCTGCAATTGCCGGTAAGCGGCACTGAAGTCGGTGCCTTTAAAACCCAGGCGATTCATGCCGGTATCCATTTTTAACCAAACCGCAAGTTTGCCTACGGCGTAAGCTTGCTGTTGTAAAATGGCGAGTTGCTGTGGCGTGTGAATTACCGCCGCCAGTTGAAACTTCAACAGTTGCAGCAATTCGTCCACGCAGACAAAACCTTGCAACACGGTGATGGCTTGTTTAAATCCGGCCTGACGCAGTCTGACACCCTCGTCCACCCGCGCCACCGCAAAGCCATCCGCCAAATCCAATACGCCAGCCACCCGATCCATGCCATGCCCGTAAGCATTGGCCTTGATCACCGCCATGATTTTGTTGTCCGGCGAGTAACGCTTTACTTGCGCCAGATTGTGGCGCACTGCCTCCAAATCCAAACGCACAAAAGCCGCAGGCGTCATTCGTAATCCTCCGGGCCGTTATAGACGCCGGCAAAATTCTCGAAGCGGGTATATTGCCCCAGAAAAGTCAGCCTTACCGTACCCAACGGTCCGTTCCGCTGCTTACCGATGATCACCTCGGCAATCCCCTTGTCCGAACTGTCTTCGTGATACACCTCGTCGCGGTAAACGAAGATGATCAAATCGGCGTCCTGCTCGATCGCACCGGATTCCCTTAAGTCGGACATAACCGGCCGTTTGTTAGGGCGTTGTTCCAGATTCCGATTCAACTGCGACAACGCGATAACCGGCACATTCAACTCTTTGGCCAAAGCTTTTAAACCCCTGGAAATATCGGAAATCTGTTGCACCCGGTTGTCGCCGCTGGACGGCGATTGCATCAATTGCAGATAATCCAGCACGATCAAACCTAATTGCCCATGCTCACGGGTCAAACGGCGAGCGCGGGAACGGACCTCGGTCGGTGTCAAGGCCGGCGTGTCGTCGATAAACATCTTGGTTTCCGCAAGCAGGTTGATCGCCGAAGTCAAACGCGGCCAATCGTCGTCGTCCAGTTTACCGGTGCGCACCTTATGTTGATCGATACGGCCCAACGACGACATCATCCGCATCGCCAAGGCTTCGCCCGGCATCTCCATACTGAATACAGCCACCGGCATACCGCTTTTCAGCGCCACGTTCTCGGCCATATTCATCGCGATAGTGGTTTTGCCCATGGACGGCCGGCCGGCGACGATGATCAAGTCGGATGGCTGTAGGCCGGAGGTTTTTTCGTCCAGATCGGTAAAGCCGGTACTGGCCCCGGTTATATCGCCGTCCAGTTCGTAAAGGGTTTCGATTTTATCGACCGCTTTGGCCAACAAGGACTTGATGGAATGGAAACCACCCTGGCCGCGCTGGCGTTGTTCGGCAATTTCGAATACCTTGCGCTCAGCGTTTTCCAGTAAATCCGCGGTTTCCCGGCCTTCGGTGGTAAACGCCGAATCAGATATTTCGGTACCGACATGAATCAATTGCCGCAGCACCGAACGGTCGCGGACAATATTGGCATAAGCGACAATATTCGCGGCGCTGGGCGTGTCCCGCGCCAGCATGCTCAAATAGGCCAGACCGCCCACATCCTGCAACTCACCGGTGGTTTCCAGTATTTCGGATAAAGTCACCACGTCGAAGGGGTCTTGCTTTTCAGCCAGTTGAGCGATGGACCGGAAAATCAGGCGATGATCGCGGCGGTAAAAGTCATTCTCGACCACCTTGTCCGCCACCGAGTCCCAGGTTTGATTGTCCAGTAACAGGCCACCCAATACCGATTGCTCGGCCTGAATGGAATGCGGCGGCACTTTTAAGGATTCGACAGCTTGATCGGGAGTGAAATAATAATCTTCGGACATGGCACGGAACGGTTGCAAACAATAGCGGCAGATTATACCCGGCTATGCCCCAATAGCGGCAGCGGCAAACTCTCGCCGAGGCGCGCAAAAGCTTACTGTCGTTCGGATCTCGCCGTAAAAAGCAATAGAGCGTTCTGGTTTGAGGCAAGGAACGGTCCCGCTTTTATTACCATCCGGAGTAGTCATAGTACCCGCCGTAACCGGCGTTGAATCTATTCATGTCTCGGGCAGCGTCGTACATTGCTTCCTCTCGACGAATTTCGTCCTTAACAGCTTCATCTTGCTGGATAATTTGCTGTGCTTCCCTGTAGTCGCCTTCTCTGAGTTCGTGCATGACATCTGCCTGTTCTTGGGCATCTATAGCGTATATTTCTCTGTCCGCCATGGCATCGACTCTGTCATAGCCATAAACCAATCTAAAACCATCAGCCATCACTGTTCCACTGGTAAAAATCATCACTAATCCAATCGCTGTCATTTTTTTCACGGCACGATCCTTATTCAAAAGTTAACGCAAATGCTTTCATCTTGTTCACCAAGCGGGTGACTATCCCATGAACTGGTCTTTAAACTACCCAGATGAACTTAAAGGCGTCTTAACTTTTAACGGCTGCGGACAGAATCGAGCGATTATTGATATTGGATATTTCTATGAGGTCGCAAGTCGCAGAGACATGGGCTAACACAGCCTAGCTGCCTGCGCTAGCGTGGCTTCTCGGTAACTTTTCAAGTTTGCGATTTTCCGAAAATACAAAAAGTACTTTGTCAGAATGAACTATTCATGTGGCGTGAGGGATTCACTGCCTAGGAACCCATGATTTCAATTCTATTTCGGGAATGACTGATGAATATTCATAACATTTTACGCGCCACAATTGCTTGCTGTGCAGCAACGACCAGTGGCGGTGCGAACGCTTCAATTATCGACTTTGATTCGCTCTCGCTTGTTGGCCCCGATACCTATTTTTCGGCCGGCCCAACAAGAGATTTGAATATTGCAACGGGAGATAGTGCTACGCCAACGGTTTCAATTACCGGTGGAACGGTATTGACTAATGAGACCTTTTTACCGGCAAACCATACTTCACTGTATGGCACTGCATTTTTCGGTACAACTTATCCGGCACCGGCTCACGCCTATTCGCCTGCCATTGTTCTGAAATTTGCAAATCCGATTTCTAACTTCTACCTGGATGTGTATAACGGACAGGTTTTTAACGTGACCTATACCGTTTCAGATAACCTTGGACATTCCAGCTCATTTTTACTGGCGCCAAATCTTAGTAGTGGAACCAGTCAAATAGGATTTGCGGCGGCCGGGTCTGTGATTACTATTACTTCCGATGCCGGCAATTTATGGGATTTCTCAATAGACAACATTGGATTTAACGAGGCGTTACCGGCGACCATTCCAAGTACGGTGCAGCCAACCCCGTCAACATCGTCGCCCTCTGATCCGCCGATTACGCTAATTGCCCTGGACCAGCCGCCGCCAATACCTTCTCTGACGCCTGAACAACGAGAATTAGAAGGTCTCGATAATCAGAAGCGTAAAGGGCGCCACGGCGACCCTTCCCGATTGAGGGCACAAGGATTTGATGACTCAGTGGCGACGGTGCCGTTGCCGCCATCGTTGCTTTTATTCGGTTCGGCGTTGGCGGGAATTGCCGGCATTAGCCGGCGCCAAATAGGCAGGTATTTAAGTTAAAACCAGGCGTAAATTTAGGCGCACTAGGCAAACAACCTGAGGCTAAATTGACGCAAAACGAAACAACTTGAAATCAAACCGCCAACCGGGGAGGCTTAATCAGTTTGAGGATAATTGCAAACAAACCCGTTACCGCATCGCCCGCTTTGCCAGTCATCGGACCAAGTTATCATAATCTAGCATTATGCCTTTTTCTGAATATTGGCAGACCAAATAAGCCGGACCCAAAAAGTATTCCTGCAGGTGTTATCGGCACCGGTGCGAGCGTTGAAGTGGTACTGGCATTTAAAAAAGCGCCGCCGGTAGGATTGGCAAAATTGTCCAAGTCAAGTGAATTGATGTGTCCGATTAAGTCAACGGAACCCGTATTGCAAGCTGGCCCGGTACCTGCGGGGCAATAGCCATAATCGTATACCCGCACACTACCCATGGTAGTCAGCGTGCCGCCCCCTTGTTGGCTCACGGTAAAATAATCGGCCTCAACAAACGGATCGGTGGGAAAAGTAAGAGACTGGTTGGTATCTAAACGGATACGGCCACTGAAAATGTGATTGTCCAAAGCTGCGTCATTGGAATGGGTGGTCAGGGTAAAGTCCAGAAATGCCAATGAATAGAACATACCATTGGTGTAAGTAATACTGCCCAGCTTGAACGGGTTTTCAGGACCCAGGCCAGCCACCTCCACCGGGCTACCGCTGAAGGAAAATTCATTCATGCGCGCTGTCGGAAACCGGTTTTGGTCGTATCCGAAGCTGACTGAATTTCCCGATAGGCCGACGGTTATGCTAGAGGGGTTATTGATAGCACCCGCGCACGTGGAATCGCCGCCGCAAACATCAATAGGTGTGCCATTGACCGATAGTTGGTTGTTGAAGGTAGCGGCTGCACTGGCGAAGCCGCCCATAGTGAATTGGGTAAAGTTCGCCGTTACTGTTACCGGACTAGCGTAACTGCCCGCCGTCGCCGTGGTAAGTGCCAGTGTCGCTAGAATTGGGGACAATTTCATGGTCTATATTTCTCTTAAAAGGCGCGGCGTTACAGAAGACAAAGCCGCAATTGCCGAATGCGAATGTAACAAAATGAGGATTTAAAGCGCTGAACTATGGTTATCAGCCTGGCAAATACTGTCAAACGGATAACCTTCAGCACTGAAAACGACCGCTTCAATTTCAGTTATGCCGACGCTTCAAACTCAAAAACCCCAACAAGCCGGAACCAAACAACCAGATTGCACCGGGCACGGGTACTGCGGCTGAATTGCCGAATCCCGATTCAGTTTGCAAGCTGTACCCAGGATGAGATTGCAGCCAGACCGGGTCTATATAGAAGTAGGGATCCATATAAACCGACGCTTGGCCGTCACCTTCTCCGGCAAGCCCTTGAATACTGGCCGTCATCAACGATTTGAAAGTCGTATTCGCCTGGACATAAATCTCGTAAACAAACGAAGTCGAGAAGCTATCGTCATTGTTTTTGCCAAACTCATTCCCGAAATTGGCATGGTAGTTATAATCTCCATTTGATGCGTTATAGTGGTTATAGGTTGAAGTCGCCGCATCGGCCTGTGAATCGAAAATCCCATTTGCCTTAACTTCTTGCAAGTCGAGATAACTCTTAATCTCTCCGCCAAAGCCAACACCACTGGTCTTATGACCGTATGTCTTACCCGAGATAAAAACAGGAACATAGCCACCTGGACCAGTGACGTTGACAAGGTATCCGATGGTGCCTGCGCCCGAGAAGCTAGCGCTTAATCTATCCTCATAGACCCAATGATGTGGCCCGTTAGCGGCCGAAACCGCATAGCCTTGTAGCGAGATTATCGGCGCGACATTGGTGTAGATGGAGCCACTAACACCCGCATGGTTACCCCTGTCACCCACCACGTCACCGGTATCATAGTAGCCATTGGCTACATCGCCCCAATTGCCAGGCGTCTGAACACTGTTAGCAACGCCGGTGTAAGTAGCAAAGTCATAAATATAATTTTGGGCTGAAGCATCGAGAGATATTGCGGCATAACCGGCATGGGCAGTGGATATAGCCGAGCAGCACAGCATAGCTAGCAGCATTGAATTGATGGGTATGGCGTTGCTTTGCATATTTTCCTCTTGGGCGTTATTTACAAAAATCTCCCAGCTGAACGCAATCTGCGGGCTGGGTTTTATGGGTTAAGATCCACTGAGTTTCGGCATACCAGCACGCGACCAGGAGCTCTGTGATGCTGACAACGAATTACCTTGGGTTGTGAACACGAGCACATTCTTCTGTTTCCAAGCCCGTTTGTCTAGCCAGCCCTGTCCCGTATAGGCGGGACAAATCCTAAAGTTTTTCCAGGGTAACGATCACCAGGGCCGCCGTTGAGTGATAGACTCAAACCATGAGCCATTCTGTCCTTATCGTCGAAGACGACCCGCAATTCCGCGCGACTTTTGCTGGTGCCATTGCTAGCGCCGCCGATTTGCGTTTGGCGGGCGTGGCCGACGATTTGCCGGCCGGACGCCGCCTGCTGGAACAGACTAAACCGGATGTGCTTTTGGTTGATATTGGCTTACCCAGCGGTAGCGGTATCGAATTGATCCGCTGGGCCCGGCAGTTTTTGCCACGCTGCGATGTAATGGTGATCACCGTGTTTGGCGATGAACGCCATGTGCTGCAATGTATCGAAGCAGGGGCCACGGGATATTTACTCAAAGGCGCGAGCAGCTTGGATATTGTCGAACAGATTCGGGCCTTGTATCAGGGCGGCAGCCCGATTAGCCCGGCGATAGCCCGACAGCTGCTGATCAAGCGCTTTCAGAACAACGGTGGTGAATTCTTGGAGACGCAACGCTTGTCGACTCAGGAACGCACAGTGCTGGAAATGAGCAGCAAGGGCTATAGCTACGAAGAAATCGCCGGCTTGATGCAGTTGTCCAGCAACACAGTCGGCACATACGTGAAACGCATCTATCTGAAATTACAGGTCCACAGCAAGAGCGAAGCGATTTATGAAGCGCGCAAGTTGGGGCTGTTGCGTGATTGAATCGAATACGGTGGCTTTAGAGGAAAGCCTGAGAGAGCGAACCCGTGTCGATGCAGTGGCCTTGTTTTTGGCGCACTGGCGCATGTCTTTGCTGGCGGTATCGCTGCTTACCATGGCCGTTTTGTACGTTTGGGGCGAGTATTGGCCCCGGCATTTGCAATTGGTTTGGTGTATAGCGGCCTTTGGTAACTATTTAGCGCAATCGTTTGTCTCGTGGAAAATGGAATCCGAGGAATCCTTAGTGAAGGCGATTCCTCGCTATATGCCGTGGCTATTATTATCTGGTGCCGTCAGCGGCGGCGTCTGGGGTTCGCTGCCCTGGCTGCTATCTCCTCCAATACCGACAGTATTTGCTTACGTCAGTCTTTTCAATTTGATGCTGGTGTTTTGCGTGGTCAATTCGCCTTGCACACAAAAAATGCTGATTTGCGCAGTATTGCCGGTGATGTTGCTAAACACCTCGGCGCTGGCCTTCCGTAGCGAGTTGGTCTACGCGGGTTATTTTCTGGCAGTAATAAGCTTGGTTCTTTTATATGGTCTGCGGATGCAAGCGGCTATCCACAACACAATGACCGAACGCCACCGTGCAAGGGACCTTAACGAAGCATTGACTCGGCAGCAGAAGCAATTGGTGTGTGTCGAGCGTGAAAACGCCTTATTATTGGAGCGGCAACGCTTGATGTATGACATGCACGATGGCCTGGGCTCGACTCTATTGGCTACTCTGTGCGCCATTGAACGTGACAATTTGCCGCAATCAGCCGTCATCGACGCCTTGCGCGGCTGTGTAGATGACCTGCGATTGGTGATCGACTCATTGGAGCCGATGGAGCATGATCTGGTGACTTTGTTAGCCACAATCCGTTATCGCATGGGGCCGCGCTTGGCAGATGCCGGCCTGACGTTGTACTGGGACATCCATGATTTACCGGAACTGCCCTGGTTGGAACCGCCTGACGCCCTGCATGTGCTGAGATTAGTGCAAGAAGCCTTAGCCAATGTGCTTAAGCACGCTCGTGCCGATCGCGTAAGATTGGCCACCCGCGCTTCGGAAAATCATGTCGAAATTTATATTGAAGACAACGGTTGTGGATTCGACCTAAATGCCGCCACCTTGGGGCGCGGTTTGCGCAACCAGAATCGGCGTGCGGAATATTTAGGAGGTGAGTTAAAGATCGAAAGTGTGCAGGGAAAAGGCACCTGTCTAAAGTTATGCCTCCCTATTTTAAGATAGTTTAGGCAGTAGTCGTTCGAGTCAAATCAATTCGTTATTGTTAAAGTTCATCGAAAATCCGCTTCGCAAAAATAGGCCATCCGCATGAATACTTGAACCGGCAATGGCCGAAAGCCTTTTTTGTGTAATCTCTGTAGGAGAATAGTGAGGCTTAATATTTACGCGGAAATAACTCAAATCCGGCTTTAATCCATCAGGCAATCACCCTGAGCCAATTCGTAGTAGTGATCCGAATTCTCGG
>CAZGUM010000001.1:0-8736 GCA_964529085.1 uncultured Methylomonas sp. | reverse complement strand
TAATCCATCAGGCAATCACCCTGAGCCAATTCGTAGTAGTGATCCGAATTCTCGGCTAACTTCGAGACGACTTCAGCATCCAGCACCCCGTCCTCCACTCTCTGCCGCAAATACTCAAGTATCTCCGCCAGTTGCATGCCCTCCCGATACGGCCGCGATTGCGCCAAGGCCTGAAAAATATCGGCCACACTGATAATCCGGCACTCCAGTTCCAATGACTTGCCGATAGTCTTGAACGGATAACCATCCCCAAGTAGGTTTTCATGATGCAAACCCGCCCATTGCGGGATCTTGGAGTCGGTAAATACCCGCTGCAAAATCCGGTATGTATCGTAACTGTGCCGCTGCATGCAGGCCCGCTCCTCGGTGGTCAGACTGCCCGGCTTATCGATAATATCCTCGGAAACCCGCAGCTTGCCGATATCGTGCAACAAACCGGCAATTTCCACCTGATCCAGATCGCAGCCTGTTACCCCCAAATCCAGAGCCAATTGCCGGGCAATTTGCGCGACTCGCTCCGAATGCTGCTCGGTATAAGGGCTTTTCGCATCCACCACCCGCGAGAACAGCCGCGCCATTTCCCGCAACGACGGATAAGCCAAGTCCACAGCCGGCAAATCCCGCCCCAGTTCCCGCAAATCCTCATCCAGATAATCCGGATCCATCGCCAGCCAAAACGCCTGACTTTTCGCCAACTCGGCAAATGCCGCCAGTAATTCCGGCGCGAACAACGATCCCGAATAACTTAGTAAACGTTCGACAATTTTCGGCGCGGCCACCAAAATTTGCTCACTCGCCAGATACGGCGCCTGCAGTACATCGATACGATCCGCCAAAAACAGTAAATTGGCACGTAACCTAATCCTGGGCGACAGAGCTAACTCTAGTAAATCCTCCCACCGCGTGTGATGGTAACGAATTTCTTCCGCCAGATATGCCAGGGGCGGACAGGCTTCCAAATACTCCGCGCCGCGTAAGCAATGCGCCTCAGCACCATCCCATTCCAGTGACTCGGTCAATTGCCGATGCTCGCGCACTTTGGCCACTCCGCAATCGTGCAGCATGCCGGCATACAAAATACTCAATCTGTCCACCGCCGGCCAATCCAGTTTACCGGCAATATGCCAGGCCATCATCGCCATCCGCTTGCCATGCTTCACTTCATCGATACCGACCAAATCCAGCGCGCAACTCAAGGAAATAATCGAGCGGTGCAAATCGATATGCTGACTATCCATATTCTGGACTCCATGGTGAGGTGATAGACACGATGCTAACCCACTTTCATCGGTTCGGCAAAGCAGCTACATAAAATAGGCGGGAAATACGGAGTTTGATTGGCGACGACTATCTGCGCCCGGTTCGCACGGCGCCCCTTCGCTTTGTTTATCCTGGAAACACCAGCCAGCACATCCCGCACTCATTCGCTTCCTCTGCCGATCCGCCGCTGGAAATCGGGCAGCGCTTCAGGCTCGCCGAACAAAAAACCTTGAAAATAGTGACAGCCGCAGGTCCGTAAATAGGCAAACTGTTGCTCGGTCTCCACGCCTTCGGCAATCACGGCTATTCCCAAACTCTCGCCCAATGCCAGAATCGTGCGAATGATGGCGGCGTCGTTATTATTGGTTGCCGAATTGCGGACAAACGAACGATCGATCTTCAACTGCGACAATGGCAATCGTTGCAAATAAGCCAAGGACGAATAGCCCGTACCGAAATCGTCCATCGCAAAACTCACGCCCAAATTCCGCAGCCTATGCATCGCCGCAATTGTCTCCTCGGCTTCGCCCAGCACCAGACTTTCGGTAATTTCCAGTTTAAATTGTTGCGGATTGCAGCCAAAGCGTTCGAACAATCCTGTCAGTTGCTCCACGAAATGATTTTGACCGAATTGCTTGGCACTGACATTTACCGCCAACGTCAATCCGCACGTTGCCGGGTTTTGCGCCCAAGCCGCCAGCGTTTTGCAGCTTTCGACCAACATCCATTCGCCCAACTCATTGATCAGCCCGGTCTCTTCGGCCAGCGGAATGAACTCGTCCGGCGCCACCCAGCCGCGCGTCGGATGACGCCAACGCAACAAAACCTCGGCGCCGATGATTTTGCCAACGACATCCACCTGAACCTGGTAGTGCAGGCTAAATTGCCGGTCTTGCATAGCTTGGCGCAGCTCGGTTTCCAGCACGGCGCGCGCATTGATGTGTGCCTGCAACTGAGTATTGTAGGCGCATAATTTATTACGCCCGGCTTGCTTGGCCTGATACATAGCCACATCGGCTTGCTTCAGCAAATCGTCACCGCAAACCGCCGTCCCCCGGAATAAGGTCATGCCGATACTCGCGCTGGAGTGATGCAGTACCGATACCGGCAAGCCTTCGCGGTCGAGTCTAGCCAGCTGATAGGGTTGGCGGAGGGCTGCCAGCAGCTTGTCGCCGATACGTTGCGCAATCGCAATGGCGCTACCCTGATCTTCGCTCAAGGCTTCCAGCATTACCACGAACTCATCCCCGCCAAGCCGGGACACGGTATCCTGTTCACGCACACATTCGGTGATGCGTTTACCGGCCTCGATCAATAACTGATCGCCCAGATCGTGGCCTTGGGTATCGTTTAGTATCTTGAAGCGATCCAGATCCATGAACATCAGCGCGCCATACAACTGGCTGCGCTGACTTTCCACCAAAGCCTGACGTAAACGTTCCACCAGTAAACGGCGATTGGGTAACTGGGTCAACGGATCGTAAAACGCCAGTTTGTGTATCCGTTCTTCATCGAGTTTTCGATCGGTGATATCGACAAAAGTACCGACGTAATGCGTAACGCCGCCCTCCGCATCCAGCACACGGGTGATGCACAACCATTCCGGAAACAGCTCGCCGCTTTTGCGCCGATTGATAATTTCGCCTTGCCAATAGCCCTGCGTGGCAATGCGCTCCCACATGGCCTGGTAAAACAGCCGGTCTTGACGGCCGGAAGCCAGAATTCGCGGCGTTTGTCCGAGGACTTCCTCCGCACTGTATCCGCTCAGGCTGGAGAAAGAGGAGTTGACGCGGATGATGACTTGTTCCGCGTCGGTAATGATGATGCCTTCCTGACTATTTTCGAACACCGACGCCGCCAGTCTCAACTCGGTCTCCGTTTGCCGGCGAAGAGTTTCGCGATCGATATTATCCAACGCCAAGGAAATATCGAGACTCAAACCGTTTAGCAACGCGATCATGTCGGCATTGAAAAAATCCAGTTCGACCGAGTAGACCGCAATCCCGCCAACAATTTTGCCGCCGCGTGATAACGGAAACGTGGCGACCGAGCGGATCGACTCCGCTGCAGCCGCCGCGTGCCAAAGTTCGGTGCAGGGCGAGGATTGAAAGTCATTCAAAATTTCCGGGTGCCGGCTACGCAGGGCCCGCCCCCAAGAACCTTGGCCTTCCAGCCTATCCGCACGTGCGGACACCTTCAAGGCTTTCAAAAAAGACATGTCCCAATCGCTGGCAGCAGCAATGTCTACCCAATCGCCTCCGGCATCTGTAAAACCGATGAATACCAAGCGTAAGCCTATGGTTTCCGCCAAAATCCGGCAAAGCCGTTCGAGCAATACGGATTCTCTCGGCTCGCGGGCTATGGTATTGACGCATTCGGTCCAAGCCGCATAAACCCGGTTTAACTTGCCAAGATCTTGCTCGGAGCGGCTGATGGTGTCCAACATGTGATTGACATTGTCGGCCAAATGGCCGATTTCGTCGGCAGCACCACCATTGGCCGCCCTTACCGAACGTTCGCCGTCGGCAATGCGCTGGGCTACACCGCCCAATTGTCGCAAACGATCGCTCATCCGCTGCCCCAGCCAGAGGGAGGCGGCCATCAGCACCAATGAGGTAATCGCAATAAACTCGAAATGATTGACGGCCAACGCGCGTAAACTGGCCTTGGTATCGTGTTGATTCAATTCCACTCGCGCCCAACCGACATGCCGTTGCTCAACCATGACAGGCGCCGCGACATCGATCAGATTACTGCTGACGATCACGACTCGAGTTTGCGGCACCTGCGTCAGCAACTCCAGACTGACGGCATCACTCACATAGCGTCCCACTTCTCCGGGTTTAGTCGATGCCAATACTTTGCCGCTCGGATCCAGCACGAAGATACGCTCCAGGCTGGGCATATCGGCGTAGCCCCGCACAATTTCATCGAGTCCAACGAGGTCGTTGGCCAATACCCAGGATTCGCCGCTGCGGGCCAGACCGTTTGCCAAGGCCATGGCCCGGCGAATGTTGGCCTCGTCGAGAAAGTGCCACTGTTGCCGCAACAGCAAACCCGCCAGCCCCAACATAGCCGTCAAAGCCACGCTGCCGAACGCTATCGCCAGTTGCCGTTTCAACGACGCTCTTATCCAATGTCGAAAGCCTAGGCGCGGACAGTTACTCATTGTTCGATCGGCCGTACCGTACGGTTGAAGTTCTCCAAAAAGGCCCGCACCGGCTGATAGGCCTGCTCGGTAGCCGACTCGAAATGCGAAACCGGGACTGCTTGCAGCAAGTTGCGGCCGGCTTCGTCGTTTTGCAGACTAAACAGTTGCCTAGCAAAACGTTCGACCAAAGTGGCCGGCACGTCCGCACGGACGACCCAGCCATTGTTTACCATAGGCTCGGTCTGCCATTTGACTTCCAACTGCGCGGCCTGCTCCGGATGTTCGACCATAAAGGCTTTCCAGGGCACCGGCCACGTGGCCGCAGCGGCAACATCACCTAGCAGCAGGTTCATAATGGACGATTCCTGGGAACCCACATAACGGTTTTCGATATCTGTATTGATGTTGAGGCCATGACTATGCAGATATTGTTGCGGCATCATGGTAGCCGCCAGCGCGGTGGCGGCCGGATAGGCTATGGCCTTGCCCTTCAAATCGCCGATCAGGCGGATACCGCTATCCTTGCGCACCAGAATGATGCCGCGAAAATCCTCGTCGTCGGCCATCTTGCCGAATACACGGTAGCCATGCGCTAGCGAGCGCACGGTTTGATAAGGATTGGGCATCGCGAAATCGAAATGGCCGCTGTAGAGTTTTTTATCGAATTCCTCATAATTGCGCGACGCTTCCAGCCTTATTCTCACCTCGGGTAAATCGCGATTAATACGTTCAACGATAGGCCCGTATACGGCAAACAGCCGCTTCGGATTATGCAGCGGATGAATGCCGACGATATATTCTTTTAGCGGCCGCGGGCTGCGGTCGCTAAAACTGGGACTGTAACTGGCCTTGGCGGCTGGCGTGACAATTCGTTGCCATTGCAGGCTCAACCAATCGCCGACAGTGGTGCCGTTAGCCGCCCGCGCATCATCCTCGGCTCGCGTCGGCTGGCAAACCAATACCAACACCAACAAAACACATCTGTACAAATTCGGGACCGACATGAGCTACCTCTTTGCCAAAGCCGCGACAACGACCGCAAGCCATTCACGACTTCATACAATAGTCGATAAACACAGCAGCGTGTGCGCAATTCGGCGTTTCGAGAAAAAGCCGGTAAAAACCAATCATTACTACCTGACGCTATTCTTGTTGCCGACTTGCCCCTAATCTAATGCGTAGGCCTGCAATAGACCAACGCCGGGCAAACAGGCACAATAGCCCGCTACATTAACCGTTCCCAACTTCATGCTTGCACTCCTGGTCCGTTTTTCCATTCGTTATTCCGGCATCGTCGTCGCCCTAGCGCTACTGCTATTCGCTTACGGAATTTACCGCCTGACCAACGCCGGCCTGGATATTTTTCCCGAATTCTCCCCCAAGCAGGTCATCATCCAGACCGAAGCACCCGGCCTGGCAGCCGAACAAGTGGAAGTACTGGTCACCCAACAAATCGAAAACTCCATCAGCGGTCTGATAGGCTTACAAACCTTACGCTCGCAGTCTATCCAAGGTTTGTCCATTGTCACCGCGACGTTCGACGAAAACAGCGATGTCTACCGCAATCGGCAATTGGTCAGCGAAAGGATGAACAGTCTGGGCCAGCGCTTGCCGGCCGGCATAGGCACGCCGGTTGCGGTGCCTCTGTCGTCCTCGTCGGCTACGGTATTGACGATAGGCATGCATTCCGACAGCAAGACCCTGATGGAGCTTCGCAGCCTGGTGGACTGGACTCTAGTCCCTCGCCTGCTCGCGGTACCAGGAGTCGCCGACGTGAATGTGTTCGGCGGCGACATTCAGCAATTACAGGTGCAGTTACAGCCGGCGGCCCTGCAACGTTTTAATCTGTCGATAGACGACATTGTCACTGCGGCAGCCGGCGCGGCGGAAATGAACGGCGCAGGCTTTATCGAAAACGCCAATCAGCGTTTTACCTTGCAAATCAGCGGCCAGCCGGCCAATCCCGAACAGTTCAAGCAACTGATCGTCAAACGCCAAGACGGCATGAACATCACGCTGGGCGACGTCGCACAAATTGCTTACGGTCCGGAACCGCCCATCGGCGCAGCGCAAATCATGGGCAAGCCCGGCATCGTGATGATGGTGATCGGCCAATACGGCGCCAATACCTTATCGGTATCGCGGCAAGTGGAAGCGGTGCTTGAAGAATTCCAACCGATCTTCAAACAACAGGCGGTGGATTTTTATTCACATCTGTTTCGGCCGGCCGATTACATCGAAACCTCCGTGCATAATCTGTCCGGGCATTTACTGATCGGCGGCCTATTCGTGCTGGCAGTGCTGTACGTGTTTTTATTCAATCTGCGTAGCGCCTTTATTGCCGCTACCGCCATTCCCTTGTCGCTGTTGACCGCCGCACTGGTACTGCTGGAATGCGGCGTCAATCTGAACATCATGGTCTTGGGCGGCTTGGCGATTGCCTTGGGCGAGGTGGTGGACGATGCCATCATCGACACCGAAAACATCTTTAGACGCCTGCGCGAAAACCGTTTAAAAATCTTCCCTGACAGCGCCGAAACGGTGATTTATCACGCCTCGCTGGAGGTGCGCAGCTCGGTGGTTTACGCCAGCTTCATCGTCGCCTTGGTGTTTGTGCCGCTGCTGACACTGGATGGCGTCAGCGGCCGGCTGTTTGCCCCGCTGGGCGTATCCTATATTCTGGCGATTTTAATGTCGCTGCTGGTAGCGCTGACGCTAACCCCGGCGTTATGCCACTTACTGTTCCGGAACAAATTACCGGACGACAGCGACCCGCCCGTGTTGCGGCGGCTTAAACCGCTGTACGCCATGCAATTGCTCTGGGCAATCCGCCATTTCAAGACCGTGGCAGTAATAGGCGCGCTTGCCTGCTTGATCGGCATCGCCGCCTTTCTACGCCTGGATCATAAATTTCTGCCGGAATTACGCGAGGGCCATTTCATCGTGCATACCGCCAGCGTACCGGGAACATCGTTGCCGGAATCCATCCGCGTCGGCAGCTTACTCACCGAACGCATCATGGCCATTCACGGCGTGGAGTCGGTATCGCAATGGGCCGGCCGCGCCGAACGCGGCGCCGATACCTACGGCAGTCATTACAGCGAATACGAAGTACGGCTAAAACCCTTGGCTGGCCGGGATCAGCAACAGGTGCTGGACAACTTGCGCGACATTTTGGAACAGTTCCCCGGTATCAATTACGAAGCCAACACCTTTTTGACCGAACGGGTAGACGAAACCATTTCCGGCTACACCGCGCCGGTGGTTGTCAATATCTACGGCAACGATCTGGCCGAACTGGACAGCAAGGCCCAACAGCTTGCCACGCTAATCAATACGATTCCCGGCGCGGAAGACGTGCAACTGCGCTCGCCGCCAGCCACCGCGTTACTGCAAGTCGAGTTGAATCTGGAACAGTTAAAGTTTCGCGGTATCAGCCCGGCGCAAGTGATGACAGCATTGCAAACCGCTTACGAAGGCCGCATCGTGGGCAAGCATCTGCAAGGCAACCGGATATTCAATGTCGCAGTGGCGCTAGCGCCGGAATGGCGCAGCCAGCCGGATTATCTGGCGCAGTTGCCGTTGAAAAACAGCGAAGGCCAGCGGGTACTGCTCGGCGAAGTGGCCGAAATTCGCCACGGCGAAGGCCGTTACAACATCCTGCATCAGGGCGCGCAACGTATCCAAACCGTCACCTGCAAGGTAAAAGACCGGGACATGGATGCCTTTATGGCGGAACTGAAACAGCGGGTACAAAACGAGATGAACTGGCGCGACGGCAGTTATCCGGAATTTATCGGCGCAGCGCTGGAACAGGCCAAAGCCAGGGAGACATTGATTATCCACGCCCTGCTGGCCGGTGCCGGTGTGCTGATTTTCGTGTTTATCGCACTGGGTAGCCTGCGGCACATGCTGCTGACTTTGCTGAACCTGCCGTTTGCCTTATTGGGCGGCGTGGCAGCAGTCGTGATCACCGACGCCACACTATCGGTCGGCTCCTTCGTCGGCTTTATCACCTTGTTCGGCATCACCGTGCGCAATTGCATCATGCTGATCTCGCATTATCGGCATCTGGTTGAACTGGAAGGTCAGATTTGGTCCACCGAGACCTTGATCCGCGGCGCTCAGGAACGCCTGCCGGCCATTCTGATGACTGCATTGGTCACCGCACTGGCCATGCTACCGATCGCTATCGGCAGCGATAATCCGGGCCGGGAAATCATGGGTCCGATGGCCGCCATCATCATCGGCGGCTTGGTGTCTTCGACCATATTGAATTTATTGCTGTTGCCGGCGATTTTGCAGCGTTATGGCCGGTTTGATGT